>JACNGB010000012.1:26898-28096 GCA_014384345.1 Candidatus Thioglobus pontius
GCGAATAATTCATTAACACCTGAACTAGCCTTGTTTACCCAGCAAAAGGGTGATGATCAATACTTAATGCTAATGGCGACACCACCAGGTGACAAGGCGTTTAAACAAGTTAACACACCCAGAGAGCTAATATTTATTATTGATTCGTCAGGCTCTATGATGGGATCTTCCATGATCCAAGCTTCTGAGGCACTCACTCAGGCGATCAATCGATTAAAACCAACCGACAGGTTTAATATTATTGATTTTGATTCAGACTTTGATCCGCTATTTGACAGCGCCATGCCGGCAATCAAAATGAACAAAAAACACGGTGTACGCTTTGCTAATAATCTATATGCTGATGGTGGCACTGAGCCACTTGAGGCAATTAAATATGCGTTTGAGTCAAGAGATTCTCGCTCGGATAACTACTTGCGTCAAGTGATCTTTTTAACTGATGGCCAAGTGGGTAATGAAGATGGGATATTTAGAGCTGTTCGTCAGCATATTGATGATGACAGACTGTTTACCATTGGCATCGGCTCAGCACCTAACTCGCACCTAATGACAACCCTAGCTGAATACGGCAAAGGCACTTATACCTTCATTGGCGATATTCTTGAAGTGAAAGACAAGATGATTGACTTGTTTGAGAAGCTAGAATCTCCAGCGATGACCAACATCAATATCAACTTCCCAATGGATATTAACGCCGAGCAAGCACTAGGATCAATCTCCGATCTTTATAAAGGCGAGGTAATTACCGCCGTTTACAAACTTAATGCAATGCCCAATAAGCTAAGCATTAGTGGCGATACAGCTAACGGTGTATTTACCAAGGATATTAACATCACAGCCAAGAATAGCACAACGGGCATTGATGTACTTTGGGCTAGACGTAAGATTGAACAAATGATGTATGAGTATCGAGCACAAAATAGAAGGGTGGATCGTGACAAGGTGCAAGCTGACATCACTAACCTAGCGCTTGATCATCACTTGGTATCCAAGTTCACTTCATTAGTTGCTGTTGATATTACGCCAACCAAACCCGCCACAGAGATTGCCTCAACTCAAGTGATTGCCAACAAGGTAAAGGCGGCCAAAACAGCCACTAACGCACAACTTTGGATGATGCTAGGTGTATTGTTAATGCTAGTGTCACTAGTAATCAGTCGCAGGAGGGTATCGTGAACAAATCCGCACTACTCGCCAT
>JACNGB010000040.1 GCA_014384345.1 Candidatus Thioglobus pontius
CAAAATACACCATTGCTAATTAAACTTAGTTGTGCACTTATGATGCGAATTTACTTATATTCAAAAAGTGAAAACCCTTATATAATAGGCCTCTTTAACTGTGCATAGGTATCAACTTGCTTTCGAGTCTCTCCTTCCGCACCATATTTAAACAAGGTGACATGTGAAGACAATTATTCTACATAGTCAAGACCTGGCAATAGCCAAACTTGTTGCTCAGCACATCGATGCTGATATTCAACAAAAGCGTACACATTTTCGCTTTTCTGCTCACAAAAATATTGATTTAAATGCGCTTAGAGCGCGGTTTAAACTCGACTTTAATTTGGCCCCTGTGCATTTTTCAACGGATCAGGCTGCGCTATTCGTTAGTGATATGGATTCAACCTTAATCAATATTGAGTGTATTGATGAAATTGCTGATTTTGCCAATTTGAAGCCTCAGGTGGCTGCGATTACAGAAAAAGCCATGCGTGGCGAATTAGACTTTGACAGTTCTTTGTCAGAGCGTGTTGCCTTGTTAAAAGGGTTAGAAGTTGCCACTTTAGAAAAGGTTTACACACAAAAATTACAAGTCAATCCTGGTGGCCAAGAATTAATCGATTTCTTAAGCGGTAGAAATATTAAAAGCGCCGTAGTGTCTGGCGGGTTTACTTATTTTACGGATCGATTAGCGACAGATATCGGCCTTGATTATTCTAGGGCTAATACATTGGCTGAAAGTAATAATCGTTTGACCGGCGTGACTCAGGGCGCTATTATCAACGCTAACGCTAAGGCTGATTTTATTCATGAGTTGTGCAGGCTTAATTCAATCAACACAAAACAGGTAATTGCCGTTGGCGATGGTGCCAATGATTTAGAGATGATGAAAATTGCCGGCTTATCAGTTGCTTATCACGCAAAACCAATTGTTGCTGAGCAAGCAGATATTGCCATTAATGTCGGTGGATTAGATAAAATCATTGATTTATTTGATGAATAATTGACATGATTGTTGAAATTGGACATTTTGCATTGGTACTAGCTTTGACCTTTGCTTGTTTGCAAGTTATATTGCCAACGGTAGGTTTATTTAAGGGAGATTTTTCTTTAGCGCAATTGTCACGACCAATGTTGTGGGCGCAATTTTTCTGGACAATTGTAGCGTTTGCTATTTTAATGAACGCCTTTGTCGTTGATGATTTTTCGGTGAAGTACGTAGCCAATAACTCCAACACCGAGCTGCCAGCTATGTTTAAGATGTCTGCAGTTTGGGGTGCGCACGAGGGGTCTTTATTGCTGTGGGCATTGATATTATCTGGCTGGAGTGTTGCAGTATCAATACTGTCTAGACGCATACCCAGTGAGGTGCTCAACCATATCTTGATTATTCTAGGCCTGATTAGCGTTGGTTTTTTGCTATTCTTGTTGCTAACATCCAACCCTTTTGAGCGTCTAGATGTTATTCCTGCGCAAGGGCGAGAGCTTAATCCACTCTTGCAAGATTTTGGCTTGATCATTCATCCACCAATGTTGTATATGGGTTATGTAGGCTTAGCTATTCCATTTGCTTTTGTTTTGTCGTCGCTTATTCGTGGGCAGCTTGATTCAACTTGGTTGCGTTGGTCTCGTCCCTGGACATTGGTGGCTTGGGCTTTTTTAACTTTTGGCATTGTTCTGGGATCTTGGTGGGCGTATTACGAGCTCGGCTGGGGCGGTTGGTGGTTCTGGGATCCGGTTGAAAACGCTTCATTTATGCCGTGGTTAGTGGCTACCGCATTGGTACATTCATTAAGCGTGAGTGAAAAACGCGGCGCTTTTAAACATTGGACCGTGTTATTGGCAATTGCTGGATTCTCTTTAAGTCTATTGGGTACTTTTTTAGTTCGCTCTGGCATTTTAACGTCTGTACATTCTTTTGCAGCTGATCCGGAGCGTGGTTTATTTATCTTGGTTTTCTTGATACTGGTGATTGGTGGCTCTTTGGCACTATACGCTTGGCGAGCAAACTTAATGAAAAGTCAAAATTCATTTGCCTGGTGGTCAAAAGAAAGCGGTTTGTTGATTAATAATATTCTGCTTGTGGCGGCGATGTTGAGTGTTTTCTTGGGTACGTTATATCCGTTATTACTAGATTCATTAGGTCTTGGTAAAATTTCAGTGGGTGCACCTTATTTTGATGCGGTATTTGTGCCTATTATGATCCCGGCAGTGTTGGTTATGGTTATCGCACCATTCTTGCGCTGGAAGAAAGACTCCATTGCTCGTAGTATTACCATCCTAAGACCTACATGGTTTGTTCTTGCTGTTTTGTTTGTAGTTAGCTTCTGGTTGGTTGATAATCAAACAGTGCTATTTGCAATCTTTTTGTTTATTTGGATTACACTACACTCTCTGTCATTATTGATTAACCGACTCCGTCAAAAAGGCAAGATGAGTTTATCCTTCATTGGCATGATTATGGCACATATCGGTATTGCGGTGTTTTTATTGGGCGCCACGGTAACCACTCAACTGGGCGTAGAGAAAGATATAAAAATGAACGTTGATCAGCCGATGAATATTGAGGGTTATACGTTTATATTTAAAGGGGTAGATAACTTTACTCATCAAAACTATCAGGGCCATAAAGGCGAGGTAGAAGTTTATTTTGAGAATGAGTTAATCGCTAACCTGAAGCCAGAGAAGCGTCAATATGTAACTGGCATGCCAATGACAGAAGCGGCGATCGATCCATCGTTAACGCGTGATATTTATATCGCACTTGGTGAATCGTTAGAAGGTGATGCTTGGAGTTTGCGTATTTACTATAAACCGTTAATTAGGTGGATTTGGCTAGGTGGTTTATTGATTTCAATTGGCGCTTTGTTGGCGGCATTTGATCGCAGATATCGCCTATCCTTTTCGAAGGTTGGAAATCGCACGGGGATTAAATCATGAGTATGATGATTTTGATAGGATTGATGTTGGGTTTTTCACTAGCATGGGTGGTTTGGTTTTTAAAGAATCCATTGGCTGATAATGATATTGACTTACGTCAATCAAATATTGGATTGGGCAAGCAGCGTAAGGCTGAGTTGCAACGTGATCTTGAGCAAGACTTAATTGATCAGGAGCAGTTTGATTTAGCACTAGAAGAAATTTCCTCCACATTGGCCATTGAGCTAAATCAAAGCACAACGACCGTAAAAGAATCCAAACCCATTAGTGCATTAACTTGGTTGATTGTTATCATGCTGCCAATTTTTTCTATTGGTGTTTATCAGTCATTAAGCACCTATTCGTCAACGCTCAGCACAACAACAGCTTTGGAATCCGCTCCGCTTAGTTTAGAGCAAAGTGCTGAAAAAATTAGGCTACACCTGGTAGATAATCCATCTGATGCGCAAGCATGGAAAATGCTAGGATTAAGTTATTTTGAGCTTAATAAAATTAATGAATCGTTACAGGCTTATGAAAAGGCTTATCAGTTAAACTCAAAAGACGCAAGATTGTTGGTTGAGTATGCCTCAACCATGATTAGCGCCAATGATGATCAATTTACTGGCCGACCGGTAGAATTAATTAAACAAGCATTAGAGATTGAGCCAAATGCACCAGATGCACTTTATTTAGCCGGTTTGTTTGCTGTTAGTATGCAAGATTATAATTTGGCAAAAGGTCTATGGAATAAAGCTTTATCTGGATTGCCTGAGGGTAGTGCAGATCGACAAGCGTTGTTGAGTATTTTGACAGAATTGGAGCGTGAACAAAACCCTAAAATTAGTCATACGGTGACAGTGAATGTGACCATTGCTGATGAAATTTTAGCCAAACGATCAAATGACGATTTCTTAATGATTTATGTGAAATCTGCCGTTGGTAGACCAATGCCTATCGCCATTGAAAAAATTAAAATTAAAGATTTTGACGGTCAAGTGACATTGAGCGATATGAATTCAGTGATGCCAACAAAGTTATTGTCTGAGCACGATCAAGTGTTGGTGGTTGCTAGATTAAGTCGTACAGGTGGCGCCATGAAGCAAGCTGATGATTTACAAGTAGTAAGCGATACAACTAATGTGCCAAGTAATCCAGTTGTTAATTTAACATTAGATTAAGTTTATGAGTAAAACAATAGAACTGGCACAAGCCTTAATTAGTATTGATTCAGTCACCCCTAACGACAAGGGTTGCCAAGCCTTGATGATTGAATATTTAAAAAAGTCTGCATTTAATGCTACCGATTTAAAATTTGGCGAGGTGGATAACTTTTGGGCTGAGCATGGTTCTGGTTCGCCAGTATTTGTTTTTGCAGGGCATACCGATGTAGTGCCAGTGGGCGATGAGTCAAAATGGGATTTAGATCCATTTTCAGCTGAAATAAAAGATGGCATGTTGCACGGTCGTGGTGCAGCAGACATGAAAGGCTCATTAGCTGCTATGCTTAGTGCAAGTGAGCGATTTGTAACAGATTATCCAGATCACAAAGGCACGATTGGCTATTTAATTACTTCGGACGAAGAGGGTCCTGCGATTGATGGCACAGTTAAGGTTTGTGAACATTTAAACGCTGTGGGGCAAAATGTTGATTATTGTTTGGTTGGTGAGCCGTCTGCGACTAACACATTGGGTGATGTGATTAAAAATGGGCGTCGAGGCTCTTTAAATGGTACGCTAACCATTATCGGTAAGCAGGGCCATATTGCCTACCCACACTTGGCTAACAATCCAATTCATTTGGCGGTTCCGGCGCTTGACAAGCTGTGTAGTGAAACATGGGATGAGGGTAATGAGTATTTTCCAGCCACCAGTTTTCAAATTTCAAATATTCATTCAGGTACCGGGGTGACTAACGTTATTCCAGGGGCAATTGAGGTCGTTTTTAATTTTCGCTACTCAACGCAGTCAACTCATAAAGGGTTGCAACAGCGAGTGTGCGATATTCTAGATAAGTATCAGCTTGACTATAAAATTGATTGGAATCATTCAGGTTATCCGTTTTTAACGCCAAAAGGCGAGCTAGTGAGTGGTTGTGTTGATGCAATTAAAAAGGTAACGGGCATCGATACTGAATTATCTACTTCTGGTGGAACGTCTGATGGGCGTTTTATTGCGCCAATGCTTGATGCGCAAGTGGTTGAGTTGGGCCCATTAAACGCTACCATTCATCAAGTGAATGAATGTGTTTCCGCCCAAGATTTGGATGATCTGAGCGATATCTACTACCATATTCTTAAAAATATTCTAACCTGATATTATGCGTTTTGATGTAATCACTTTGTTTCCTGATATGTTTTCAGCTATTAAGGATGAAGGGGTGGTTGCTCGCGGCATTAAGAAATCTTTGTTAAGTATTCATACTTGGCAGTTGAGAGATTTTTCCGATAATAAATATCGCAATGTTGACGACAAGCCTTATGGTGGTGGCGCTGGCATGGTGATGCAGGTTAAACCGATTAGAAGCTGTATTGAAAAAATCAAACAAAAAGTACCTAACACGCAGGTTGTCTATCTGTCACCTCAAGGAAGAAAGCTAACTCATCAGCTAGCGACAGAGCTGTCTAAATTTGAATCACTAACCTTATTATGTGGGCGTTACGAAGGCGTGGATGAGCGCATTATTGAGCACGATGTAGACATGGAAGTGTCAATTGGTGATTATGTGATTAGTGGTGGCGAATTAGCTGCCATGGTATTAATTGATAGTGTCAGTCGTCAAATTCCAGCAGTGTTAGGCAATCAAGATTCTCTGAACGATTCTTTTGCCAATGGATTATTAGATTATCCACATTACACACGCCCTGAAGTAATTGATAATCAGCAAGTGCCAGAGGTGTTATTAAGTGGTCATCAGGCTAATATTGATCAGTGGCGGGCACAACAAGTGCTAAAAAATACACAATTAAAACGCCAAGATCTGGCGAGCAAATAGCTTGCCGATTGGCTGCATTTGCTATTTTTCTTAAAAAAATCTATAATTATCATTGTGATGTTACAACGGCGTAGCATTTAAAAACAAGCATTGCTGCTTACAAGTTGCCCACGATGGGCTTATTTCTATTTACAAGCCAAGTGGTTTGTAACTTACACAGGAGAGAAGTATGAAATTTGTAACGGCAATTCTACGACCGCACAAATTAGATGATGTTAGAGAGGCACTTTCAGAAGTGGGCGTCTCTGGCATTACCGTGACTGAAGTTAAAGGCTTTGGTCGTCAAAAAGGCCACACCGAATTATATCGTGGGGCTGAATATCAAGTTGATTTTTTACCAAAAATTAAATTAGAAGTAGCTATCTCAGCCGCTCAATTAGACTCAGTGATTGAGGCTATTAGCAGTGTTGCCAGTTCAGGAAAAGTGGGCGATGGCAAGATTTTTGTATCTAATTTAGAAAAAGTAGTTCGTATTCGTACCGGTGAGACGGATCAAGACGCACTTTAGGAGTAAAAAATGAAAAAATTATTATTAAGTTTATTGGCTTTAATGCCAATGGGTGTGTTTGCCGAGGGCTTAGACGGTGCGAACACTTCGTGGATTTTGACATCAACAGCATTGGTTCTGTTTATGACATTGCCAGGTTTGGCTTTGTTTTATGGCGGGTTGGTTCGCAGCAAAAATATCTTATCGGTATTAATGCAGTGTTTTGCTATTGCAGGTATTGTGTCAATTTTATGGCTAATCGCAGGTTATTCAATTGCATTTGCTGATGGCAATGCTTATTTTGGTAGCTTATCTAAGTTTATGTTGGCAGGCGTTACAGAAGGCTCTTTAAGTGGCGATATTCCTGAGAGTTTATTTGCCTTATTTCAAATGACTTTTGCCATTATTACGCCAGCGTTAATCGTGGGTGGTTTTGCTGAACGTATGAGATTTTCAGCGGTACTGTTATTTAGTGCGATTTGGTTAATTGTGGTTTATGCACCAATTACTCACTGGGTATGGGGCGGCGGCTGGTTAGGCGAAATGGGCTTGCTTGACTTTGCTGGTGGTACGGTTGTTCACGTAACCGCAGGTGTGGCAGCTTTAGTGGCGGCTATTGTTATTGGCCCACGTAATGGTTTTCCACAAAAGCCAATGCCACCACATAACATGACCATGACCATTACCGGTGCAGCCATGCTATGGTTTGGCTGGTTTGGCTTTAATGGTGGATCGGCATTAGCCGCTAATGGTGACGCAGCAATGGCGATGTTAGTAACGCATATTTCAGCCGCGGCTGGTGCAATCACTTGGATGTTTTACGAGTGGATTAAGTTTGGCAAGCCAACAGCATTAGGTGCAGTAACTGGCCTGATTGCTGGTTTGGGTACTATTACACCGGCATCTGGTTTTGTTGGTCCTGCTGGCGGTTTGGTGATTGGTATTGTTGCTGGTATTGTTTGTTTTAATGCAGTGATTCTAATTAAACAAAAGTGGAAAATTGATGATTCATTAGATGTGTTTCCAGTGCATGGTGTTGGCGGTATTATCGGTACACTAATGGCAGCGGTATTTGCATCAAGCGAATTGGGAATTTTCTCTGGCCAAGGATTGGCAGAGGGGATGACCATTATGTCGCAGCTTGAAGTTCAAGCGATTGGCGTTGTTTCGACCTTTGTTTATACAGCGATTGCAACTTACATCATTCTTAAAGTGGTCGATATGATGGTTGGTTTAAGAGTGAGCGCTGAAGAAGAGCAACAAGGTCTAGATATTATTTCTCATGAGGAAAGAGGTTACGATTTGTAGGCAAAATCTAGACTAATTAAACCCGCTAATGACTTTGTTATTAGCGGGTTTTTTTATGCCTAAAAAACTGCATTCGTATATAATTCTAATTAATCATTTTTATTGTTTAGTGTTATGCGTATAAACCACCCTTTAACTGGCTCTATGGTGGCCTTAATCACGCCGATGTTTAAAGACGGATCGGTTGATTTTGCCTCGCTTGAAGCATTGGTTGAGTTTCATATTGAGTCAGGCACTAAAGCAATTATCTCTATGGGCACAACGGGCGAGAGCGCTACGCTGAACCAGCAGGAGCACATTGAGGTAATGCGTAGTACGGTTGAATTTGCCAATGGCCGTATTTCCATCATTGCCGGCACTGGTGCTAATTCAACCTCTGAAGCGATTGAATTAACGCAAGCTGCCAAAGAAATTGGTGCAGATGCCTGCTTATTGGTGACACCCTATTACAACAAGCCCACTCAAGAGGGTTTGTATCAGCATTACAAGTTGATTGCTGAGACAGTTGATATTGATCAAATTTTATATAATGTTCCGGGTAGAACAGCGGTAGATTTACTGCCAGAAACCATTGTTAGATTATCTGAAGTTTCTAATATCATTGGTGTGAAAGATGCCACTGGTGACTTAAGCGTGGCACAAATGTTGATCGACACTTGTCCAGAAGATTTCTTATTGTATAGTGGTGATGACGCAACAGCGATTGAATTTATTTTAATGGGTGGTCACGGTGGTATTTCTGTTAGTGCTAATGTTGCACCCAAAGAATTGTCGCAAGCTTATCAAGCGGCATTCGACAATAACAAAACGTTAGCAGAAGAACTTGACGCACCGTTGAGAGGATTGCATCAAAATTTATTTATTGAGTCTAATCCAATTCCGGTTAAGTGGGCATTGCATAAAATGGGCAAGTGTGAAAGCGGTATTCGCTTGCCGTTAACAATATTATCACAACAAGCTCAAGTAATACTAGAGCAAGATTTATCTAATTTGGGGGTTATGTAGCATGGTTAAAACAGCAGTATTGACGATTTTATCGTTATCTTTGACAGGGTGTTTTTCTTTCGATGAGAAAGAGGAAGTAAAGCAAGCTAGTCTGGGTGAAAGAGATATTAAGTATTATTCAAATAAAACAGTTACCTCGTTAGAAATTCCGCCGGATTTAACCAAGCCAAGCTCACAAAATGCATTTAAATTAAGTGAGTATGTTTCAAATATTCAAGAAGATACAGTCAGTTTTTCTGAGAAAGATAATGCTATTAAAGAAGCGTCAAGCATCTTAAGAACGCCTTCTAATGTAGTTGTTAAGCGCTCAGGTGAGCGTCGCTGGTTGGTGGTTGATAAAAAGCCAGATGATGTTTGGAATTTATCTAAGAGCTTTTTTAAGTCACATGGGTTTGCAATCAAAAAAACCAATAAAAAAATCGGCTTAATGGAAACAGATTTTTTAGAAAATCATCCTGAAATTCCAGATAGATCGTTAGGTGTTATCCGTTCAATGCTTAAAAAGGCGATTGCGGCAAGATACGCACTGCCAATTGTTGACAAATACCGTATTCGCATCGAACCAACGCAAGAAGCTGGAAAGACAGCGGTTTATTTGTCGCTTAATTCTATGGAAGAAGTGCTGACCAAAGTGGGCAAAGATGATGAGAACACCATTTGGCAATCTCGCCCTAAAGACCAAGCATTGGAAACAGAAATGTTGTACCGACTGATGACATTCTTAGGTAGTGATCATGCGGTTGCTAGAGAGAAAATTCTTAAAGCTAAAGAAGAGCAAAAATTAACAGTAAAAGTTGCTAAAAGCGTTGGTGGCTATGCAAAATTGGTATTCTCTTTAGGTCAATACGATACTTGGGATAACATGGGTTGGGCGCTTGATCAGTTAAATATTGATGTTGAAGATAAGGATATCAAAGAGAGTAGTTTCTACATTAACGTAGCTAGAAGTGAAGACAAAGGTATTTGGTCGCGTATGTTTGGCGACGATGCAATTAAAAAATCATTCCAAATTAGCGTAAAACAAATTGATACAGATACAACTGAAGTTTACTTTAACGATCTTTCTGAAGAAAACGAACAGGCAACCATTGACTTTAGTTATGAGTTCTTGGGCGATATTGCCAAGCAGTTCTAAATAAAGCATCATGAGCTTGTCGCAAGACTTAGTTCAAAGCATCATTCGACAGGATATTCTGTTGAATGATTTATCAGATCAAGAGTTAGCTGAGTTTTGCCAACAGGCGAATGCCGCTTATCGAGACGGCAATCCTATTATTAGCGATCAGGATTATGATTTTATCTATCTGGCCGAGCTTAATAAGCGACTACCTCAACATCCGCTATTACATTCAGTAGAGCCTGAAGGGCAGGGTTTTTCTGATGAAAAAGTACTGTTACCAGAGATTATGTTGTCTACCGATAAGGCCTATTCTTGGGCTGAAATTGGTAAATGGATTGAGCGTGTTGAAAAAGCTTGTATTGAGATTGGTATAGACATAACAACGCTTAGTATTAAAGCCACGCCTAAGTTAGACGGTTTTGCTGGATATGATGATGGACAACATCTTTACACGCGAGGAGATGGCAAAAAAGGCAGCGACATTACTCGAGTATTTGATCGAGGCTTGCAGGTTTTTAATCTGTCTGATCGAGGTCAAGGCGCGGGTGAGATTGTTGTTAAAAAAAGCTACTTTGAGCAATATCTGTCCAGTGATTTTGAATATCCGCGCAATTTTCAAGCCAGTCTTATCAAAGAAAAATCCTTAGATGAAAAAGCGCAACAAGCCATTAATGATCAAGCGGCCTTGTTTGTGCCTTTTGCTCAATTGCCCGTTTGGCAGGGGAGTATTGTCGAATTAACCAAGAATTTTGAAAATATTGTTACTGAGGTTTTATCCTTGGTAGATTTTGATGTAGATGGTGTGGTTTTTGAGTTAACTGATCCGACAATCAAACAGCACATGGGCGCTAATCGAAAATTTCACCGCTGGCAAATTGCCTTTAAGGAAAATAAAGATAAGGCTCAGGTCAGGGTATTGGGCGTAATGCCTCAGGTAGGCCGAACAGGGAAGATTACTCCTGTTGCTGAATTGGAGCCCACACAGTTAAGTGGTGCCACCATTGTTAGGGCAACTGGACACCATTACGGCCTGGTTAAAGATCAAGGGCTGGGGGTGGGTAGTATTATTGAATTAACCCGATCAGGTTTGGTCATTCCTAAAATTAACAAAGTATTAAAACCAGCACCTGTTCAAATCCCTGACCAGTGTCCTAGTTGTGGTGAGCTCCTAACGTGGGAATCTGATTTTTTAATGTGTTTAAATCATGTTAATTGTCCAGCCCAGGTTATTGGCAAAATGGAGTACTTCTTCAAAATTCTGGCTAATAATGATGGTTTTGGCATTGCTACTATTAAAAAGCTTTATGATCACGACATTCGTAAAATTTCTCAAATTTATACCTTAAATCAGTCCGATTTTATCAACATGGGCTTTGGCGATAAAACTAGCGCCAACCTAATTACTCAACTGCAACGTTCAACCACAGAGCAAATTGAGGATTGGCGATTTTTGGCTGCTTTTGGTGTTAATAGAATGGGTACGGGAAATTGTGAAAATTTATTGAGATCGTATACTATTAAAGATATTTTTACATTGGAAAAAACCCAAATTGCCGATATTGATGGCTTTGCTGAACTGACTGCAGCGCTAATTGTTGATGGACTGGCCAATATTCGAGAGGAATTTGGGCGATTGTTTCACTATCAATTTAATTTAGAGTTAACACAATTGTCTATTAATGCTAATAGTGTTTTGCATGAGTTAAGCGGTAAGAAAATTGTCTTTACTGGAAAAATGCAAGGTTCGAGAGAGGTGATGAAGAAAAATGCCAAAAATCTAGGTATTCAGATTGCATCTAGTGTTACTGGTAAAACAGATTATTTAGTGGTTGGTGATAAAGTTGGACAAAAGAAAATACAAGCAGCTGAAAAATTTGGCCTAACCATTTTGAGTGAGCAAGATTACCTAGCAATGATTGGTGAATAACGTATAACAAGTGTATGAATATTTCAGATTTAATTAGTGAGCAAAAAACCTTTTTAACTGATCAGCTGGGTGAGGGCTTAATGCAACTTTCTCAAGCCTGTGATAGTTGTCTAGATAACGAATTAAGCTTTGATCATTTGAATGAGTTACTTTTTTCGTATATGCAAAATCATCAGTATGCAAGATTAGCCTATGTCTTGGACAGATCAGGTAGGCAGCTTAGTGCCAATATTAGTCAAGAAGCCATATTGCCAGAATTTAAGGGACAGGATTTGTCAGATCGGCCTTTTTTTAATGCGGTAGATGAGCATCATCCGATTTATATTTCAGATACTTATATTTCAAGAACTACACTAAGACCCTGTATTAGTATGGTGCACTCAATTTGCCACAATGATCAATTTGTTGCATTGTTAGTGTTTGATCTTGAATTGGAAAAATTACCTCTGCCAAAACAAGACCTTAATCTGGATGATTGGCGTCAAATTAAGGGTGATCCAGAAATACGCTCTAACTTGTTTAATCAGACGCGAGTCAACTCCGCCATGGATAAGTCGATTGATACTGTTCATAATATTGCTGTTGAGCTACTAAATGAATTGGGCGCGTTTCATTTGAAGCTTCATTATGCCTCGTCAAGGGCAACGATTTGGACAATTGACAATCCTTATAATTATCATGTTCATGTGCTGGAGGAGATTACCAGCCCTGATATTTGCCTACTGTATCCTAAGAAAGACTACCCAACAGGCGCCAAAGTGACTCAAGAGCAAGTTAAAGAAGTGTTTGATAAATTTAAACATATGCGCTTTATGGACGAAAATCTATACCTGAAAACTGGCAGTCTTAATATTATGAACGGCACTATTGGTCTGAGTTTTTCATGTGATGGCAATCACTACTTGTCTGTTGAAGATTTTTTGGAAAATTTTGAACAGACTTATGCGTAATTTAATTGGAATTTTAAATTTAAGTTGCATTTAATTATTAAAGCGCTTATAATTCTCACTAGTTAGACCCAAAGGCGGGATTTAACAACAAACATAGACGTTTATTTAGATGCTTTTAATTGAGCATTTAAATAAGCGTTTTTTTTTGCATGCTTCATGAGGGAGTATTGCACAAAATGGTATAGATGCCAGTTATCGCTATTTGCAATTTTGCAGATGGCGGTAACTGGCATTTTTTTTGGTTTAAAAACAAGGAGAAGGATAATGAAAATGGTCACAGCAATCATCAAGCCATTTAAGTTAGATGATGTCAGAGAGGCGTTGTCAACTATAGGTGTTACGGGTGTAACAGCAACTGAAGTTAAGGGTTTTGGGCGTCAAAAAGGACATACAGAACTATATAGAGGTGCCGAATATACGGTAGATTTTTTACCAAAAGTTAAACTGGAAATAGCTATCAAAGCTGACCAGGTTGAGGGTGTGATTGAAGCGATTAGTGGTAGTGCAAAAGCTGACGGTGGCAAGATTGGCGACGGAAAAATATTTGTCACTTCATTAGATGAGGTGGTTCGCATTCGTACGGGCGAAACTGGATCAGTAGCACTTTAAGGAGATATGATGGAAAATACAATTTTAGAAATGCAATTCGCAATTGACACTTTTTACTTTTTGGTGATGGGTGCCTTGGTCATGTGGATGGCAGCAGGCTTCTCAATGTTAGAAGCGGGAATGGTTCGTAGTAAAAATACGGCTGAAATTTTAACTAAAAACATTGGCTTATTTGCCATTGCTTGTACAACTTACATGGTTTACGGCTACGATATTATGTATGGCGGTGGCGTTATGCTTGAAGGTATTGAGACGGTGGCTAAGGATGCAACTTACGCAGCGCCATCAGATTTCTTCTTCCAAGTGGTATTTGTTGCAACCGCAATGAGTATTGTTTCAGGTGCAGTGGCTGAACGCATGAAATTATTCGCTTTCTTTGCATTTGCAGTTGTTTTTACCGGTGTTATTTACCCAATGGAAGGTGCATGGACATGGAATGGTGAATCAGTATTTGGCTTGTTCGTATTAGGCGACTTAGGGTTCTCTGATTTTGCTGGTTCAGGTATTGTGCATATGGCCGGTGCAGCAGCGGCGCTAGCAGGTGTTATGGTATTAGGCGCTCGTAAGGGTAAATACAATAAAGACGGATCATCAAATGCGATTCCTGGTGCAAATATGCCGTTGGCAACACTAGGCACATTCATTTTGTGGATGGGTTGGTTTGGTTTTAATGGTGGCTCGGTTTTAGCGATGGCTAGTAAAGAGAGCGCTAATGCAGTGGCAATGGTATTTTTAAATACTAATGCAGCAGCAGCTGGTGGCGTGATCGCGGCACTATTATTGGTTAAATTACTATGGGGTAAGGCAGATCTTACTATGGCACTTAATGGTGCGTTAGCAGGTTTGGTAGCGATTACCGCAGGACCTGATACACCGACGGCTTTAGAAGCGACATTAATTGGTGCTGTTGGCGGTGTGTTGGTGGTATTCTCAATTTCAACGTTAGATAAAGTATTTAAGATTGACGATCCAGTCGGTGCAATTTCTGTTCACGGTGTGGTTGGTTTATGGGGCTTATTAGCGGTACCATTAACCAACTCAGGTGTGTCTTTCACTGGCCAGTTAGCAGGCGCAGGCACAATCTTTATCTGGGTGTTTGGCACTTCAATGGTTTTATGGTTAATCCTTAAAGCAGTGATGGGCATAAGAATCTCTGAAGAAGAAGAATATTCTGGTTCAGATATTGCTGAGTGTGGTTTGGAGGCTTACCCAGAGTTTACAAAATAATCCTCGATAAAAATCCCAGTTGATTTTTAACCCCGCCTATCGCGGGGTTTTTTGGTATAAAAACCCCAATAAAATTATTTATATTTATGTAGAATAGGTTTTACGGTATTAACTAAATAACAAGAAATGGAGAAATTATGATCGTTCAAGAAATTATGACCACTAATGTAAAAACAGTATCCCCTGATCAGCCAGTTAAAGACATTGCGCTGATGATGATTATGGAGCATATTAGTGGTGCTCCAGTGGTTGACGCTGACAACAATCTAGTTGGTATTATTTCTGAAAAGGATATCTTGCAGCACATGTTTCCTAAGCTTGAAGATATTATGAGTGACACACATTTTGATTTTGAAAACATGGAAACGAATTACAAGGATACCATGAACGCTAAAATTAGTGACATTATGACAGACGGTGTAGATAGTATTGATTTAGACATGCCTTGTTTAAAGGCGGCCTCAACCATGTGGTTAAGGAAATATCGAAGAATTCCAGTGACTCAAGAAGGTAAGTTGGTTGGCATTATTAGTATTGGCGATGTGCACCGCGCTATTTTCAAATCCTGTATGACAGCTTAAGCTAAAATACCACACTTATGAATACAGCATTAAAAATCATCTTAGTTGATGAGAATACCGGTCGTTCTGCTATGTTGCGCAGAGCTTTACAAGATAAAGGTCATGAGGTTATTTGTCGTATGGCTAGTAGCGCTCAATTACAAGATAGTAATGAAATGACCCATGCGGATGTAGTGATTGTTAATGCCGATATTCCTGATGAAGAAGTATTTGCTAATTTAAGTGATGTAAATAATTCTAAGCCTAAGCCAATTGTTATGTTTGCTGAAGAGTCAAATTCTGAGATGGCTAGTTCTGCGATTAAATCAGGTGTCAATGCCTATATTGTAGATGGCTTGGAAGAAAATCGTGTGCAGCCAATTATTGATGTGGCGATGGCACGTTTTAGAGAATTTCAGGCACTTAAAGATGAGCTAGACGCTACACGCAATCAATTATCGGAGCGAAAAGCGGTTGAAAAGGCGAAAGGGTTGTTGATGACGCATAAATCTATTAATGAAGAAGCTGCTTATCAGTCATTAAGAAAAATGGCTATGGATAAAAACAAGCGTATTGTCGATGTGGCCGAGAGTGTTATTAATGCCTTTGAATTGTTAGATTAAACTGCTAATTATTCAGGATTTTTCTTAGAGGTATTACCCTCAAATTCTTCATCCATTTTTTCGAACTCTGCTTCGATCTTATCCATTTCAGCGTCAAATTCGTCATCATCCCAATCTTGATCTTCGGTATCGTCTGTTGAGTGACCTTCGGTCGTTGGCTGTTTTGGAGATGGCGAATCATCAGGTGAGTCGGATTCAGACTCTTTGCGTACAAAAAATGGCGCAAAAATCAGTCCAGCCTCAAATAGCAGCCACATAGGAATGGCAATTAGTGTTTGTGAAATAATATCTGGTGGTGTTAGCAACATACCCAAAATAAATGCACCAATCACAACATAAGGGCGGTTAGTTTTAAGTTTTTCAATGGTGGTTGCGCCAAACATAATAAGCAAGATGGTAGCAATAGGCACTTCAAATGCTACGCCGAACGCAAAAGAAACTTTTAATACAAAATCGAGGTAGTATTGAATATCTGGGGTGAAGTCGACAATACTTGGGCCGATACTGGATAAAAAGCCAAAAATAACAGGAAATACGACATAAAACGAAAAGAGTAGGCCGGCGTAAAACAAAATGGTGGATGAAACCACCAAAGGTACAATCATTTGTTTTTCGTGTTTATAGAGTGCTGGCGCCACAAATTTCCAGACTTGGTACAGTAAGTACGGCATGGCAAGATAAACAGCCATAATCAGTGCCATTTTAAGTGGCGTTAAAAAGGGTGATATAACACCAATAGCAATAATATTGCTACCCTGAGGCAAAACGTTAATAATGGGCGCTGCAATAAAGCTATATACTTCATTGGCGAATGGAAATAAGCCAATAAATATAATCAGGATAGCAATCACTGAGCGCAACAGAATGTCGCGCAATTCAGTCAGATGTTGAACGAAAGTCATCTCCTTGGCATTCATCATTTTTTCTGATCAGTGTTGTGCTTAATGTCGTTTAAAGCATCTTTGGTTTCGTCAAAGATTTCAACGATATTAGACTCCTTGTCCATGTCATTCATTTGCTTTTTGAATTGATCAATGTCGATTTCATCACTGACATCATCTTGAATTTTGGCAATAAAGTGCTTGGCTTTTCCAGCGTATTTTCCAGCAGTTCTGGCAATGCTGGGCATACGCTCAGGACCGACAATAATTAGAGTGATAATACCAATTAAGGCAAATTCCCAAAAGCCAACATCAAACATGGTTTATTTTTGCTTGTCTTCTTCTTTTACGGCTTTTACATCGATAATATCATCTTTACTGTCGATTTTATCGTTTTCACTTTCTTTCATTGATTTTTTAAAACCTTTAATGGCGCCACCTAGGTCGCCACCAATGTTTTTTAATCGCTTGCCACCAAATAATAGCAATACAATCACTAAAATAATAATCAGTTCAAAAGGTCCTGGCATCATAATTCTCTCCTAGTTTTTTATTTATTTCTATTGGCTTTTTCTTCTAACCCTGACAAGCCAAAGCGTCTTGATAATTCTTGCTCTATTTTATCGACTTCTATGTCTTTGTGTCGTAGTAATACCAATGTATGGAACCATAAGTCTGCCACTTCGTAAATAATTTTATCTTTAACGTCATCTTTAGCAGCCATAATAACTTCTGCTGACTCTTCGCCAATTTTTTTAAGTATCTCATCGGTACCTTTTTGGTATAAAGAAGATACGTAAGAACTGTCTGAACTGGCACTTTTTCGATCTTCTAGAATGCCTTCTAGTTGTTTGATAATATCATTCATATATATCCTTTGGGTCTTTAATTACATCAGCCATTGTTAGCCAGTTGTCATTATCTAATTTTTGGAAAAAGCAAGAGGCGCGACCAGTGTGACAAGCAATGCCACCAATTTGCTCAATTTTGAGCAAAATAACATCTTGATCACAATCGCTATAAATCTCTTTAACAATTTGGCTGTGGCCAGACTCTTCACCTTTAAACCAAAGTTTTTTTCTAGAGCGCGAGTAATAAACAGCTTGCTGTTTTTCAATGGTCAAGGATAATGCTTCTTGATTCATCCAGGCAAACATTAAAATTTCACCTGTTTGATAATCCTGTGCAATGGCTGGAATTAATCCTTGGTCATCAAATTTAACCTGCTTTAATGCATCCATAGTTTGCGCTATTATTCAGCTAAAATGAATTAATTTTACCGCCACTATCATAATAGATGAGATTATTTATTTTTAGCCTTTTTATTACATTTAACGCTTGGGCTAACCTTGAGAGTTTTTCATTAAATAGTGAGCGTTCTCTCTATATTGTTGATGGTGATAGTGTTAGTCTGCAAATGCGAATAGCGGGTATTGACACCCCCGAGCTTGGTCAAAAATGCAGAAAATCCAGTGTGCAAATGGTTGATTGCGGGCGTATCGCTAAAAATCATTTAAAGCGACTGTTGCGTAGTTTGCCCGGACAGTTGACTATTGAGCCGTTAGGGGTTGATCATTATCAGCGCGTGTTGGTTCGTGTTTACAAGGGTGGTGTCAATATTGGCCAATTAATGGTTGAATCAGGCATGGCATTTTCTTATAAAGATACTTACAAGCAAGCGCAAGATTTGGCTAAAGCTGAACAGCTGGGATTTTGGAACTACCATACTCCACCCATCGAACCGTACAAATGGCGCAAACTAAATCGTTATTAACTCTTAAACATTCGCCGGTAGTAGAGAGGTGAGTCTAAATAGTTGATATTTTGCTAATGATTGTTGCGCAGTTAATTTCTCTTTAGGCAAGGAAAATTTAAAAATACGATTGAGCATAGATATAACCATGTGATCGATTATTTTTTAAATTTAATCGCAGTGTAAAGTGTAAAGTGAAAAGAGCGAGTAATTAGCGCATAGTTACTAATTCTTCTGCACTAGATGGATGTATCGCCACCGTATCATCAAATTGTTTTTTAGTGGCGCCCATCTTAATTGCCACAGCAAAACCTTGTAGCATTTCATCGGCACCATGACCCATAATATGACAACCCACCACTTTTTCATCATCACCAACACAGACTAGTTTAAGTGCAGTAGTGGTTTTGTGATCGAGCAGTGCATCTGCCATCGGTGTGAATTCAGAAGTGTATATTTTGACTTGATCAAATTGCTCATTAGCTTGTGCTTCTGTTAGGCCGATCGTGCCAATTGGTGGATGTGAAAAGACGACAGTGGCAATGTTATTGTAGTCAAGATGACGATCAGTCATATTATTGTAGAGGCGGTCAGACAATCTTCTGCCTGCAGCAATAGCCACTGGTGTTAGTGGCGTTCTGCCTGTAGCGTCACCCAGTGCAAAAATATTATCAATATTGGTTACTTGAAATTTATCAGTTGGAATAAAGCCGCGTTGGTCACAAGTGACACTCGCATTTTCAAGGCCTAGATGGCGGGTCATTGGGTCGCGTCCTACGGCCCAAATAATGGTGTCAAAGCCTGAAAATTCTCCATGATTAGTTACTAATGTTTTGTCTGACAATACTTTGTCAATTTGTGTATTGTGATGAATAACAATGCCGTGATTACTGTAATCCTTCTCCAGTGCTGTTTGAATCATAGGGTCAAAGCTTTCTAATAAAGTTCCTGCTCGTTGGAAGATTTCTACGCTTGAGCCTAGTGCGTTGAGTACACCAGCCAACTCTACGCCAATATAACCACCACCAATAATGGCAACTTTTTTAGGTAGATCTTGCAGTTCAAAAAAACCATCAGAAGTGATGCCAAGTTCTGCACCTTCAATATGCGGTACAGTAGGTTCACCACCAGGCGACAAAACAATATGATCTGCCGTGTAATTGACACCATTAACTGAGACTGTGTTCTTGTCAACTAGCTTGCCAAAGCCGTGTATGTAGTCAATACCCAAATCTTCAAGATAACCGTCGTACCAATTGGTAATGCCATTAATGTAATTATCACGACCTTTTTTCAAGGCCTCCCAAGAGAAGTTTTTAAAGTCTACGTCAAATCCAAACCCTTTGGCGCTGTTGATCTGTGTGGCTGCATTGGCAGCAAACCACATGACTTTTTTGGGAACGCAGCCAACATTCACACAAGTGCCGCCAATGGTTTTAACTTCGATTACCGCACATTTTTTACCGTATTCACTGGCACGCTCAACCGCTGATAATCCGCCAGATCCGGCGCCAATGGCAATCATGTCGTAATGTGTTGTTTGGGTCTTGGTTGTCATTTTTTTCTCCATAAATGTGACAGGCCTTGCCTGTCGCATAACTAATAGCCAGCTTTTAGGCTGGCTTCTATAAATTTATCTAAATTGCCATCAAGCACATCACCAGTGTTGGTTGATTCTACACCGGTTCTTAAATCCTTGATGCGTGATTGATCTAGTACGTATGAGCGAATTTGATGCCCCCAACCGATATCTGATTTCAGATCTTCTAACTCTTGGCTTTCGCTATTGCGTTTTTGTATTTCTAGTTCGTACAGTTTTGATTTTAATTGCTTCATGGCCTGGTCTTTATTGGCATGTTGGGATCGACCATCTTGACATTGTACGACAGTGTTAGTGGGTAAATGAGTGATGCGTACAGCTGAATCAGTTTTATTAACATGCTGACCACCCGCACCACTAGCTCGGTAGGTATCAATTCGAATATCTGTTTTATTGATTTCAATATCAATGTTGTCATCCACTTCGGGTGAGACAAACACCGAGCAAAATGAGGTATGACGCTTGCCATTTGCATTAAAAGGAGATTTTCTAACTAAGCGGTGAATGCCAATTTCACTACGAAGCCAGCCATAAGCGTATTCTCCTTGCATGTGAATGGTGGCAGATTTAATGCCTGCCACTTCACCACTAGAGGCCTCCATTAAGGTAACCTTAAATTTGTGCTTTTCACCCCAACGCAAGTACATACGTAACACCATTTCCGCCCAGTCTTGAGCTTCGGTGCCACCTGAGCCAGATTGAATATCTACATAAGCCGAATTGGCATCTAAATCGCCGCTAAACATGCGTTCAAATTCTAATCTAGCTATGGAAGATTCAACCGTATTAAGATCCTCTTTGACGCCGTTAGCTGTATCTTCATCTCCTTCACTTTGCGCCATGTCTAGTAATTCGCTTGCATCATCCAGAATATTATTAGCATGAATAAAAGTTTGGCAAATTATTTCAAGTTTTACCTTTTCTTGGCTAAGCGCTTGCGCCTCTTCTGGGTTTGACCAAATATCTGGGTTTTCCATTTCTAGCAGCACTTCTTCTAGTCGCCCTTGTTTCTCCTCTAGGTTAAGATGCTCGGCAAGTATTTTTGACCGCTGTACTAGATCATCAATTTTTTGATAAGTAGGTGATAGTTCCATAGCTTAATTTTACTATTAACTTGGCATTTGACTGGACATAAAAAAAGCCCCGAATGGGGCTTTTGTGAAAATAAGTCAGCTTATTTTCTAAGACCTAAACGTGAAATTAAGTCAGCATATGCGGTAACGTCACTACCTCTAAGGTAGGTTAATAATTTTTTACGTTGAGAGACCAAACGCAACAAACCTCTTCTTGAGTGGTGATCTTTGTTATGCGTTTTAAAATGTTCAGTTAGATGCTTAATGCGAGCTGTTAATAAAGCTACCTGAACGTTTGTAGAGCCTGTGTCGCCTTCGGCAGTTTGGTACTCTTTGATAATGGCTTGTGTATCAATTGACATAATGAATTTTTCTCAAAACTTAAAAATAATAAAGGGTTAATTATACGCTAATTTGATTAATTGTTCCAATACTTAATTCAAATAAGTTAATAAAATTCTGGCTCGCCAGAAGGTCGAGTTTTAAAGCGCTTATGAATCCATAAATATTGCTCTGGATGTTTTAATATTTGTGCTTCTAGTATTTTGTTGGTCATGCTAGCACTATTGACCGGATCACTATCTGGATAGTTGTCAATGGGTGGGCTGAACTCCATCTGATAGCCAGACTCTGTTCGGATAAAAAAATAAGGGATAACCACTGTATTGCTATCTTTGGCTAGACGCGCCGTTGCAGATACGGTTGCGGTTTGAATATTGAAAAATGGTGCAAAAACACATTTTTCCAGGCCAAGATCTTGGTCAGGAGCATACCATATAGGTAGTTTATCTTTAATGGCTTTGAGCATACCTCGCGTATCTTTGGTCTTAATCATGACAGCACCATTGTTAACAAAACCTTGGCGCATCACCTCATCAAATAAAGCGTTGTTTTGTGGTCGGTAAATATTGGCGATATTGTGTTTAAGTAAGAGCGCTCGCGAACCTAGCATCAGTGGCAGAAAGTGGGCAGCTAACAAAACAATACTTTTGTTTTTTTCAATGGCCTTGGTTAAATATTGCTCATTGCGAATGGTGAGCATGGACTCAACCTTGGTGTTGGTGGCAAAATAAGCATTGGCTGTTTCAAAAATTGAAATGCCGATTGCCTCAAAATTTTGTTTAACCAATATCTCAATTTCAGATTTTTTCTTATTGGGGAAACAGCGTGAAATATTAACAAAAGCAATATTTCTAAAACGCTTTAGTAAGGGGTAAAGCGTTATTCCAATTGCTTTTCCTAAAGCAACTTGCACTTTAAAAGGAAGTTTTGCACCTATTTTCATCAGACCAATTAAAGCCCAAGTCGGTAGAAATTTAGGATGATAAAATTTTTGATTATTCATTAAAATACGGTTTATGCCTTATATTAGTCAGCGATTTATTGACGATCTCCCTAATCAAATTGACATTGTTGATTTGATCAATAAGCGCGTGCCATTAAAAAAATCTGGCAGTGATTATCGAGCGCCTTGTCCGTTTCACGGAGGCAAAAATAGCAACTTTGCTGTTAATGCGCACAAGCAATTTTATCATTGTTTTAAGTGTGGTGAGAGTGGCGGTGCCATTAGTTTTATTCAAAAATTTGATAATTTAAATTTTGTTGAAGCGATTGAAACAATTGCTAGTGAATTTGGCTTGGCTATTGAATATGATTCAAACTCAAAACCCGTTGATCCAAGGCTAGAGCGTTATCGAGTCATCTCTAAAAAAGTAAGTGATTTTTACACGCTGCAATTGCGTCAATCACCCGCTAGAGAAAAAGCGGTTAACTACGCTAAAAATCGAGGTATTAGTGGTGAAATTGCAAAGCGTTTTGAACTGGGTTTTGCGCCGCCTAGCAATAAAGACTTATTGTTAAATTTTGAACAGAGCGAACAAGCCGTTACCGACTTAAAAGCATTAGGTTTAATTAAAGAAGGGCAATATGGCGACTACGACTTTTTTCGTGATCGACTAATGTTTCCAATTCATAATACCAAGGGTAATGTGATTGCGTTTGGTGGCAGGGCGTTTGATGCTGATGCAAAGGCGAAATATCTTAACTCTGCTGAAAGTGCTATTTTTTCTAAATCTAGAGAATTGTACGGCTTGCATCATGCGCGTAAATATTCTAGATCAATCGACTACTTGCTGGTGGTAGAAGGCTATATGGATGTGGTGGCACTACATCAAGCAGGTGTTACTAAAGTGGTTGCTACATTGGGTACAGCAACCACTCAGGAACATTTAAAAATTTTAATGCGAACGACCAATGTGGTAGTATTTTGTTTTGATGGGGACGAAGCGGGGCGTTCGGCAGCTTGGAAAGCTTTGAAAGTTGCATTGCCTATGGTTAAGGCTGGCATAACTTTTAAGTTTTTATTTTTACCCGATGGTGAAGACCCGGATACGTTAGTTAAAAAAGAGTCTGCCAAAGCGTTCGAAAAGCGCATTGATAGCGCACAGCCATTGTCACAATTTTTGTTTGATCATGTTAAAACAGAAGTGGCATTTGATACCATTGAAGGCAAGACACTATTTTTAGAAAAAACTTCTGTATTGATTAAGTCAGTTAATTATGAGGTTTATCAACATCAATTGATCGAGGGTGTTGCACAATTAATTGGTCAAAGTGTTGAACAAGTTCAGTTGGCTTGTGATCAATCCAAACCTCAGAAGCAAGAGACTTCACCACCTGTTTTTACAGATGAAATGCCTGATTATGAGCATGCTATGGCGCCGGATTATCATGATTTTTCAGATGATGTGCAGCAAAATTTAAAGCCTGTGGCAAAACCTAATAACATGAAGGCATTGATGTCTAAAATGATTACTTTGGTGCTTAATTATCCAAGTCTTGCAGATTCAACAGTGGAGCTTAGGGTGCGCTCGATAGACAATGCCCAAGTATTGCTAGAATTGGTAAGATCGGCGCAAATAGATGAAACTATTGAGCAATCAGAACTAATAAAGCCTTTTGAGAGTAAATCAGGTGTTTTTAACCGACTTAAGCAGTTGTGTATATTGGAGCCACATTTAAGTGAAATTCAAGCAAAAGAAGAGTTTTTGTCTATTTTAAATAGTATTGAAAAACAACAAAATGGTGAGCAAATTAAAGCTGACATTCATCACGCTCATACCTTTGAAGCGCAGCAAAAAATTATGCAGGGTATTTTAAAAAATAAGCGTAAAACTTAATCACTTCAGGCTAAGCTTGATATTGGCATCATTGGTTAGGATGCGTTTCATGGTGTCACTAAACACCATAGCGGCAGAATTTGAACCTTCACAACTATTTTTTAAATCTGGCCGCTTATAGACGTAGCATTTTTTTGGATGATCTAGTCTAACTGCCATAATATATTTGGGCTGATCAACAGGGACAAATCCAGTGAAAAAAGTACGTTTGGCGCCTGTCTTGTGATATTTTCCATCAACCACCATTTCTGCTGTGCCTGTTTTTCCAGCTACGTCGTAACCTTTGATTCTGGCGCGATAGCCTGAACCCTTCCAAGAGGCGACTGCAGCTAATAAATGGGCGATTTTATTGGTTGCTTGTGGACTGAATACTTGAGTGTTTTCTTTATAGCTAACAGTATTTTTGATTAATTTTAATGGTGGTATAGCGCCTTCATTGGCAAACACCAAATAGGCTCTGGCTAATTGGGCAAGGTTGGTTTCCATTGGGCCGTGACCAAAAGACAGGGTGCGTTTATCAGCCAACCCCCAAGAGCTGTAATGTCTTAATGATCCAGAATTTTCAACACTGGGTATCAGCCCCAAAGGTTGGCTGAATCCAAGCTTATGCCAGGTATCATACATGGCTTCATCACTAAGTCGTTCGGCCACATTAACGGTGCCAAGATTATGCGATTTTTGTAGAATTTTTTTAACCGTAATTGCATCGCCATATTTTCTCACTTCTTGGTTACTTTTTAAGTGGCCAATGGATTTACTGACATCAATCAACTCGTCATCTTGTGCGGTAATTTTTCCTTGATCGAGTGCGAGCAACATGGTGAATGGCTTCATGGTGGATCCGGGTTCAACCTTATCTGACAAGACTCGATTGCGATAATGACTTGGGTTGTAAAGACTGGCATTATTTGGGTCATCAGCCGGGTAGTTAACCATGGCTAACACTTCTCCGTTTGGCGCTAATATAATGGCCGATCCAGAGTCTGCCTCATGTTTTAAAACGGATTTTTTGATAGCTGCATAGGCATGGTATTGAATATCATTATCAATAGTTAGTTCAATATTGTTACCATGCTGTAACTCATCTTTAATCTTAGGGTTGAAATAAGCTTTATTTTGATTATCTGTAAAATTTAGATGTACTTTTCCATTAACGCCGGCTAACACATGCTCAAACTCATTTTCAATACCAGAGCCACCTTTATTTTCTGAATTAACACGACCCAATAATGGCGCCATAGAGGCAGACTTGGGATAATAACGCTGTGTGTCTTGGCGTAGTGCTAAAGCTTGACCAATTCTTTCTTGTCGACATTTGTTAACAGTTGTTTTTTCACCAACAACAGCTTGCCATTTAATAGTATTTAATACTCGATCGGTTAAGCTTAATGGCTGAGTAACCTCTTTGTTCCGACAAACTTTAATGCGCTGTGTTTTTAACTGCTTGAGTTTTTCCAGTATTGGATCTGTCAAGGTTAGATTTTTTTTAATGGGTAGGTAGCGTAAGCCTATTTTTCGTTTTTTTGCGAGTAGTTCGCTAAGTGTTGCTTCATCCATGGCTAATGCTTCAGCTAATTTTGGTATGAATGCTGGATGAATATTGACCGGATCAAGTATGACTCGTTTGAGTAGTCTCGAGCTGGCCAGGATGTTTCCATGTCGATCTTGGATGTCGCCTCGTCTGGCTAGCTTTGTTTGCACTGAGCTTGCCTGTTTGTGCGCTCTGTCTTGAACGCTTTGGATTTGATCGCTGGTGTTTGAAATGCTAACACTGTGATATGAAAACAATCCAAATACTGCCAAAAAGATGAATTTAACAAATCCTTGACGTTGCCAATAGCCCTGAACTTTAGTGAGTTTAGGTAGTGATATTTTGTTGAAAATGGTTGTCTTCATAGCGCAATCCTGCCATCAAACCATCTGCCTTTATCCTTCTCTTCTACTTCTTTCATGTTGAGAATAATGAGTGCACTTTCTCTAATTTCTGTACCACTAATAATTTGAGAATGCTCGCTTAGTAATTGTTTATTGAGTGCAACAATTTGATGGTTGTCTAGTGTTGCACGCTTTAGTTGCTTATAAAGCGTGTAGGTCTGATGATGCCATGAAATACTTAAAATACTTAATCCGATAATGCTAATCAGTAGCACTATATTGAATTGTGTATTGTTAATAGCTAGTTTCATAATGAGTTTTTGCTGGCGACACGCAATATCGCACTACGAGAGCGTTTATTGTGTTTAATTTCTTCTTTGCTAGCAGATCGTTTGCCTAAATCTTTGAATGGCATTTTTTCTAGTGCTTGATTAGCAATCGGCAAACCCTTGGGCAGGGATTTTTGTCGTGAATTTTTTTGAATAAAGCGTTTGACAATTCGATCTTCAATTGAGTGAAAGCTTATGATAGACAATCGACCATCAGGCGCTAACAGGTTTTTTGATTGCTCTAGTGTGTCGCTTAATTGCTTTAACTCTTGGTTAATAAATATTCTAATTGCCTGAAAAGTTCGAGTTGCTGGATGTTTCTTTTTTTTCCCTCTAACTACGTCGCTGACCAAATTTGCCAACTGCAATGTGGTCTCTAGCGGTTGCTCCAATTGAAATTTTTTGATTCGAGTGGCAATATGGCGTGATTTTTTTTCGTCACCAAATTGATAAATAACATTAGCAATTTCTTCCTCATTAGCCTCTTGTAGCCATTGCGCTGCGCTTAATCCTGATGTTTGGTCCATTCGCATGTCCAGTGGACCCTCTGCATTAAAGCTAAAGCCACGCTGCGCATTATCTAGTTGTGGCGATGAGACGCCTAAGTCCATCAAAATACCATTTATTTTTCCGCTTAGCCCCATTTTATCGATAACACTGTGCATTTGCGCAAAAGGGCTGTGTATTAACGTTAATCTTGGGTCGTTGAATCTTTCTTTGGCATATTCAATAGCACTTAGATCTTGATCAAAAGCGATTAGTTGAGCCTTATCACTTAGTCGATCTAAGATGCCCTGAGAGTGGCCACCACGACCAAAGGTGGCATCGATGTAGATGCCATTTGGTGTTAAATTAAGTGCATTAATTGATTCTTCAAACATCACGGATTGGTGATGATTAGAAATCATAATGATAGTTGAGCAACCTCAGCAGGGATTTCAGCTTGCTTGCTTAGCGTATCTAAACTACTAATCTGCTTGTTCCAGGCGTCTTCATCCCAGAGTTCAAAATTATTCCCTTGGCCGCTCATGATTATTTTTTTACCAATTTTAGCGTAGTCTCTTAACGCGCTAGGAATTAGAATGCGCGCTGCTTTATCTAACTCACAATCAGTAGCATGACCAATTAATTTACGTTTTAAACGTTTAGTGTGTATGTTTAAAGAGGGCAGTGCGCTAACTTTTTCTTCTAGTGCTTGCCAATCTTTTAAGGGGTATAGTAATAAACAGTTATCATCTGGGTGAATGCTTAATACCATTTGTCCAGCGCAATTTTTTTCAATTTGCGCCTGATGGCGAGTCGGAATTTTTAACCGACCCTTTGCATCAACACTTAGATTGTGTACCCCTCTGAACATCTGTTTGCCAAATTAAGCAATGGTTGCAAAACCCAGTGAAAGAATAACCGCAGCCGATGTGTAGATAAAAGTTTGTAGTAAAACGTCCATATTTCTCTCCCGTTAAAGTTGATTGGTTTTCATTTTTTATAACTCTCCTCAAGTAGTTATAAATAAACATTTTATACCACTTTGTACCACTTTCAACCACTTTTAT
>JACNGB010000020.1 GCA_014384345.1 Candidatus Thioglobus pontius
TTACAAAATTTTGCTTGGAATTTTTAGAAAAGAGTCGCTTAAGTTGTCTTGACCCTAAATTATTACCTGATACAATACCTGCCATGATGCCAAACAACAAAAACTTGTCGCGCTATTATAGTTACTTAATTAAGCTACCTATTTTTCAAGGCCTAACTGAGGATCAGCTCAAACCTCTATTTGACAACATGCAGGTTAAACAATTTCACAAAGGTGAAATGGTCACCTTTAATGCACAAGAACACTCCAAGCTTTATATTAATTTTGATGGCTTATTCAAGCTTAGTAAAATTGACGAGCGTGGTGATGAAATAGTACTGCGCATTGTGGACAATAAAGGAGTTGTTTCACCCATGCATTTTTCCCAATACTATGATGTGGCCGCTGACTTTGTTAAAAACACCACACTGTTTTATTTCTCAGAACAGGCAGTTGGAAAAATGATGGAAGACAATCATCAATTCTCACTCAATATTGTGCAATTTCTAGCTGATAGTGTCCAAGCGCTGATGCTTAGCGCAGAAGTGCTACAACTTAAAACTGCCAAAGAAAAAGTTGGCTGGTATTTGGTCCACGCCAAAATTAACAACACCTTTGAGCTGCCTTATTCAAAATCATTAATTGCCAGCTATTTGGGCATGAAGCCGGAGTCTTTTTCACGTGCACTGAGTGAGTTAAAAAAAGATGGGGTTATTCTTGAAAATAAGAAAATCAAACTAGACAATGGTGACGAACTTTGTGGCTATTGTGACCCAGTTACCGGCTCCAGCTGTGCCTTTTTCAAAACCAACAAGTGCGTACATGACTAGTCCAGCTGGATAAAAATTTCAGAAATAATAAAAATAGGCTGTTTTTAATTAAAAAAATAAGATAAATTGACTTATCTTTGCTGTTTTTTTTGCTGATAATTCTCTATTTTTTTAAAAAATTTGACCAAAATCCTAAATGGTCAGTCTAGCGTAAAGCATAGGCAGCATTTTTGGCAAATCAGTTACTTTTTTGACTAATGAATAGCCATTAGCGCCAAATAAGTTAGGCAAATAATCATTGGCTTTTTCATCAATCGTGACACAAAACACTTTAAGCCCCAATGCTTTTGCACTTAAGATGGCCTGCTTGGTATCTTCAATGCCATAACGACCTTCATACTGATCTAAATCATTTGGCTTGCCATCTGTTAGTACTAATAGCAATTGTTGCATAGCCACTTGATTTTTTAACAGACTAGTCGCATGGCGAATACCTGCGCCCATGCGCGTGTAATAACCTGGTTTAATATCAGCAATGCGCGACCTAATCTGGCCATTGTAGGGCTCGTCAAATGCTTTGAGGGTGTGTATGCGAATGGGGTTGGTTTTTCGCGAGGAAAAGCCGTACATACCAAAACGATCGCCCGTGGCCTTCAGACTTTCGGCAAACAAATACAAACTGTCTTGAATGACATCAATCACGCGTGAATCATCATTCACCCAAGTGTCTGTTGATAAAGATAAATCGGCCAACAGCAAGCAGGATAAATCACGTGCACCACTGTCTAAAGATTTATACAAATTAACCTTTCCATCGCTGTGGCCAGCTAGGGCGTCCGTTTTGTATTTTAAATAGGCATCCATATCAATCTCTTGCCCGTCATTTTGCGCATAATGCCAAGTTCGCGCCGGTGTAATCGCCTGAAATTGATTGCGTAGTTTTTTCGCCGTTGCCTTTAGATGCTCGGGTAATTGCGTATCTTGCTCATGGCTTGATACCAAGCTAACCACTTGACACTTGTTTTCAATCAGGGTTTGAGTTTTCCAATCCCACTCGGGCAATAAAATACCTGATGCTAAAATTTCGTCATCCATTGCCTCTGAGGGCAGATCTAGATCAAATTTCATTTGTACTTTGGAAGCGCGCTGATTGCGAGCAATGGCTAATTCGTCTAGATCTTTGGCAACATCCTTGGCGTTATCAGGATCTTCGTCATCATCGGTGGAGCGATCCATATTAGCAAACTCACCCCAAGTGAACAAATTTTCCATACGAATGGTAATTAGCCCGCGGGCAACCTCTGGGGTTTCGACTCGTTTGGCTTGTTTTTTGCCAATATCGGTAGCGTCTTTTTCTTGGCCGGATCGTTGATTATCACTATCGCCCAAGTCTTTTGCCACCTCTGTTTGGCTCACTGGCGGGCTAGGATGCAGCCACAATAACACCAGTCTAGGCATGTACTTGCTAGGCGGTAGTTCGCTGACACTACCAGGATTTTTAAGCGCTGCCACAATAAGCACTTCGGCCGCTCTTTCTGCTTTAGAAATTTTATCAATCTCAGGTCGTTGTGATAGATGGGCGTTCAACAGTCGTTGATATAAAGCCTTTAGCCCCGGATAAGCGCGCAGCGCTAATTGCGTGCGCTGTTGATTATCCAATAGCCAATCTGCAGATTGTTTAGGAATAGAGCTTAACGCTGCCAACCATAAATAAAGCTCTTTATTGAGCGTCTTGGTGGCAAAGTAATCAATCACCTCGGGTAGGCGCAGGGCGCCTTCATCTAGCCAGGCGAATTCATACTTTTCAGTGCTGCGGGCAATGCGCCTTAATAGGCCGCGCTCAGAAGAATATTCACTGGCATCCGTTTGTAACACGCTGAGTGCGCCATCACCGCCTAATGCTCGAAAAAACACGCCAACCGTTTTTTTAATGTCGACTAATTTTACCTCGGCCTCTGGATAATTTTTATCCGCCATGCGAGTGATAAAATTATGCCAAATTTCTCCAACTCTTTCTTCCATTAGCTGTCCTTGGGATAATACACCCCAATTAATGGATGGCGCCACGGCTGATGCGCCATCGCCTTGGCCGTAATGGCTAACCTGGCTGCTTGCTGTTTATCCCAATAAGGCATTAACCACTTCCATCAAAGCGTCGATGGTTTCTTTATCATCTGTTAGTGGCTCAACCATTGCCGCTTTACACGCTTGTTGTATGGGCAAGCCACTGGCAATCAGTGTGGCTGCATAAATAAGCAGACGCGTTGAAGCGGCCTCTTCTAGATCATGATCTTTTAAGGCACGCATGGCATTAGCCAGGCTCACCAACTTTTCGGCGGTGGCTTTATCAACATCCGTTTCAGCCAACAAGACATAAATTTCTGTTTGCTTGTCAGGAAATTCAAAGCTAACGCCAGTAAAGCGCTGCCTGGTTGAAGGCTTCATGCCTTTAAGTAGGTTTTGATAGCCCGGATTGTAGCTCACCACCAACATAAATTCATCTGGCGCCTCTAAGGTTTCGCCAGTACGCTCAATGGGCAAGATGCGCCTATCATCGGTCAATGGATGTAGAACAACCGTGGTGTCTTTACGCGCCTCGACCACTTCATCCAAATAACAAATAGCACCCTCGCGCACTGCTCGTGTTAATGGCCCATCACACCAATACGTGCCTTGTTCATTGATCAGGTGCCTGCCAACAAGATCGGCTGCTGTCAAATCATCATGACAGGCTACCGTGTAAAGTTCGCGATCTAATTTGGCCGCCATATGGCGAATAAATCTCGTTTTTCCGCAGCCTGTTGGCCCCTTGATAAGCAGTGGCAACTGATTATTATAAGCGTGCTCAAACAGCTCTACTTCATTGCCTTGTGGCTTGTAAAAAGGGACGTTTTTTGAATTCATAAAATCTCCTTATGCAGTAAATGCTATATAAATTGTAATCGATAATAGCAACAACCAAATCAAGATCGGCAGGCGCCAAATGCCTTTTACCCAATGTAGTTGCATAAAATATTCACTAATCAACGCGCCTTTAGCTATTGCAATAGCAAAGACCATCAACGAAATATCCAAACTACGCAAGCCTGACTCGCCTATTTGGTACGTCACTAGCGTTAATATCACTAATAGCGTGTAGATAATAGTTACCCAAATTGTTGATTTATTAGCGTTCATCACATTACATACACCAAAGGAAACAAAATCAACCAAACTAAATCAACCATGTGCCAATAACTAGCGCCAGATTCTAAGCCTGAGCTGTCCGTTACTGTATATTGGCCTCGCTTTAGATTGCGAGCTAACACCAATAAGACGATCATGCCTAAAATCACATGCAAATAATGAAAAAATGCCAATGACAAATAAAACATATAAAAAGTATTAGTGCTAAGTGTTATTCCATGATCCATATGAACAGCAAACTCATTGGTTTTAATGACAACAAACACCAGTCCTGCTAACATCGCCAACAACATAAACCGATAAGCTTGTGGTTGTTGGTTGGCGTTAACGGCCAATACAGAGCGAATAACAAAATAACTACTGCTAATTAGTGCCAGCGTATTCCATAGCGCTGCCGTCGTATCTAGCGTTTGCTGATACTGCTCAAACAGCTCAATATTATCTATTCGCGTTACTGCATAAGTCGCAAAGAATAACCCAAATACCAGCAGCTCAGCCATAATAAAGATCCAAATAGCCAAGTCCCCTGGTGGATATTTAATGACTTTGGTCAATTTATTCATTTTCATGTCGAAAAAAAGGTCGCTAACAATCGCCAGCGACCTTTAATTTAATCAAAGATTGTTATTTAGGCAATTGCGCTTCAGGCTGGTCTCGACCAACAAAGAAACTAATTACATAAAGAATCAAGCCGATTAAGAACACCAATCCTGCGCCTTCACGCATCCAGTAGAACATTTCGATCTTATCTTGCACCACCATAAACGGCAGCGGATCATCACTCATTCTTTGCAGGTAAACCTGCACGATACCAGCAGCTGTTAAGAACAAAGTAATAAACACCATAGAAATTGTCATCAACCAGAAAGACCACATTTCCACCACCTGAGAAGACATGCTGTTGGCGACCTTACGACCATTTAACATTGGCATTGCATACGAAATAATGGCCAATACGATCATCACATAAGCGCCGTAAAACGCCATGTGCCCGTGTGCTGCAGTAATTTGTGAACCATGCGTATAGTAGTTAACAAATGATAGTGTATGCAAGAAGCCCCAAACACCAGCACCTAAAAACGCCATCACTGAACAACCCAATGCCCATAATACTGCTGCCTTATTAGGATGTTGGCGACGACGTTTGTTCACCATGTTAAAGGCAAAAATAGTCATCATAAAGAATGGAATAGGCTCCATGGCTGAGAAAATAGAACCCCACCACTGCCAGTAACCCGGTGTACCAATCCAGAAAAAGTGATGACCTGTGCCAATCAAACCGGTAATCAATGCCATAGCAATAATTACGTACAGCCACTTTTCAATAACCTCACGGTCAACACCAGTAGTTTTAATCAATACATAAGCTAGCAAAGAACCTAGAATAAGCTCCCAAACGCCTTCAACCCATAGATGTACCACAAACCACCAGAACATCTTGTCTAGTACGATATTGTCAGGGTTATAAAAAGCAAATAAGAAAAATACAGCCAAACCAACTAAACCAATTAACAACACTAAGTTAATAACCGTTTTTCTACCTTTAAGGATTGTCATGCCAATGTTGTACAAGAACGCTAAAGCCACGACAACAATGCCAATTTTGATAATGGTTGGCTGCTCTAAAAACTCTCGCCCCATCGTAGGCAATAAATCATTCATGGTAATTTCAGCCAGTGTTGCGTACGGTACCAATAAGTAACCTAAAATGGTGACCGCACCAGCAGCCAAAAAGATCCAAAACATAACTTTGGCCAATAACGGACTGTGCAACTCTGCTTCTGCCTCGTCTGGCACCATGTAATAAGCGGCGCCCATAAAACCAAACAACAGCCACACAATCAATAAATTGGTGTGCACCATGCGTGCGACATTAAATGGGATTTCTGGAAACAAGAAGTCGCCAACAACATACTGCATGCCCATAATGACACCAAACAATATTTGAGCAACAAACAAACCGATTGCGGCGATAAAGTATGGCTTTGCAACCATTTGTGAAGTATATTTCATGTTATTTCTCCTTATCCTTGAATGTTAGGTGGCCAATTCTGATTGTTAATTTCTGAAACGTATTTCAAAAATTCAGCAACCGCATCCAATTCGTCGTCTGTTAGATTAAATTGTGGCATGCTGCGTCGCCCCGGGATACCGTTTTTTGGTCTAAACTTAATAAAGGCGATAATAGCCTCTTTGCTGCCCATACGTTTATACGCATTACCAAGCTCTGGTGCAAAATAGGCACCTTCACCCATTAGTGTGTGGCAACCAATACAATTATTGTTTTCCCAAACATGCTTGCCTTTGGCCACTTGTGCGGTTAGATTTTCTCTATTGTCTGTTTGCGGTAAAGATTTCACCGTATCAAACGTTAACACCAAAAGCAACAAGAAAAAGAACATGGATCCACCATAAAAAATATTACGGGCCATGGACTTTGTAAATGCTTGTGACATATAGTCCTCCTTTTTATTAAACAAAACAACGAACCTTGGTTAATAACCATAAATGGTTTATGGTTATTAACCAAGCTACAATGTCAAGTTTATAGAACTTTGTTTTTAGAGGATTTGACCCAGGTCAAGTTATTCACTATTAATTCCACTAATGACAACTTTTAGACGCATAAAAACAAAAAACCCATAGCATTTGCTATGGGTTTAGATATGGTGCCGAAGGCCGGACTCGAACTGGCGACCTACTGATTACAAATCAGTTGCACTACCAACTGTGCTACTTCGGCAATAGCGCAAATTATACCAAACTATTATTACATTCATCTAATAAAAATAATGATTTTTCACTTTTTGATAGACGAAAAAAATGCCTCAATAAAGAGGCATTTTTAAGCTTACCTAAAAACTTAGAAGGTAGGACTAGCAGTTAGTGCCATAGACGCTTGTCTAAGTGCATTAACGGCTTGCGTATTAGCTATTTTAGCTAGTGCCGCATCCTTGGTTTTCTTAGCTTCTTTGATCATCTTGCCAGTATCTCTCCAGGCTGCATTTTGTGCTAAATTTTTCTTATAGTTAGCTTCCGCTGCTGCAATCACATCAGCGAAAGAATCACTAGCCGCTGCTACTGGTGTGTACATAGGGTCGTTTGACACCTGAGCTTTTTTAGCTGCTGGTGCAACTGGTACGCCGCCACCTAACTGGTGTACATAAACCACTAGTTTTTTAAGCTGTACTGCATCGATTACTTTAGAGTTGCCGAACGCTGGCATTACCGCATCTTGTGTTAATGGGTCATGACCTTGGTTTACACCATGAGTAATGGTGCGCACTACTGAAGCGTGCTGATCATCGGCAGCAAAACGGTAAATACCATCACTTAAGTTTGCTGCTCCTAACATCTGATTACCCTTTAAGGTAGGACCGTGACAACCAATACAACCTTTACTCAAGTAAAGCGCTTTAGAAGCAGGATTTGGGTTGCCCGCTTCACCTTTGCCAGTTTCAATTAAGAAAGTTGCAAGCTCATCTGCCTGTGCATCAGTGATGCCCAACATACGTGCTGGCATATTACCTTTACGACCATTTGTAACACTTTGCTCAATTTTTGCTAGCGTGCCACCAAATAGCCAATCATCGTCAGCCAATACTGGGAAGCCTGCATTACCTTGACCACCTGCACCATGACAGGCTGCACAGTTATCACCAAATAATACTTTAGCAGTTTTAACCGCATAAGTTCTTAGCTCATCGTCACGAACAATATCTTCTAAAGAACTGTCTGCAATCGCTTGCTCTGTTGCCGCAAATTTCTTTTCACGGTAAGCCTCAAGCTCTGCCACACTTTCCTTCATCTCACCTACTTGAGTCCAGCCAGCCGAACCTTTGTAGTGATCACCAAACCAAGGAATACTTGGGTAGTAGAATGAGTAAATAATTACCGCTAAGATACTCACAGCCATTGCCTGCATGTACCATCTTGGTGGACGGTTATTTAACTCTCTCACATCGTTTTCATCATCCCAAAAGTGGCCCGTGTTGTTTTCACCTGGGTATGGATTTTTATGTTCACTCATTATCTTCTCCTCTTAACGTTCGTCATCATCGTTGACGAAATTTCGTAAGTCTTCAAATTGTTGCTTATTTTTTGGTCTAAACGAATAAAAATAAGCACTCGCCAATAAAATAAATACTACTACCGCGGTAACCGCACCGATTTTATCAACTAAAGTCATTATTCGCGGTATGTAACGCCGTCTTCAAACTTAATCATATTGCCTAATGATTGCAAGTATGCAACCATAGCGTCCATTTCAGTTTTGCCTGCAACTGCATCAGCAGCACCTGCAATATCAGCATCTGTATATGGCACGCCAACTTTTCTTAGTCCGCTCATGTGTGTGGCAATTTCATCACCATCCACCATTGCATTGTCTAAGAACTTGTACTTAGGCATCACTGACTCAGGCACCAACGCTTGCGGGTGACGCAAGTGAAGAATGTGCCATTCGTCTGAATACTTGCCACCTAAACGCGCCAGATCAGGACCGGTTCTTTTAGAACCCCACTGGAACGGGTGGTCATACTTAGATTCTACCGCTAGAGAGAAGTGACCGTAACGCTCATTCTCATCTCTAAATGGACGAATCATCTGCGAGTGACATAAGAAACAACCTTCACGTTGATAGATGTCACGACCCGCCACCTCTAAAGGTGTATTAGGTCGAACGCCATCACCAGGCTTCCAATCAGACAAAGACTGACCTTCAGCGCGCTGCCATAACAAGCTTTGCTTACTGCCGTCTGACATTGTTACTTCGTCTTTAACCGCATCTGGGTTAGTGAACAAAGGCACGATCTGCACGATACCTGCTAATGACACTGACAGCGCCATAAACAAGTACATGCCGAAGATGTTCTTTTCAAACTTTGCTTGTATACTTTCTTTTCCGTTTTGATTTGACATGATCTATCTCCTCTTATGCGTTAGCTGTCTGCATAGAACCCGACTTGCGGATTGTGCTGACAATGTTGATTAACATGATCACCGCACCTGTGAATACTAGCACACCACCGGCTGCTCTCATCACATAGTATGGGTGCATTGCAGAAACTGACTCTGCAAATGTGTACGCTAATGTACCGTACTCATCGTATGCTCTCCACATCAAACCTTGCATGATGCCAGATACCCACATTGCAACAATGTACGTTACGGTACCAATCGTATGGATCCAGAAGTGAATAGCCAATAATTTTTGACTTAATCTAACATTGTAGATTTTTTCAATCATGTGGTAAAGCGCACCGGCTGCTACCATGATGTTCCAACCTAGTGCACCTGAGTGTACGTGGCCAACTGTCCAGTCTGTATAGTGCGACAACGCATTAACGTTCTTCGCCGCCATTACCGGGCCTTCAAAAGTACTCATTGCATAGAATGCTAATGACATGATTAAGAAACGTAAGATGTAGTCTTCACGTAGGCGATCCCAAGCACCTGATAGTGTCAAGATACCGTTTAATGCACCACCCCATGATGGAATGATCATTGCTAGTGAAATGGTTGCACCTAGTGAACCCGCCCAATCTGGTAAGGCTGTGTACTGTAAGTGGTGAGCACCTAACCATACGTAACCAAACATTAATGCCCAGAAGTGAATTACAGACAAACGGTATGAATAAACCGGACGCTGTGCTTGTTTTGGTACAAAGTAGTACATAATACCTAGGAAGCCAGCTGTCAAGAAGAAGCCAACCGCGTTATGACCCCACCACCACTGGATCATTGCATCTTGCACACCAGAGAAAATAGAGTAAGACTTAAACCAATCTACTGGAATAGATAGGTTATTTACAACGTGTAGGTAAGTTACCATCACCATCATACCCATGAAGAACCAGTTTGCTACATAGACATGTGGCACCTTGTTTCTATCACGAATGTGAATCGTCATAATAAAGTTGTATAGGTATGATGCCCATGCTAAAGTAATTAAAATATCAATCGGCCATTCAAGTTCTGCGTACTCTTTACCCTGTGTTAAGCCTAAAGGTAACGTCACAACAGCAAGTACAATCACCGTATTCCACGACCAGAACGTAAACCAAGCCATCTTGTTTGACCACAAGCGGGTTTGATTGGTTCTTTGCACAATATAGAAGGCGGCTGCCATCAGTGCTGATCCACCGAATGCGAAAATTACTGCATTAGTATGCAGCGGTCGCAAGCGGCCAAATTGAAAATACGGCAAGTCTGTGCCCAAATCATTTAGATAGGGAAATGCCAACTCAGAAGCGATGTACACACCTAGCAATGTTCCCACTACTAAGTAAACGGTCGACATAATCGTAAACCATTTGACGACGCCTAAATCATACTTTTCTGTTAAATTCATGAATAGTCCTCTTTGTTTTTGGTTAATAACCTTATATTGAGCAAGCCAATATAAGTACCGTGCAATTCTACACGAGTCCCTATGATACCGTCAACTGTATTTGAGTTTCTTGATATAAATCAATTTTTCGGTTTTATTTTGATCTATGTAAAAAAAATTACAATCGCACTTCGATGCCTTGTTCCTGCATGGCTAGCTTAGCCTGCTCAACAGTATATTCACCAAAATGAAAAATACTGGCTGCTAAAACCGCATCTGCACCGCCTTCAAGCACACCCTCAGATAGGTGTGCTAAATTACCCACACCGCCAGAAGCGATCACTGGCACCGCTACCGCATCAGATACCGCCTTGGTGAGCTCAAGATCAAAACCTGTCTTAACCCCGTCGCAATCCATTGAAGTGAGTAACACCTCTCCTGCGCCATGATCTCCTTGTGTCATTTTCACCGCCCACTCAACCACATCAATACCCGTTGGTTTGCGCCCGCCATGGGTAAAAATTTCCCATTTATTAGGGTTGCTTGAAACTTTTTTAGCATCAATAGCAATAACAATACACTGTGAACCAAACTGCTCGCCTAGCTCGTTAATTAGATTGGGGTTAAAGATTGCTGCGGAATTAACCGCTACTTTGTCAGCGCCGGCATTTAGCATGTCGCGCACATCTTGTGCTTTACGAATACCGCCGCCTACCGTTAAAGGAATAAATACTTGTTCAGCAATGCTTTCCACCATATGAACCGTGGTATCACGGCCTTCATGTGAGGCGGTAATATCTAGAAAGGTAATTTCATCAGCACCTTGTTCATCATAGCTTTTGGCTACCTCAACTGGATCGCCCGCATCTTTAATATCAACAAACTGCACGCCTTTCACCACACGGCCATCACGCACATCTAAACAGGGGATAATTCTTTTTGCTAAACTCATGAGTGAATTTTACCTCTGTATGTTTGTTATGTGGCCATATATGAAGGGTTAGGTATAATCTCGAGCTATGACAAACATTCCAAGACACATTGCAATTATCATGGATGGCAATGGCCGCTGGGCTTCTAAGCGTAGCCTGCCACGTATTGTTGGCCACCAACAAGGCGTTAAAGCGGTGCGCACAGTAGTTAAGGCGTGTGGGGCAATGGGCGTAAAAACACTAACTTTATTTGCCTTTAGCAGTGAAAATAAAAATCGCTCAACAGAAGAGGTGACGCTACTTTTCAAGCTGTTTCTAACTGTACTCAAACAGGAAGTTAAAAAACTCGACAAACACAATGTGCGCTTAAAAATTATCGGCGACATGACGCTGTTTCCCAAAGATGTGCAACATATGGCAGCTGAAGCGCAAGCCAAATTAACTGACAACGACGGATTAACGCTAGTTATTGCGGCCAATTATGGTGGCCAGTGGGATATTGCACAAGCGGCCAAACAAGCGGCACAAGCGGCCATCAAAGGCGAAATAACTCCTGATGACATTACCATCGACAGCTTTGCAAATTACCTTTCATTGGCCAACGAGCCAGCTGTTGATTTATTAATTCGCAGTAGTGGCGAACTTAGAATTAGTAATTTCTTACTTTGGGATGTGGCATATAGTGAGTTTTATTTTACCGACACCCTGTGGCCAGACTTTGATGAGGCCGAACTTAACAAAGCTATCGAAAGTTTTAATCATCGTGATCGTCGCTTCGGCGCACGCAAGGAAACCTAATGCTATTACCAAGAATCTTAACCGCACTAATTTTGGCGCCTTTGTTTATTTGGGCAATTGTTGCCATGCCTACCGACTACTTTAGTTATTTGCTATTAGTGTTTGTTGCCTTAGGCGCCTGGGAGTTTGCTCGGTTAATTAAAATTGAACAGTCACTATATCGAGCATTGATATCTATAAGTGTTGTCGGTTGTAGCTTAGTTGCATCAAGCCATGCGCAAGATCTTCAAAATTTGCAAACCATATTATATGTATCGGCTCTTTGGTGGGGTTTAAATTTATACTGGGTGATTAGCTACCCTAGTCGAGTCGAGTCTTGGTATGGTTCTGGTGTCATCAGAGTCATGGGCGGGATCATGTTGTTTGCACCAATGTGGGTAGCGCTGGCTAATCTACACGCAAACTATAGTAGTGACTATTTTTTGCTGTTAATGCTACTAATTTGGGGTGCTGATTCCGGCGCATATTTTGTTGGCAAGGCTATTGGTAAGCGCAAACTTGCGCCCAATGTCAGCCCTGGAAAATCCATAGAAGGCGTTATTGGTGGCATTGTCTTTGCAATAGCCATTATGTGGGCATTCTTACAATATAAGCACATAACCACTGATGCGTACGCCGGGTATTTTTTGCTAGCTGTGGTGATTTCTAGTGTTTCCGTATTGGGTGACTTGTACGAAAGCTTGTTTAAGCGCACTTCTGGCATTAAAGATAGTGGCAATATCTTGCCTGGTCATGGTGGCATTTTAGATAGAATAGACTCTCTAACTGCGGCGGCGCCATTTTTCTTACTAGGCTTAAGTTTTATATGATCAACTTAACCTTATTAGGCGCAACCGGATCCATTGGCCAAAGCACCTTGGCTGTTGTTGATTTGCACCCTGAGCAGTTTCAAGTCTTTGCCATAAGTGCAAACACCAATTGGCAAGACATGGTCAAACTGTGTGCTAAATATAAGCCCAAATATGCTGTCATGGCCGATGAAAATGCAGCTACTCAGCTTTCAGCGCAGTTGCAAAACGACACCACGGTATTGTCAGGTGCGTCAGCGTTAGAGATGATTGCTGAACATGTGCAGACTGATTATGTCATGGCTGCTATTGTTGGTAGTGCTGGCATGGCATCAAGCCTTGCAGCTGCCAAAGCAGGAAAGCGCATTATGCTGGCTAATAAAGAATCGCTGGTATTGGCGGGTGATATTTTTATGCAGGCAGTTAAAGACAACAACGCTGAGCTGATTCCGGTTGATTCTGAGCATAGCGCTATTTTTCAATGCTTGCAGGGTGGCACATCTGGCCTGAGCAAAATCCAACTAACCGCTAGTGGTGGGCCATTTTTACACACGCCGCTCGATGAATTGGACACCATCACGCCAGAGCAGGCTTGCGCTCACCCCAATTGGTCAATGGGACGTAAGATATCCGTTGATTCTGCCACCATGATGAATAAAGGCTTAGAAGTGATTGAGGCGCATTATTTGTTTAATTTGCCACACAATCAGATTGATGTAGTGATGCACCCGCAGAGTATTATCCATTCTTCAGTCTATTTTAATGATGGCTCAACCTTGTCGCAATTGGGCAACCCTGACATGCGTACAGTGATCTCCTATGCCATGAGTTATCCTCAGCGCATAGACTCAGGAGTCGAGGCACTAGACCTAACACAAAATTCACCGTTGGAATTTTATGTGCCAGACTTTGAAAAATTTGCTTGTTTGCGCTTAGCCTTTGATGCGCTTAAACAAGGCGGTAGCGCTATGGGCACGATTAACGCAGCGAACGAAGTGGCAGTGGCAGGCTTTTTAGACAATAAGATAAAGTTTTTAGACATTGCTAAAATTATCGAGAAAACATTAACTCAGTCTGCTCATCACTTCCCAACAACCTTGGCCCAAGTAATTGATAACGACCAATCTTCACGTGCCATTGCTAATGAAATCATGTTGTCTTATGCCTAAATTTTTATCAATTGTCTTATTGGTCTTGCTATTGGGCGTCAATATTGGCAGCGTTAATGCGCATAGTCAAAATAACGAATATCACTTTACGGTTAAAGCGGGCGACTCACTCAGCAAATATTTTACAAAACTTGGCTTATCCAAACGTTTGTTGGCAAATTTACTCTCTGCCAATCCAAAAAACCAGCAACTTAATCAATTAAAAGTTGGCGAAAAACTCACCATTCAGCTACACACTAGCCGCCGCTTCAAATCACTAAACTACCAGCCCTATGGCAAACCTAAACTCAACATTGCTTTAGTCGGTACACGCTTTATTGACACCTCAAAGCCGATCAAGAAAAACACCAGCCCTCTTTCGACTACAATTGTTACCATCACCAGCGCTTTTGGCTCCGACGGCCAACAAGCTGGGCTTAGCCTAAACACAATTAACACTGTGGTTGAAGCGCTATCCTGGCAACTTGATTTTGGTACGGATCTACACAAAGGCGACCGTTTTTATATTGTTAGCGATGGCTCAAAACAACCTGTTGGCATTATTTACAAAGGTGGCAATAAACGCATTGAAGCGTTTTTACACCGCAACAAAAAAGGTCAAACACATTACTATAATCGCTACGGCTATGGGCTTAACGCTTCCTTTTTAAAAGCGCCACTTAAGTACAAGCGGATCAGCTCTAAGTTTCAACTTAAGCGCTATCACCCCATTTTAAAAACCTATCGTCCGCATAGAGCGGTTGACTATGCTGCTGCCCACGGAACACCCGTATGGGCGGCGGCTGACGGTATTGTCAAGCTTAAAGGCTGGAAAGGTGCACTTGGCAAGGCGGTCATTATTCAACATGGCGCTGATTACACCACTGTTTATGCGCACTTGTCAAACTATGCGCGCAACCTTAAAAAAGGCAAAACCGTTAAAAAAGGGCAGGTTATTGGCTATGTAGGCTCAACAGGTCGCTCAACAGGCGCCCACCTGCACTATGAAATACGCCATAAAGGCGAGCGCAAAAATCCGCTCACTTATAAACTCCCCAAACAGAAAAAAGTCAGTCGGGAAGAGTTGTGGCAATTTCGCTCACAAGTTAATCGGGTGCTGTCTAGCTTATAGCGCTTAAGCGTATTTAGAGATCCTCTTGGGCCTCAATCCAATCACTCCAACTACTTGGCTTGAGATCGTTTAGATAGTCTTTATCAATGTATTTGGCTTGATAAGCTTGTGCGCCAGGCACTTTGTTTAAAATAGCAAATGTAATCAATTCATCAATACGCTGTTTTCGCTTAGTACCTGGTACCAGTAATTCATTGCGAATAATGGCGGCTATCATGGCTGATTTTGCATTGCCGTGCACCTTAAAAGACTCTTCAAATAAATTTAAGGCCAGGAATTCATTTTTAATAAAGCCGTGACTGCCATCTAATAAATATAGTGCGTATTCATACAAGGCTTTATCATAACTTCTACGAACTAGCTTAATTAAAATTTCGTTGGCTTCACGCTCTTGAGGCTTGTAGTCCATTAGCTCATTACCTGCCCTTACTTGTTTGGCAGCCTCATACATGGCATCAAAATCATTCAAATCAAATGCACCTTTTAACAGCAGGGACTGGCCTCTTAATACAACATCTCGAGAGCTGATTTCATTGCCAATTTGGATAAGACGCATGGCCCCGTCAGATAGGGGAGAGGCGCCAACAGTGGCGCTGAATAAAACAGAAAAAATCAGTAATTTTTTTAGCATAACGGTTTTTCGTCTATTTTACCACGCTAAAAGTCATTATCCAAAGTCTGCGACAATTAATACCTTAAGGTATACAATCGATTAAAATACCTCATCAACAGAACCAATAACGCACAAGGAATAGCTGTGGAAACACTCTTTGAAACAAATTTAAGCCTGCCTTTGATTCAACAAGGAAAAGTCAGAGATATTTACGATATTGACGAAAACCGCATGTTGATTGTCACCACAGATCGTCTCAGTGCATTTGACGTGGTGTTTGATGACGGCATTGCTCAAAAAGGCGCAGTACTGACTGAAGTGGCCAATTTTTGGTTTGAAAAAACGCATCACATCTTGCCTAATCATTTAACCCATGAGCCACTAAGTAGCGTATTAAACCCCGAAGAAGCTAAGCTGGTTGCGGGTCGCGCTGTCATTGTTAAAAAGCTCAAGCCTTTAGCGGTTGAGGCCATTGTTCGTGGTTATATTATTGGCTCAGGCTGGAAGGATTATCAACAAACTGGCAGCATATGTGGCATTCCTTTACCAGACAATTTACAACTAGCAGAAAAACTCCCGGAAGTGCTTTATACACCCTCTAGCAAAGCGGCCGTTGGCGAGCATGATGAAAATATTGATTTTAATGAAACGGTCAAACTATTAGGCACAGACTTAGCGCAGCAAGTCAAACAAGCAAGCTTGGCGCTATATCAATATGCAGCCGACTTTGCCTTAGAGCGCGGCATTATTATTGCCGATACTAAATTTGAATTTGGTCTGGATGAAAACAACACCCTAACCTTGATGGACGAAGTGCTTACACCAGATTCATCTCGCTTTTGGTCAGCAAAAGATTACGTCGTTGGCACCAGTCCTAAAAGTTTTGACAAACAGATTGTGCGTGACTATTTAGAAACCCTGGATTGGGACAAAGCACCACCTGCCCCCACCCTACCTCAGCACATTATTGAAAAAACGGCTGCACAATACCAACAGGTTCAACACCTATTGACCGACTAAACTAATATGCAGTTAAGTGGCAATATAAGCAAGATGCACACCCATCTCAATCGAGGTGTGGCGCAGTATCAACTACCGATTGGTGACAAACTACTGAGTATGAATGATTTGGTTGGTGAAGAAATCACCCTGAGTTTTGACCAAACTATTCACTGCCAAAATTGTGGCAAACAAACCAACAAAAGCTATTCGCAAGGCCATTGCTACCCTTGCTCGCAAAAACTAGCTAGTTGTGATTTGTGTATTATGAAGCCTGAAACCTGTCATTATCATCTGGGCACTTGCCGTGAACCGCAATGGGGGTTAGACAATTGCTTTTCGCCTCATGTTATCTATTTAGCCAACTCGTCAGGTGCCAAGGTGGGCATTACCCGCAAAAGAAATATTCCAAGTCGCTGGATTGATCAAGGCGCTATCAACGCCCTACCAATACTAGAAGTGGACACGCGATTAAAATCAGGCGAGCTAGAAATGGCACTCAAGCAGTTTGTTAATGACAAAACCAATTGGCGCCAAATGTTAAAAAATGAAGTGACATCCGTTGATCTTTTGGCCATCAGAGATCAGCTGCTCTCTGAGATTGGCAATACCATCGAATCAACAGGTGCACAGACCCTAGACAATGAAGCTTTGGAAATAAACTACCCTGTGGTAGAATATCCCAGCAAAATTAGCTCGCTAAACTTTGATAAGACGCCAACCATTACTGGCGTCTTAAAAGGCATCAAGGCTCAATATTTAATTCTAGAGTCTGGCGTGCTTAATATTAGAAAATTTAGTGGCTACAATATTACCATTACTTATTAGGAGAATATCATGGCAGAATTAATTATTGAAGAGTTGGCAATTGGCGAAGGTGACGCTTGTAAAGCGGGCGATCATGTTTCAATGCACTACACCGGCTGGCTAACCAATGGCAAAAAATTTGACTCTAGTGTCGATCGCAACGAGGCATTTAACTTTCAACTGGATGTTGGCCAAGTAATTCCTGGCTGGGACCAAGGCGTCGATGGCATGCAAGTTGGCGGCAAACGCAAGCTTACCATTCCTTCTGCTTTGGCCTATGGTGAAATGGGTGCGGGTGGCATTATCCCACCAAATGCAACACTGGTTTTTGACGTAGAACTATTGGCTATTCAATAAAAAAATTATGAACGAAGATTTCCCACGAATTAAACGCCTGCCCGCTTATGTTTTTGCGGTTACCAATGAGCTAAAATCTAAGGCGAGAGCCCGTGGGGAAGATATTATTGATTTTGGCATGGGCAATCCTGACCAACCAACCCCGGATCATATTGTTGAAAAATTAGTTGAAGCAGCAAGGCGTAAAGATACGCATCGCTACTCAACCTCACGCGGCATTCCACGCTTGCGCAAAGCGATTTCTAATTGGTATAAAAAACGCTTTGATGTTGATATTGATCCTGACACTGAGGCCATCGTCACCATTGGCTCTAAAGAAGGCTTGGCCAATTTGGCACAAGCAATTGTCGGTGCGGGTGATACTGTACTAGTGCCCAACCCGGCTTACCCAATCCATCCTTATGGGTTTGTTATTGCTGGCGCAGACATTCAGCACGTTCCTTGTGGCCCAGAAGATGACTTTTTAGCTGAGCTTGAGCGTTCAATCAAAAACACTTGGCCAAAACCAAAAATGCTGGTGCTTAATTACCCCTCGAACCCAACAACGGAATGCGTGGAATTAGAGTTTTTTGAAAAAGTGATCAAGATCGCTAAAGAACACGAAATTTGGGTAGTTCAAGATTTAGCCTATGCCGACATTGCTTTTGACGGCTATGTGGCGCCCAGCATTATGCAGGTCAAAGGTGCCAAAGATATTGCTGTTGAGTTTTTCTCACTTTCAAAGAGCTACAATATGCCAGGCTGGCGCGTAGGCTTTATGGTGGGCAACCCAACGCTAGTAGGCGCACTGGCCAAAATTAAATCCTACCTAGACTACGGCATGTTTACCCCAATTCAAGTGGCAGCCATTGAAGCGCTAGAAGGGGATCAGACTTGTGTTCAAGAAATTTCTGACATGTATCAAGACCGTCGTGATGTTTTATGTAGTGGACTAAACAGCATAGGCTGGACAGTTACCCCGCCAAAAGCCACCATGTTTGTTTGGGCTAAAATTCCTGAATTTTACCAAGACATGGGCTCTCTGGAATTTACCAAAAAATTGCTTAAAGTGGCTAAAGTCGGCGTCTCTCCAGGCGTTGGCTTTGGTGATTACGGTGATCAATATGTGCGTTTTGGTCTCATTGAAAACGAACACCGCACCCGTCAGGCCATTCGCGGCATTCGTGATATGTTTAAAGCAGATGGGCTGTTATAGATAAACCATTAGCGTTAAAATCAATTACCATGAAACTCTCTGCTAATGAATTTATCAACGCAAAACACAAGCGCCTAACCTTGCTAGGCATGTCAGGTGTTGGTAAAACTCACCTGGCTAAACTGCTATCACAAGAAGATCAGTATTTTCATTATTCAGGCGACTACCGCATTGGTGCACAATATTTAAATAGCGCTATCTTAGATAACATTCTAACCCAGGTTAAACAAGATCCTTGGCTTAAAAGCCTACTTGAAGATGAATCTATCAGCATTCAAAACAACATTACCTTTGACAACCTGTCTTCAGTATCAGCGTTCTTAGGCAAAGTTGGCAATCCTGAATTAGGCGGCTTGCCAATTGATGAATTTATTCGTCGTCAGGCACTACACAAAGAGGCTGAAATTCAAACCATGCTGGATGTACCAGAATTTATCAACAGATCTAACCAACAAGGCGTGTCTAATTTCATCAATGATGCAGGTGGATCCTTGTGTGAACTAGATGATGAATCAGTCTATCAAACTCTGGCAGAGCATACCATTATTCTGTATATCAGGGCCAGCAAGACAAATGAAAGTGCGCTGATTGAGCGTGCACAAACACACCCAAAACCTTTGTATTATCAGGCTGATTTTCTACAACAACAATTAGCTGTTTATTTATCTGAAAACCAGTTTACTTATGTCGCTCAGGCTGATCCAAACGCCTTTGTGCGCTGGATTTTTCCGCGCCTGTTAGAACACCGAAAACCAAAATATGAGCATATTGCACAACAATATGGCTACACCATCGACAGTGAAGATCTGTATCAGTGTCAACGTGCGGACGAAGTATTGGAACTAATTGCAGGAGCAATACGCTAATGCCTTTAATTGCTCACACAAACCTGCCTTCTTTTAAGCGACTTAAAGACGAAGGAGAAATTGTACTTAGTAAAGATCGAGCCAATCATCAGGTAATTCGTGAGCTGCATATTGGTCTGCTCAACATGATGCCAGACGCTGCTCTAGAGGCAACTGAGCGTCAATTTTTCCGCTTAATTGGCCACTCAAACCAAATTGCACAATTTTATCTACACCCATTTACCTTGCCTTCTATTGAGCGTGGTGAAAAAGCCAGTGCTCACATTAATGAGCACTACCAAACCTTTGAAGCCATTAAAGCTCAGGGGCTTGATGCGCTAATCATTACCGGCGCCCATATGGAACAGGCCGATCTTCAACAAGCGCCTTTTTACGAACAATTAAAAGAAGTGCTTGACTGGTCATACGAACACGTAACCTCAACCTTGTGCTCGTGTTTAGCTACCCACGCGGTCATGGAGTTTAAATATGGGCAGAAACGCCGAGCCATGGAGAGTAAATGTTGGGGTGTATTTGAGCATAAAATTGTCGATCGAACTCACCCACTAATGAGCGGCGTGAACACCGGATTTAACGTGCCACATTCTCGCTTTAATGAAATCACCAAAGATCAATTCAAAACAGCTGGCGTTCATATTTTAGTTGACAGCAGTGTGGGCGCGCATTTGTGTGTAAGTGAAGATTTACTCAGAATTGTTTTCTTTCAAGGACACCCTGAATACGACACCATTAGCCTATTGAAAGAATATAAGCGTGAAATTATGGCCTATTTGTCAAACTCACGTGACAGCTATCCGCCTTTTCCAAAACACTATTTAACCGAGCAATCTAAAGCCATTCTTAATGAGTATCAAACTCGGCTGTTATCTGGTGAATTTAGCCTGCAAGACTTTCCAGAAGTGCTAATTACCAAGACGCTCAACAACACTTGGCATGATGCCACCAGCGCCATCATTAACAATTGGATTGGCTGTGTTTATCAAGTCACCCATGAAGAAGTTAGCAAGCCATTTATGGATGGCATAAATCCAAATGATCCGCTGAATTTGAAATAACCAACCAAATCAATCATTTTTTGCTTTATCATTAATTAAAAAACTAAGGGGAGAATATGGATACGTTAACCGTTATCGGCTATGGATTGCTGGCATTAACAACAGCATGGACACTATTTATTTTGTACAATGTTCAGGCCAATTGCAAAAAAATCTGCAATTTCGACACAATCAAAAAGTGTGTTGCCACTTATTTATTCGGCCTAATATTGATTTTTGCCCTATACTTTGCTAACCGCTGGGTACTACTCGGCTAGCCATCTAACTCAGCAATTGTCAGCACTTTCACGCCAGTTGCTCGTCTGGTTTGATCAACACGGGCGTACCCACCTGCCTTGGCAAAAAGGCAATAAGCCCGAAGCTAATGTCTATCATGTTTGGCTCAGTGAGATCATGCTGCAACAAACTCAAGTAGCCACGGTTGTTGAGTATTTCAATCGCTTCATCCACCACTTTCCAACGCTTGCAGATTTGGCCAACGCTTCAGAAGACGAGGTGTTAGCGCAATGGGCGGGATTGGGCTATTACGCTAGAGCTAGAAACCTACACAAAACTGCACAAATTATTGTTAAACAATACCAAGGGATTTTTCCTAAAGACTTTGATCAAGTACTTGCACTGCCTGGCATTGGTCGCTCTACCGCAGGCGCCATACTATCATTGAGTTTTAACCAGAAACATGCAATTCTGGACGGCAACGTCAAGCGCGTATTAGCCAGAATACACCAAGTAACTGGTCATTATTCTCAAAGCGCAACGCTTAATAAATTATGGCAGCTGGCCGAACAGCACACGCCAAAAGTACGCACTAACCACTACACTCAAGCCATTATGGATTTGGGCGCAACGCTATGCACACGAACCAAACCAAACTGTGAGCATTGCCCAATAACTGATCAATGCCTGTCTTTTAAGGCTGGCACCCAGTCACAATACCCCTACCCAAAGCCAAAAAAACAAAAACCCAGTCGAACGATTGCTATGTTGGTTTTTGTTAACAATAAGCAGATTCATTTACACAAACGCCCCAGTAGCGGCATTTGGGGCGGATTATGGAGTTTCGTGGAGTGCGAAAATACGCCTGAAGCTATCCAACAAACCCTGTTGGCGTTTGATCCAAACGCCACCATTAGCAAACACTTAGACTGCTTTAAGCATACATTTACACACTATCATTTGCACATTCATCCAGTTGTTATTCAGTGCGCCACTACGAATCACGAGTTTTATTCACCACAACAATTAGCACTTGGCGTGCCAAAGCCTGTTGCCAAAATTATTGGCCGTCTTGAAAACGGCGATATACCAAGCTCAAGGTAAATAGATTAAAATAGGCTCATGAACATTATTCGTGGCCTGCATAATTTAACAAAACACTCTGGTAGTGTTGTCACCATTGGTAATTTTGATGGTGTGCACATTGGCCATCAACACATGATCAAGCGCTTGGTAGAAAAATCAAAAGCTTTAGGACTTCCATCGGTACTCATTTCATTTTCGCCAACCCCACAAAGTTTTTTTGGTCATCAGCAAGCAGCCCTTAGCAATTTCAAACAAAAACACCAATTATTGGCAGCATTGGGACTGGATTTTCATCTGATTATTAAGTTTGATCAAGCGTTTTCAAAGCTCAGTGCCAACGAATTTATTCAACGCATACTGCTTGACAAACTCAACATGAAATTTTGCTTAATTGGTGATGACTTTAGATTTGGTGCTAGGCGCACAGGCGACTTTACCCTTCTCAAAGAACGCGGCATGTTGGCCGGTTTTGAGGTTGAAAATACCCACAGTGTTTTATGCGATGATTGTCGTGCTAGCAGTTCAACCATCCGCAAACTCTTATCTCAAGGCGATTTTAAATCAGCCAATAAAATGCTAGGTTATGAGTTTAGCATTGCTGGTAAAGTTGCTCACGGTAAGCAACTGGGCCGAACCATTAATTTTCCCACCATCAATATTCCCATCAAGCGCAAAATCAGCCCAGTATTAGGGGTGTTTGCTGTTCAAGTAGCAATTATTGGTAAAATATTTAATGGTGTTTGTAATATTGGCAAACGCCCCACCGTTAATGGTGAAAACATTCTACTGGAAGTCTTCCTGTTTGATTTTGATCAGACCGTCTATGGCGAACAGACAACCGTCATGTTCAAAAAACACATTCGAGATGAACAAAAATTTGACTCTTTTGACGCGCTTAAGGCGCAGATTAAACTCGACACCCAAACTGCTAAAGATTTTTTTAACTAGCCTTCCAGTGTAATGTTTTCCCTGCCATAAATGGCACAATGGTGCCGCCTGCATACTCGTAGCTTTCTGGTACAACCCAGTCTTGTTTTGTCAAGGTAATGGTGCTGGTATTTCTAGGTAAGTTGTAAAAATCAGGGCCAAACTTTGAAGCAAAGCCTTCAAGCTTATCCATCGCTCCTTGTGCCTCAAAAGCTGTGGCATATAGTTCAATCGCGCAATGGGCGCTCAAAATGCCTGCGCAACCACAGCCTGATTCTTTAGCCTCTTTGGCGTGAGGCGCGGAATCCGTACCTAAGAAAAACTTAGGGTTGCCGCTGGTGGCTGCCGCCAATAATGCGCGCTGATGCGGGTTTTCACGCTTAAGAATCGGCAGGCAAAAATAATGCGGGCGAATGCCACCCACCAACATATCATTACGATTAGCCAATAAGTGGTGTGGGGTAATAGTAGCCGCCATATTAGCGTCATTTGACAAAACAAAATCAACTGCATCTTTAGTAGTGATGTGCTCAAAGACAATTTTTAACTCAGGAAAATCAGCCACAATTTGTGTCAACACTTGGTCAATAAATACCGCTTCACGATCAAAAATATCCACGTTGTGATGCGTAACCTCGCCGTGCACCAGTAGCAACATGCCTAACTCGCTCATGGCTTCTAGTGCTGGATAAATCTTTTTAATGTCGGTCACGCCGCTGTCTGAATTAGTGGTTGCGCCCGCCGGATAAAGCTTGACTGCTTTAACAATACCACTAGCCATGGCTTGCTTAATGTCATCAGCTTGAGTGTTGTCAGTTAAATAAAGCACCATCAGTGGATCAAGCGTTTCACCTGTTGGCAAGGCGGCAATAATCTCATCACGATAAGCCTGAGCTTGCAGTGCGCTCGTTACTGGCGGATTTAGGTTGGGCATGATAATGGCTCTACTCATTTGTTTAGCGGTCATGCCGATTACCGATTTAAGTGCCTCTCCTGAGCGCACATGCAGATGCCAATCGTCCGGCTGTAAAATTTCAAATTTCATAAATCGCTCCTAATATTCTTGACTGCTTGGCACCTGTTACCGCCGTTAAGTTTGAAGGCTGCTTGTTTAAAGTGCGTTTGGCAAAATAAGCAAAGGCAGCAGCTTCAACATAATCTGCATGGACGCCTAACTCGTTGGTTGTTTCAATATGGCTGTTTGGATTTAAATAGGCCAGCCGCTCAACCAAAAAGGCGTTATGTACGCCGCCGCCACATAAATACACATCAGCCCCTGTTGGAATATGTGCGGAAATACTGATTGCTGTAAGCTCAACCAAAGTTCTTTGCACGTCCTCTGGCGCCTCATTGCCGGTTAAGTGTTCAGATAGCCAGTCCATATTAAAGTATTCTGGTCCGGTACTTTTTGGTGCCTGCTGTTGAAAATAATTGTCAGCCAATAATTGACCAAGCAGACTTTGATCAACCAGCCCACTGCGCGACCATAGACCGTCACGATCATAATCTTGTGATTTAATGCGCTGTGTCCAATTATCTAGTAGAGTGTTTGCTGGGCCGGTATCAAAGCCAATAACTTGATCAGTAGTTATTTGGGTAATATTGGCAATACCACCCAAATTAATAATGACGCCTGATTTTTCTGCTAATAGATGTTGATGATAAATAGGTGTTAGTGGTGCGCCTTGGCCACCTGCAGCAATATCTTGCATGCGAAAATCGGCCACTGTAGTGACACCTGTTTGTTCAGCAATCAACGCACCGTGCGCAATTTGCATTGAATAGCGCCCACCTTGGTGAAAAACAGTCTGCCCGTGCGAACCAATAGCAATAATTTGATTAGCGGAAATGCCAGATTGACGCAATAGCGCCAAGACGGTGTTGGCAAAAACACTTGCCACGCTAATGTCGACATCTGCCAAATTGGCCAATGAAGTTTGCCCGCTTTGGGTTAACTGACGTAACGCCTGTTTGAGTTGGTCATCGTACGGTTGATAGCTTTGAGCGATGACTTGTTGGCATTGTTGATCAACAATAACGCCATCAACCCCATCCAAACTGGTGCCGGACATCAGCCCAATATAATATTGAGCAGGTGTGGTGCTAGCCATGGCAGTTTTTGTATTTTTTACCCGATCCACAAGGGCATGGCTCGTTACGGCCTACCTTGTTATATTCAGGGGCGTCGTCAGCTTGTTGAGCAGCTTCCACCTCATGATCGTCAACACCCGTTGTACCAATTTCATCGTGTTGCGTTTGAACCTCATCGTTGTTTTGTTGCTCAACTTCATCGGCATTGGTGTTTTCATTAATAGTAACACTGGATAAGGATTTGACAATTTCAATGTCAATGTTGTCTAGTAAGTCGGTAAACATGGCAAATGATTCACGCTTGTATTCTTGTGTTGGATTTTTTTGCGCATAACCACGTAAATTAACACTTTGACGCAAATAATCCATTGCGGCCAAGTGCTCCTTCCAATAGTGATCTAGCGTTTGCAGCATGACCGCTTTTTCAAAACCGCGCATCGATTCAGCGCCTGTTAAACTTTCTTTATAATCACAAATCGCAGCCAAACCTTCAACAATTCTGCTTTCTAATTCGTCAACATCAACCCCTTCATCAAGCCATTGCTGCAGTGGGAAATCAGCTTTATAATCAGCCTTTAACGCATTGTGCAAACCTTCAACATCCCAATCTTCTTCTGCTTGATCTGTACTAATGTAGCCAGCAAACAATTCACCAATCACCTGCTTTCTAATTGTTATAAAACGATCTTGAACATCATTGGTGCTCATTAGCTCATCGCGCAATGTGTAAATTACCTTACGCTGGTCATTGGCAACGTCATCATATTCTAATAAATTTTTACGGGCATCATAATTCATGCCCTCGACTTTACGCTGCGCATTTTCAATGGCACGATTAACCATTTTGTGCTCAATCGCCTCGCCTTTCTCCATGCCTAATTTTTTCATCATATTAGCCATTTTTTCACTGGCAAAAATACGCATTAAGTTATCTTCAAGTGACAAATAAAAACGCGTTGAACCAACATCACCTTGACGACCAGAACGGCCACGCAATTGATTATCAACACGACGAGACTCATTACGCTCAGTACCAACAATATGCAATCCACCTGCTGAAATAACCTTGTCATGCTCAAGCGTCCAGTCTTGCTTTTGCTTGTCGGTTGCGTTTTCTACAAGTTTGCCACCAAGCACAATATCTGTACCACGACCCGCCATGTTGGTCGCAATGGTAACCGACCCAATTGCACCTGCATTAGCAATAATCGTTGCCTCTCTTTCATGTTGCTTGGCATTCAACACTTCGTGCTTGATTTTTTTCTTAGTTAGCAGGGTAGAGATAGCTTCGGAGTTTTCAATACTGCTGGTACCAACCAACACTGGCTGACCAGTTTGCTGACATTGCTCAACATCGTTGGCAATGGCTTCTAATTTCTCTTCAAGCGTTAGGTAGATTTGATCAGCTTTGTCGTCTCGTTCGGAGATTTTATTTGGCGGGATGACTACAGTTTCTAGGCCGTAAATATCTTGAAATTCTACCGCTTCTGTGTCTGCCGTACCGGTCATGCCCGAGAGTTTGTTGTAAAGTCGGAAATAATTCTGGAAGGTGATTGAAGCCAGCGTTTGGTTTTCTTTCTTAATGCTAACCCCTTCTTTGGCCTCAATGGCCTGATGCAATCCCTCGCTCCAGCGACGCCCCGGCATAGTTCTACCGGTGAATTCATCAACAATTACAATTTCATCGCCGTCAACAATGTATTGATCATTCACATGAAACAAGATATGTGCGCGCAGGGCAGAATTAATGTGTTGCATCAGCAAAATGTTGCTAGCATCATACAAACTTGCACCTTCGGGAAGAGCGCCTGCATTGATGAGCAAATCTTCCGCTTTAGCGTGGCCATCGTCCGTTAAAAATACCTGCTTGTGCTTTTCATCAACCGTATAGTCACCAGCAATCTCTACCACTATTTCCTTGCCTTCACCACTCTCTGTTTGTTTGGTAAAGTTCGGAATCATGTGATTAATGGCTTTATACACTTCAGAATAATCCGCTGCAGGGCCTGAAATGATAAGCGGCGTTCTAGCCTCGTCAATCAAAATAGAATCAACTTCATCAACAATGGCAAAATTTAAACCTCTTTGAACTTTTTGCTCAGTGGTAAACGCCATGTTGTCACGCAAATAATCAAAGCCTAATTCATTGTTGGTGGCATAAACAATATCACACCCGTACGCCGCTTGTTTATCTTCAGGCGGTTTATTGGCTGCAATAATGCCCACTGTTAAGCCCAAAAATTCAAACACCTTGCCCATCCACTGGGCGTCGCGTTCGGCTAAGTAGTCATTCACCGTAACAACATGCACGCCGTTACCAGTCAACGCATTGAGATAGGCGGGTAATGTGGCCACCAAAGTTTTACCCTCGCCAGTACCCATTTCTGAAATATTGCCATCATTTAACACCATGCCACCAATTAGCTGAACATCATGATGTCTCAACCCCAATACTCTAACACTAGCCTCTCTCATCACCGCAAAAGCTTCGACTAGCAATAAATCAAGTGATTGTTCAGCCTGATAACGCTCTTTAAATTCTTGTGTTTTAGCGCGTAATTCATCATCGCTCAACGCTTGCATGGCTGCCTCTAGGGCGCTAATTTCACCCACTGTTTTTCTTAGCTTTTTAATCAGGCGCTCATTTCTAGAGCCAACAATTTTGGATAAAACTTTATTTATAATACTCATATAGAATATAAAGAATGGTTTTTGATAAAAAAACCTATTTTCTCATAGATAAACAAGGCTTTGCATCAAATGTGTCAGCATAAACCCATGATTGATATTTCCAATTTTTCTGCCCAAGGATCATTGGGCAGATTATTCTCACAAGCAAAGCACTATAATAAAATTAACGCCGCACTACAGCCGATTTTGCCTGAAACACTCAAAACACTAGAGCTTTGTCTCATTCAACAAGGGGTGGCAACTCTGATTACCAATAATCCTGCCATTGCCTTTAGAGCCAAACAACAAATTCCTGAAATTATGACCTTAATACGTACCGCCTCACCCTCGATTGAAATAAACCACATTAAAATTAAGGTTGCTGCCAATTAATAACGCAACAGCGGGTAAATTGTTTATCATATATCGCTAATATTACAGTATAATTATTGGGTTTTTCATTATAGATTTAATCTATACACACTCAAATAAAGGACTGTAATCTTATGTCAGAACAAGAAATAGACTTAAAGAAAAGACGCTTTTTGACAGGTGCCACTAGTGTTGTTGGTGCGGTAGGCGTTGGTTTTGTATTGGTACCATTTTTATCATCGTGGATGCCTTCAGCACGCGCAAAAGCTGCTGGTGCACCCGTTGATGTAGATATTACAAAATTAGAAGAAGGTCAGCTTGTTCGTGTCTTATGGCGCAAAAAGCCAGTTTGGATCTTTAGGCGTGACAAAACAGTGCTGGCAAACTTGCCAACACTTGACGCTGAATTGGTTGATCCAAATAACACAGAAGATCAGCAGCCAGAATATGCTAGAAACCCTCACCGTTCAATCAACCCTGAAATTGCGGTTATGATTGGCATTTGTACACACTTGGGCTGTTCACCAACTTACCGTCCTGAAGTGGGTGCGGCTGATTTAGGCGGTGATGCTTGGAAAGGTGGTTTTTACTGTCCATGTCACGGTTCTAAATTCGACTTGGCGGGTAGGGTATATGCTGGCGTTCCAGCGCCAATCAACCTGGCCATTCCGCCATATCATTTTGTGACTGATTCATTAATTAGAATTGGCATTGACCCAAAAGCATCATAGGAGCATAGCGTGGATAATAATAAAAATTGGATCGATCAAAGATTTCCGCTGACTAAAGTTTGGAATGAACATTTAGCTGAGTACTATACCCCTAGAAACTTTAACTTTTGGTACTTCTTTGGCTCTTTAGCCATTCTAGTACTGGTTATTCAAATCTTAACTGGTGTCTTTTTAACCATGCACTTTAAGCCAGATGCAGCACTTGCATTTGCATCGGTCGAATACATCATGCGTGATGTAGACTGGGGCTGGCTCATTCGCTATATTCATTCAACGGGCGCCTCGGCTTTCTTTGTTGTGATTTATCTACATATGTATCGCGGCCTACTATACGGCTCATACAAAGCGCCTAGAGAATTAATTTGGATTTTAGGCATGGTGCTCTACATTGCCTTAATGGCTGAAGCCTTTATGGGTTATGTACTGCCGTGGGGTCAAATGTCATACTGGGGTGCAAAAGTAATCATCAACTTATTTGGCTCATTCCCAGTTATTGGCGACATCTTATTAGAATTTATCTTGGGTGACTACGCGGTAGGTGATCCTGCGCTTAATCGCTTCTTCTCTTTACACGTTATAGCCTTACCGCTTATCTTAGTTGTATTAGTGTTCTTACACATTGTTGCACTACACACAGTAGGCTCTAACAACCCTGATGGTGTTGAAATCAAAAAGAACAAGGATGCCGACGGCATTCCAAAAGACGGTATTCCGTTTCACCCATACTACAGTGTTAAAGATATTGTGGGTGTGGTGGTATTCTTAATGATCTTCACTTCTATTGTATTCTTTGCACCAGCCCTAGGTGGCTACTTCTTGGAGGCTCCAAACTTCGTTGAAGCAAACCCACTTAAGACGCCAGATCACATTGCGCCACTTTGGTACTTAACACCGTTCTACTCTGTGTTAAGAGCCATCCCGCCAATGTTTGGCTCTCAGCTACCGGGCGTACTAGCAATGTTTGCAGCCTTGTTGATTCTTGTTGCGCTACCATGGTTAGATCGCTCTAAAGTTAAGTCAATCAGATACCGTTCATGGCCATACAAGGTAGCACTAGCTATCTTTGTAGTCACATTTATCGTATTAGGTTGGTTGGGCATGCAAGCCGTAACACCACTATACAGCTTAATGGCTCAAATCTTTACAGCCCTTTACTTTGCATTCTTTATCCTGATGCCTTGGTTTACTTCAATTGGAGAGACCAAGCCGGTGCCTGAGAGAACAACGGAGCATTAATATGAAAACATTATTCAACACAACACTGTCTGCAGTTGCAGCAATGATTATCTCTTTTAACGCAACAGCTGGTGGCGCTGGCGTTCATTTAGATCCTGCCAACACAGATATCAACGATGAAGCCTCATTACAACGTGGTGCACAATCTTTTATGAACTATTGTTCTGGTTGTCACTCTATTGAGTTAATGCGTTACAACCGCATTGCAAAAGATCTAAACATTAGTGAAACTGACATGGCTAACAACCTGATGTTTAATGCTGAAAAAACGGGCAGCACCATCTTCTCTTCAATGCCGGACGATGGCGCTAAAGAATGGTTTGGCACAACACCACCAGACCTATCGCTTACCGCTAGAGCTAGAGGTACAGACTGGGTTTACACTTACCTAAAAGGCTTCTATGCCGATGATTCGCGCCCATACGGTGTTAATAACCATGTACTGGAAAACGCCTCAATGCCTGATGTTCTTTGGCAGCTAAAACAGGATAAATCTGAAAGAGCTTTTAATCAAGATGTCAGAGATATTACGAATTTCTTGGATTATGTGGCAGAACCTGTTAAGCTAATCAGATACGAGATTGGTGTTAAAGTATTAGGCTTCTTGTTCATCTTGTTTATTCTTGCTTATCTACTTAAGAAAGAATACTGGAAAGATGTTAAGTACGGCAAATGGCGTGCGAAAGACTAACTAAACAATAACACCAAATAAACACATAACAGCAGTCTTAAAATGGGCCTGCTGTTTTTTTCATTTTTAAGGGGTAGCAATCATGTTAACAAAACCTAATCCATCTTCAACAACACTTTATTCATCTCCACAAGAGATTGAGTCGCACGTTGTTCGCTTCATTATGGCTGAAAAGAACATTGAAAGAGAGGTGTTTAACATTAAGATTGACGAGATGCCAGAAGAGATTCTAGAACTTAACCCTTGTCAAACTCTGCCTACCTTATTTGATCGTGGCATTGTACTTTATGACCTATCGGTGATCATGGAGTATCTTGATGAGCGCTTCCCATTTCCGCCATTATTACCCGTCGACCCCATTGAAAAATCAGAAAAGCGTTTGATGATTTTTAGATTCACTCGCTCTGCGGGCTGTTGGTTTGAATTAACCAGAACCATTGAAACCGGCAGTAAAAAAGAGGCTGATGAAGCGCGCAAAATTCTTAAAAGCAATTTAATTGAATTAGTGCCTTTGTTTGCTTACAAGCCATTCTTTAAGAGTGAAGAGATGACTATTGTTGACGCTTGTCTAGCAGCATTACTATGGCGACTAAAAAAATTAGATGTTGATTTAGGTGCACCTGGCAAAGTGGTTACTGACTATGCTAAGCGTCTATTTTCAAGAGACTCATTTAAAGAATCTTTAACTGACTGCGAAAAAGAATACAACTAATACCTATGGTTGCGGTTGCGCCTTATTTGATTAGAGCTTATCATCAATGGATGGAAGACTCTGACTTTACCGCTCACATCCTGGTTGATTGCAGCCACAAAGATGTGGTTGTGCCAGAACAGTTTATTCAAGACAATCGTATTGTATTAAACATTGCCAGCACAGCAACACAATCACTGGTGTTAGATAATGATTATATTAGCTTTAAAGCTAGATTCTCCGGGCAGTCAATTGACATTTACATACCAACTTCGGCAGTCTTAAGTATTTATACAGGTGAGAATGGCGAAGGCATGTTCTTTGAAGTGCAAAAACCAGCAGACCCTGAAGACAAAAAACCTAATCTAACCTTATTAGACTAGTAATTTCTGCAAGCTTAACTCAAAATCGCCAGGATTATTCCCATTGTAAATAACCACCTTACAACCCCCGTAATGCTCGATAACTTCAGCATTATTTAGGGTGTTCGATTTAAATTGATTTAACACAATACCAACAACTGTTAATTGGTATTGTGTTGCCACTTTCAAGGTTAGTAAAGCCTGATTAACTGCGCCCAATTCGTCTTTAAGCACAATAACTACAGGCAAATCCAAGGCAACAGCCAAGTCAATATTAAGCGTGTTTAGTGCTATTGGGGAGAGTAGTCCGCCAGCCCCTTCGACCACCACATAATGATCACTAGCACAGACATCAACCAGCTGTCTCAAACCCAGATCAACACCTGAGGCGATACTGGCTTGCTCTGCACTACAGCATTGACTGAACTGATAAGCGCAAACAGTATTAATATCCTCGTCGACATTGCTCGCTTCAAGCAAGGCGGCGGCGTCTTTAGTCACTAATTTTTTACCAACCAATTGGCAGTCACTTTCAACCGGTTTTCTAACCGCAACCTGCCTTGTTTGGGCAAGCAAACGAATCAACTTGGTGGCAATAAATGTTTTACCCACATCTGTACCGCTACCACTAATAAACAAGCCTTTCATAATTACTAATTTTAACAGCAAAAATGTATAATACGGCGTATGCATAATAACTTAAAAACTCAATTTTGTGGCCTTGAGCTAGACTCGCCAATCGTGCTACTTTCTGGCTGTGTTGGCTTTGGCGAAGAATACACCCGAATCGATGGTTTTTCTAATACAGATGTCGGCGCCATATGTCTCAAAGGCACGACGCTAGAGCCACGCCTTGGCAATATTCCTAGCCGAGTTACTGAAACACCACAAGGCATGATTAATGCGATTGGTTTGCAGAATCCAGGCGCTGATGTGGTGATTAACGACATTATGCCCAGCCTTGATAAATCTGAAACTCGTTTTATTATTAACATTTCAGGCTCCTCTGTGGAGGAATATGGCGAGATTGCTAAACGCTTTGACGACTCCGATATTGACGCCATTGAAATCAACATCTCATGTCCTAACGTTAAAGAGGGTGGCGTAGCCTTTGGTAATGACCCTGATATGTCATACCGAGTGGTTGATATTTGTCGTCAAAATACCAGCAAACCGATCATCACCAAACTCTCACCTAATCAAACCGATATCGCTCTGAGTGCTCAACGCTGTATCGATGCTGGCACTGATGGCTTGGCGGTAATCAACACCTTAATGGGTATGTCGATTGATACCGAAACAAGACAGCCTGTTATTGGTAACAATCAAGGTGGCTTATCCGGACCAGCCATTAAGCCAGTGGCTCTACTAAAAGTACATCAAGTCTATCAGGTGAGCAAGCATCACAATGTACCAATTATTGGCCAAGGTGGTATTATGACCGCCAACGATGCCATTGAATTTATTATTGCTGGTGCAGCAACGGTTGGCGTTGGCACTGCCTTATTTTATGACCCATTAGTTTGTCATAAAATTAATGATGGCATTAGTCAATATTTAATCGATCACAATCTAGATAGTGTTAACAACCTAGTTGGCACACTACAACTTAACTCGGCCATTTCACCTTGTGATATTGGTAGCAAATAATACACCGCAATGAATTCAGACTATAACGCTCAAGCGATTGAGCTAGAAGCCCAACAATATTGGAAGCAACACAAATCTTTTGAAGTGGTTGAGGACACCTCAAAAGAAAAATACTATTGCTTAAGCATGTTTCCTTATCCGTCAGGTCGCCTGCATATGGGCCATGTGCGTAATTATTCAATCGGTGATGTTATTTCTCGATTCCAAAAAATGCAAGGCAAAAATGTACTACAGCCCATTGGCTGGGATGCATTCGGACTGCCAGCTGAAAATGCCGCATTAAAGAATAAAGTGCCGCCTGCCAACTGGACTTACGAAAATATTGACTACATGCGTGAACAATTGTCTCAACTGGGATTTGGTTATGACTGGTCTCGAGAAATTGCCACTTGTCATCCAAAATACTACAAATGGGAACAATGGTTGTTTATTAAGCTATTTGAAAAAGGTTTAGTTTACAAGAAAAATTCGGTGGTTAATTGGGATCCTGTTGATCAAACAGTGCTGGCCAATGAGCAAGTTATTGATGGTCGTGGCTGGCGTTCTGATGCCCTGATTGAGAAAAAAGAAATTTCACAATGGTTTATGCGTATCACTGATTATGCGGATGAACTATTAGAATCGTTGGACACATTAGAAGGTTGGCCTGACGCGGTTAAAACTATGCAACGTAATTGGATTGGAAAATCGGTAGGTCTTGAAATTAGTTTTAATCGAGAAAACTCCTCACCGCTAACGGTCTACACTACGCGTCCTGACACACTAATGGGGGTAACTTATCTTGCTATTGCGAGCGAACACCCTTTAGCAATAGAAGCTGGCAAAAACAATGCCGATGTCCAAGCCTTTATTGATGAGTGTAAGACCATGGAAACTTCTGAAGCTGCCATGGAAACCATGGAGAAGAAAGGGGTTAACTCAGGCCTAACCTGCCTTCATCCAATTACCGGAAAAGAAGTGCAAATTTGGATTGCTAACTTTGTTTTGATGGGTTATGGTACTGGCGCAGTGATGAGTGTACCGGCTCACGATCAGCGTGATTTTGAATTTGCCCAAAAATACAACATCCCCATGCTTGAGGTTATTAAACCAATGCAATCAGAACACGATATCAGTCAAAGTGCATTCACTGATAAAGGTGTGTTAATCAACTCCGGTGAATTTGACGGATTAGAGTTTGAGCAAGCATTTGAAGCAATTGCTGACAAATTACACTCTACTAATTTAGGCGAAAAACAAACCAATTATCGCCTGCGTGATTGGGGTGTTTCTCGTCAACGCTATTGGGGTTGTCCAATCCCTATTATTAATTGTGAATGTTGCGGCTCTGTTGCTGTTCCTGAACAAGATTTGCCAGTTACCCTGCCTGAAGAGGTGGCATTTGATGGTGTCGGATCTCCGATCAAAAAAATGCCAGAATTTTACGAAACCACTTGTCCAACTTGTGGCAAAAACGCTCAGCGTGAAACCGATACCTTTGACACCTTCTTTGAATCAAGCTGGTATTTTGCGCGTTATGCTTGTGCAGATAACAACACAGCAATGCTAGATGAGCGCGCCGATTATTGGCTTGAGGTTGATCAATACATTGGTGGTATTGAGCATGCTATCCTTCATTTATTGTATGCTAGATTCTTTAACAAGCTGCTACGTGATGAAGGCTTAATTAACCATGATGAGCCGTTTAAAAATCTTCTAACTCAAGGTATGGTGCTCAAAGATGGCGCCAAGATGAGTAAATCAAAAGGCAACACGGTTGATCCTGCAGAAATGATTGAAAAGTATGGTGCTGATACTGTGCGCTTATTTATCTTGTTTGCCGCGCCACCCACTCAAGATCTTGAGTGGAGTGATTCTGGTCTTGAAGGTTCACACAGATTTGTCAATAAAATTTACCGCTTAGCAGGGTCTTATTTAGCAGATGCCAAACAATCTACTGAAACTAAGATAACCATTGATACATTAACCAAAGAGCAACAACAAATTCGTCAAAAAACCCATCAAACGCTCGCAAAAATAACTGATGACATTAAACGTAGACATTCGTTTAATACAGCGATTGCTGCTTTGATGGAATTAACCAACGCACTAAGCAAATTTAAACAGACTGATGAACAATCAATGGCTGTCAGGCTTGAGTCACTAGGCATTATTTTACGTGCACTTAGCCCGATCACTCCTCACCTTTGTCATCATCTATGGCAACAATTGGGCAACACAACCGCCATTATTAACGAACCGTGGCCTGAAGTTGATCAACAAGCTTTGGAGCAAGATGAGGTTCAAATCATTGTTCAGGTTAATGGTAAATTGCGTGCAAAATTAATGCTGGGTGCCGACCTAGACAAAACCGAAGTTGAGCGTCATGCATTAGCTGATGACAATGTTGCTAAATTTACTGATGGCAAAAACATTGTCAAGGTGATTGTTGTGCCAAACAAGCTGGTTAATATTGTTGTTAAATAACCCGCTATTTGCTTAAAAAATAGACAATCCTAGGCCAATACCTGCACTTATTGCTATCACTGTCATAATCCCTATTTTGTAGCGAAATAGGGCGATAAAAGCAGCCACAGTAATGGCGATTGAAATCCAATCAAATTGATTATTCTGAATCCAGGTAGCCAAAGCAAAAAAGACTGCTAAATTAACAATAACACCAACTACAGCTGCCGTAACTGCCGACAGAGGTGCGCTGAACTTCAAATCACCTCGGGTTGCTTCAACACCAGGACCACCCAAAAAGATAAACAAAAACGAGGGTAAAAAAGTGAAAAAAGTCGCCACCGAAGCACCCACAAAGCCCGACATTAACATAGTATCTGGTCCAAATACTTCTTTGACTGTCGCACCAACAAAGCCCACAAATGCCACCACCATAATTAAAGGTCCGGGCGTGGTCTCACCCAAGGCCAAACCATCCATCATTTGTGCGGCAGTTAGCCATTGATAGTGATCAACGCCGCCTTGATAAATATAAGGCAATACCGCATAAGCACCACCAAAGGTAACCAAGGCGGCTTTAGTGAAAAACTCACCCATATCTCGTAATACAGTATTCTCTAACAAGCTCATCACCACCAAACCTAAAAACACACCAACAACTGCAAATGAGATTAATCGCGACCAGTTAAATTTAGCATGCTCAGGTATGGGGGTATCATCATCAATTAGCGCGGGACCATAACCGAACCCACCCTCACCATGATGAGCGCTCGTAGTAAATGTTTTGGTCGATATTTTTGCACCAATATAACCAATTAAAGCTGCTGTTAATACAATATATGGAAAGGCTATTTCAAACTGAAATATTGCCACAAATGCCAGTACTGCTAAAATTTTTAGTGTTGAATTTGGCAGTGCTTTTGAACCAATACGATACGCTGCAAATAAGACAATAGCGGTTACCGCAGGTTTAATGCCGTACAGTATTCCAGAAACTTCATTAACCGAGCCATAGCTCAAATAAATCCAAGTTAAGGCACTTAAAATAAATAACGAAGGCAGTACAAACAACACACCAGCAACAATACCACCCCGAACACCAAACATCAGCCAGCCGATATAGGTGGCTAATTGTTGAGCCTCTGGCCCTGGTAACACCATGGTGTAATTTAGCGCATGTAAAAAACGATGTTCAGAAATCCATCGGCGCTTTTCAACCAACTCTTGATGCATCATAGAAATTTGACCTGCAGGGCCACCAAAACTAATAAAACCGAGCTTTAACCAATAAATGAAAAATTGATAAAAACTTGGTTTTTCTGGGGTGTTATTGTTCATTATTCTCTCCCAAAAATAAAAAAACCTTGATGATTGTCATAATCACCAAGGCTATTTAGCTAAAAAATACTAGAACTACTTGTTAGCCATTAACTCATCAATGATAGGTGTTAACATGTGATCCATCACATCTACCATGTAACTACCCTTATAAACCAATGTTGTGTCATTTTGTAAGAATGCCATGGCATCTGTAGGTAGCTTATCGGCAACCGCTTGAAGATCAACACCGTCAATACGTACACTAGTCACTACCAATGAATCTTCTGGTGATGGCACCGCTTGACCACTAAATGGGTTAGAGGTATCAACTAATGGAATTCGGTGAAAATTAATGTGTGTATTGTCAAACTGCGGGGTAATAAACTCAACATAATCCGGCATACGATCAAGAATAATCTCAGCTACTTGCTCTGGCGTATAAGGGCGCTCAGAGGTGTCACGGTGAATTTTTTGAATCCACTCAATGTTAACAGCAGGTACAACGCCAACCAATAAATCTACTTGAGAAGCAACATCAGAATTTGGTGTTTTTACACCACCATGTAAACCTTCATAAAACATCAAATCAGAGCCTGATTCAATATCTTCCCACGGGGTAAATTGACCCGGCTCTAGATTTGTACCTAGGCGTGCATTATGCTCTACCGCTTCTTCGTCTGAATGAATGTAGTAACGTTTTTGACCAGTACCGTCTTGACCGTATTGAGTAAACAATGCTTCAAGCTTATCAAAATGATTAGCATTTTCTGCAAAATGTGTTAATACTTTACCGGCAGCACGAGATTTCTCAACCTCAACTTTCATGTCTGCACGTTCAAATTTATGAAAACTATCACCTTCAACAATACTAACGTTTAAATTTTTTGCATCAAAAATACGCTCAAAAGCTTTTTTTACAAATGTTGTGCCTGCGCCTGATGAGCCTGTTACAGCAACGACTGGATGTTGTTTAGACATAATATATCTCCTTGTTTATCTATAATTAATATTTAAAAATCTAAGTTGTCAACTGACAACGCGTTATCTTCAATAAAGTTTCTACGAGGTTCAACCTCGTCACCCATTAGGGTTGAGAACACTTCATCTGCTGCAATCGCATCTTCAATTTTAACTTTGAGTAGGGTTCTTTGTTCTGGGTCCATCGTGGTTTCCCATAACTGTTCTGGATTCATTTCACCCAAACCTTTGTAGCGTTGGAAGCTTTGGCCTTTTTTAGCATCGTCAATTAAAAAACTAACCACTTGACTAAAACCGTCTACCTGTATTTGTTTGGATTTCTTTTCAACATATGAGTGTTCGCCAATTGCACTTTCTATCTTGTTTGAAAATGCTTTAATGGTTTGGTAATCTGGTGAGTCAAAAAATGCTTGGTTTAGTGTTACTTGATCGGTATCAACCCCATAAACACACAGTGTGTGATTAACTGAGTTATCACTATAAGCCACTGTGTGTTTTTGCGCTGGTGATATATCTTGATTTAGTTGTGTTTCCACTTCACTACACCATGCTTGCAAGGTTTTAGTATCAGATAAATCTTCTACCGGTGAACTGCTGGCAATCGCTCTTAATAAATCCGAATGGTAATGTTTAGATAATTTAGCAACAATAGCATTAATAGCATAATAATCTTTAACAGCAGACTCTAACGCCACACCAGAAATTGGTGGCACATCGGTATCAAAAAACAAGTTAGCGTCATTAACCGCTTCTTGCAATAGATAATCATTTAACTCTTGATCATCTTTTAAATAACGCTCTTGCTTACCTTTTTTAATCTTGTATAGCGGTGGCTGAGCAATGTACAAATAGCCTTTTTCAACCAATTCTGGCAAATAACGATAAAAGAAAGTTAACAACAAAGTACGAATATGAGCACCATCAACATCGGCATCCGTCATAATCACAATTTTATGGTATCTTAATTTTTCAATATTGTATTCTTCTTTACCAATACCACAACCTAATGCGGTAATCAAAGTGCCAACTTCAGCAGAACCTAGCATTTTTTCAAATCGTGCTTTTTCAACGTTTAAAATTTTACCTTTAAGTGGCAAAATTGCTTGAGTACGTCGATCACGGCCTTGTTTGGCCGAACCACCCGCTGAATCACCCTCCACTAGGAATATTTCACTTTCAGCTGGGTCTTTAGTTTGGCAATCACTTAATTTACCTGGCAAGCCTGCAATATCAAGCACACCTTTACGACGGGTCATTTCTCGAGCTTTTCGAGCTGCATTACGTGCTCTAGAAGCATCTAAAATCTTACCAACAATAATTTTAGCTTCGTTAGGATTTTCTAACAGATATTCACCTAATTTTTCATTCAGCGCTGATTCAACAGGCGCTCTTACTTCTGATGACACCAGCTTGTCTTTGGTTTGTGAAGAGAACTTTGGATCCGGCACTTTAACAGAAACAATGGCAGTTAGCCCTTCTCGCGTATCTTCACCCGTAATGGCAGCTTTTTCTTTTTTAGCCATACCAGAATTATCAATATAGCTATTCAATGTACGAGTTAGCGCACCTCTGAAACCCGCTAAATGCGCACCACCATCTCGCTGAGGAATATTATTAGTAAAACAATAAATGCTTTCTTGATAAGCATCAGACCATTGCAATGCAACATCAACCGTAATATCGTCACGTTCTGCAGAAATAGAAATGATATCGTTGTGAATAGGGTTTTTAGCTTTATTAAGATGCTCAACAAAGGCAGTGATACCACCTTCATATTCAAATACATCTTTGCGTCCTGTTGAAATTTCTTCAATTTCAATATGTACATCTGAGTTTAAAAATGATAACTCACGAACACGGTTAGCCAGAATATCATACTTAAATTCAGTAATCGCAAATACATCTGGGCTTGGCTTAAAGTGAATGGTTGAACCCGTTGTATCGGTTTTACCAATTACTTTCATTGGTGCATCGGGCACACCCAAAGTGTAGCTTTGCTGATGAATTTCACCTGCTCGGTGAACCGTTAATTGAACTGTTTCAGATAATGCATTAACAACTGAAACACCTACACCATGCAAACCACCAGAAACTTTATATGAGTTATCATCAAACTTACCACCTGCGTGTAGTACTGTCATAATAACTTCAGCAGCTGACACACCCTCTTCGGGATGGATATCAACTGGAATACCACGACCATCATCTGTTACAGAAACAGACTGATCTTCATGGATAACAATATTAATTTTAGAACAATGACCTGCTAACGCTTCATCAATTGCATTATCAACCACTTCAAAAACCATGTGATGCAGGCCAGTGCCATCATCAGTGTCACCAATGTACATTCCAGGGCGTTTTCTAACCGCATCTAAGCCCTTTAAAACTTTAATATTTGAGGCTTGATATTCTTGTGGTTGTTCTTCAGACATAAGTGCTTGAAAAAAATAAAATTATTATACCACGAGCAAGACAAATACACGCCAACATACGACTTTTTTTCAAGGAGTTTATTATTTTTATATTTACTGATACAAAAGGGATATAGCGCTATTTGTGCTAATTAAACAACAAATATTAACCTTGAGTAATAACACCTTTCTCAATCTTAAAAATTGAGGTATTTTCAGGATCAATTCTTAAGGTATTTATACCAATATCGGTCATTAAAATTTGAACCTTTAATTGTTGTAAATAATTCAAAATTGTTTGGATTTTTGATTGATCTAATTCTGATGAAATGTCATCAATCAACACAATAGGATAAGTGTTGTTATTAACCAACAAAGATACTTGTGTTAGCCAAAATACAATAGACAAAGTTTTTTGCTCACCACGAGATAAAAAACATTCTTGCTGATCATTTAATAAAAAATCAAGACTGGCTTTATGCGGCCCATAATTTAAATATTTGGCTTTCATTAAAAACGCTTTACTTTTAAGTAGGTATTGATAAATACTATCCGCATTAAACGCATCAACTTCTTTAGGCCAACCAGATTTAAATTGATAATCAAAGGTATCAATTAAACAAAATGATTGCGATAAACTTTCCATTAATTCGGCTGAATTAGTTTGTTTTAATTGTTCAATATAATCTTGGCGTGCTTGATTAATCTTACTAGATAGATGTGCGATTTCTAAAAACCAATAATCTAATTCCTGTTGTTTTTGTTGTACCAATAAAAAATTAATGTTTTTTAAGGTTTTGTGATATTTTTTAAAATCACTTAAACAATCAGGCTTTAAGTGGAACACACCCCAATCTAGGTAAGACCGTTTGTTTTTTGGCGTACCGTTAACAACAAAGCCTTTATCAGGGGTGATAATTTGAATGGGTAATAATTTAGAGAGTTCGCTACTATTTTTTAAACGATTTTGATTAAGACTAATCAAAGTTTTTTGTTTAGATTTTTCTAATTTCAAACGATAATCATCAACTTGGGCTGCTAATTGAAATTGTTGATGATTTAGTTGAATTAACTCTTTTAGCGCTTTTGTTTTAAAAGAACGGTTATGTCCTAAATAATAAACTGCTTCAACAAGACTGGTTTTTCCTTGTGCATTACTGGCAACAAACACATTAAGTTGCTTGTTAAGTTCAATGTATTGATTGTTAAGATTACGAAACTGAGTGATTGCCAGTTTATGTATAACTGCCATAAATAAAACTAGATACGCATTGGCATAACAACATATTGGAAGGTTTCATCATTTGGACTACTTAACATGCAAGATTGGTTTTCGCCACCCGGAACAACCATGTTGATTTCATCAGTGTTTAATTTTTCTAAAATTGAAATTAAGTAATGGATATTAAAAGCAATTTCAATTTCTTTGTCAAAATTCTTAGTGCTGATTTGGGTTTTGGCTTGACCACGTTCAGAATGTGAAAAAATATTAAGTTGTGAATTTTTAAACATTAACTTAACACCCTTGGTACGCTCCTCTACAAAAATTGAAGCTTGTTGGAGTGAGTTTAAAAACTCTAAACGATCGATAACAATGGTGTTTTCAAAGTCAGTTGGTAGTACTTGTGAATAATTAGGAAAATTGCCATCAATTAAGCGACTGATAATGGTTGTGTCATCACTTACTAAGTAAAAATAATTATCAGACAGATGTACTTCAACTTCATCATGTTCGTTTTTGTTTAAAATTTTGGTTAATTCTAAAACAGCTTTTCTTGGCAGAATAACGGTTTTTTTATCGGTTAATTGGTTAGTTTGTTTTATTTCACCAATAGAAAGTCGATGTCCATCGGTAGCAACAACCGTAATATTATCTTGATTAACTTCAAAATACAAACCGTTTAAATATGCTCTAATATCTTGATTACCCATTGAAAAACTTGTATTTTCAATAAGTTCTTTTAACTGATGACGATTAACCTTAATGACATCACTGTTTTCAATTTTTGGCAATGCAGGAAAATCTTGATGATTGAATGAATTTAGTTCAAATGAATTTTTATTGGTTTTTATGTAAACCTTAGATTCTTCAATAATAAATTCAATAATAGTTGATTCAGGTAATTTTCTAATAATATCGATTAAATCTTTTGCATAAATAGTGAATGAAATTTCTTCTTGTGTTTGTATAGGATGAGAAGCTCTAATCTCAATTTCCATGTCAGTAGTTGTTAAGGTTAACTGATTATTTTTTAATTGAATTAATACATGTGACAGAATAGGTAGAGTTTGTTTTTTTTCAACAACACCAATAACAGTTTGTAATGGTTCAAGTAATTCTTTGACGGTGAGCTGCGTGTTCATTGAAAAATCCTTTTATTAAAAATTATTGTTATTATTAGTGGTGTTATTTTTTGTGAATAAGTGATTTTTTTCTTTAAAAATTAATCATTTAAATCGTTGATATCTTGTTAGTATTTTATGTAAAAAATTGTGAACAAGGGTATAAAATTCATTTTTTAGTCAAGTTATGATTGTTGTCCACTGGCGAGTGTAAAACTGGGTTGTGGAAATGTTTATAAGTTGGCTAATTTAAGCTTAATTAAATCGTAATCATCCTTTGTTTCTTTGCTTTCTAGCAGTTTATCTTTAATTTTATTTATGGCGTGGATAACGGTTGAATGATCTCTATTACCAAATTGTTTTCCGATTTTATTGAGTGATAAAGCACTAAGCTCATGACAAATATAAATAGCCATTTGTCTGGCTAGTACAGTGTGCTGTTTGCGTGATTTTGAACTCAGATCTGAAACGGTTAGTGCGTAATGCTTTGCCACTTCTTTTTGGATATCATTAACATCGATGTTTTTTATTGCTGGTTTAATTAGGTCACCAAGTGCCGCTTCAACCACCTCTTTAGAAATCATGGTGCTGTCCATTTTAGAAAAATCAACAAAAGCTTTTAGTTTTAACAAGGCACCTTCTAAGTCTCTGACGTTTGAGGTAATGTGTCCAGCAATAAAAAGCGCCACATCTTCGTTTAGGTTGATATTAATTTTTTGATCTTGAGCTTTTTTCAGCAAGATGGCTGCACGCATTTCTAATTCAGGCGGCGTTAAGTGTAGATTTAAGCCTTGAGAGAATCTGGTTTTAAGTCGCTCTTCTAATGATTTAATATTTTTTGGCGGCTGGTCACAGGTAAAAATAATTTGCTTTTTACCGTTAAACAAAAAATTAAAAATATGAAAAAACTCTTCTTGAGATTTTTCCTTACCTGCAATTAAGTGAATGTCATCCACTAACAACAAGTCAGCTGATTGATAGAACAGTTTAATGTCTTCAATAGTGTTGTGTCTTAAGCTAGAAGTGATGTTTCTAACAAAATCCATAAGTGGTACATAAAGTACTTTTAAATTGGGATTTTTTGTTTTGGCTAAATGCCCTGCAGCTTGCATTAAATGGGTTTTTCCTAATCCGGAACCACCATAAATAATAAATGGATTGTAAGGTGATCCTTTGATGTTTTCAGCAATTTGTTTGGTGGCGCCATAAGCCATTTGGTTGGCATTACCCAGCACTAAATTGTCAAACGTGTAATCTTCAAATAAAGGGGTGGCTTGTGGTTTATATGCTGAAGGTTTTTGGTCTACATTAGGTGAGACGCCAATAAAAATTTTTAACTGTTTATTGTGTTGAGCAACAGCGCTTTTAATCTGAGACTTAAGGTTTTTATTAATGTAATCTTTGACTTGTGTATTGGGCGCAAGTAAAGATAAGGTTTGCCCATCTTCCAGCGCTTTTAAAGGCTGGACCCAAACGCTATATTGGGCGAGCGGAATGGTGTCTTTAAGCGTGTTTAAGCATTGGGTCCAGGTTTTCGACATGCGGGTTATATAAAATTATTAATGTATACTTAAGCATTATATTTGTTTTGGGAGAGAAGTGGATGAATGGTTTGGAAAAGTATTTTGAAAAGTTGTTGTGGAACTCTAGATTGATGGTTTTGGCAGCGGTTATTTCGTCGTTGCTATTGTCATTATTATTGTTTGTTATTACTGCGATTGATGTGGCTGGTTTAATTGCACATGCAGGAGATTATATAAGCGCAACTGCAGAAGCAAAACGCGCTTTAAAAATTGAAATGGTGGCGCATACGGTTGGATCCATTGATGGGTTCTTATTGGCTACCATTTTGTTAATTTTTTCATTAGGTTTATACGAACTGTTTATTAGCGAAATTGATGAAGCCAAAGGTAGTGGCCAATCAGCCAAGGTGTTGGTTATTAATTCTTTAGATGATCTAAAATCAAAGTTAGCCAAGGTTATTTTAATGATTTTAGTGGTTACGTTTTTTGAGGTATCGTTGTCAATGACGTTTACAGGTTCGTTAGATTTGGTGTATTTCTCTTTGGGTATCTTAATGGTTTCATTGGCTCTGTACTTTGGTTCAAAGTCATCACACTGACGCTTTAGACATTGATTTTTATTGCTAAATAGCGTAACATTAATTCATTTTTATTTAGAGAATTATTATGCGTCAAACAATTGTTGCAGGCAACTGGAAAATGAACGCCTCAAAAGAAGAGGTTAGTACACTGGTAATGGGTATTTTGTCAGGCATGTCTGAAGTTGAATCTAAAGTCATTGTGTGTAGCCCTTTTCCATACTTGTCTCAAGTTGAAGCGCTGACCACTCATTCGCAGCTTCATCTTGGTGCTCAAACTGTTAGTATTCATCCATCAGGTGCACATACTGGCGAAGTCAGTGTGGATATGATTAAGGATTTTGGCGCTGATTACGTTATTGTTGGCCATTCAGAGCGCAGAAGTATGTATGGTGAAACTGATCAAGACGTTGCCAATAAAGTTAAAACAGTTGTTGATAGTGGTCTTACAGCGCTTTTTTGTATTGGTGAAACGCTAGAAGAAAGAGAAGCTGGAGAAACTGAGGCGGTTGTTGCAAGACAAATTCAAGTGGTTATTGACACTTGTGGTATTGATGCATTTAGAAATATTATTATTGCGTATGAACCAATTTGGGCGATCGGTACTGGCGTAACAGCAAGCCCTCAACAAGCTCAAGATACGCACGCTTCTATTCGTGCACTATTAGCTACCAATGATGAAAATATCGCACAATCTACACCGATTCTTTATGGTGGTAGCATGAATCCTAGCAACGCAGCTGAACTAATTGCTTGTGAAGATATTGACGGTGGATTAATTGGCGGCGCATCATTAAAAGCAGAAGATTTTTTACAAATTTGTAAAGCGGGTTAATTATGTCGTTTCAAATTATTTTAATCATCCATGTGCTATTGGCATTAGGCTTAATTGCACTTATCTTAATGCAACACGGTAAGGGTGCTGATGCAGGCGCTGCTTTTGGTGCGGGTGCGTCAGGATCAGTATTTGGCGCTCGTGGTGCTAATTTGTTTATGTACAAGTTAACTGCAAGTGTGGCTTTTGCTTTCTTTATTACCAGTTTAACGTTGGCTTATTTAGCCACTAACGAAACCAGTGCTGATAACGAGCCGACTAGCATCATGGAGTCAGCTGGATCGGCGCCAATTGTTCCGTCTGATGTACCTATGATTGCACCAACTGCATCGGAATCCGATATCAGCGATATTCCTGAGTAACACGCTTTTGCCGATATGGCGGAATTGGTAGACGCGCCACCTTGAGGGGGTGGTGAGCTACGCTCGTGCCAGTTCGACTCTGGCTATCGGCACCATATTATAGATCAATCACAACGGTGGCCTTAGTGCCACCGTTTTTACTGGATGATAGTTCAACAGTCCAATTGTGAGTTTCTGCTAATTGTCGAACAATAGCCAAGCCTAGTCCGCTACCACCGGTGTCGCTGTTTCTAGATTTTTCTAATCGATAAAAAGGCTGAAACACTTTTTCTCGAAAGGCTTGATCAATGCCAGATCCATTGTCAATTATTTCAATGATTAACTGACTGTCATTACAAGCCAAAGAAATTTCAATGGGTTTATTGTCACCATATCTAATAGCGTTGCTAATTAGGTTGGTGATAATTCGCCTAAAAGCCACAGGGTAAATGTTAATCATGCATTTCTGATGATCAACTAAATTTAATTGAATGTCGTTTGATTGGGCAGTGTTGATAATAGCTAATAGTTCGTTATAAATATCAAGCTGTTGAAGTTGCTCTTCTGATAACCCCAATCCCACATCTAGTGCATCACTAATTAAATGGTTGATATTGTCAAGATCTTGTTGAATGCTATCCATTAACCGCGCATCACCACCTTGGTCTGGTAGTAGTGAAAGTGCAAGGTTAATCTGTGTTAGTGGCGTGCGTAAATCATGTGCAATGCCAGATAACAACGTGGTTCTATTAGCCAACAACTGTTGAACTTGAAGGTTCATTTTGTTGAATTGCTTGGTCAGAATAATAAATTCTGTTGGTCCTTCTTCTTTAATTTGATCAGGCCATTGTCCATGGCCAATTAACTGTGACGCGGTGTACAAACGATCAATAGGCTTGGCCAGTCTTCTGGTTAGAAAAATTGCAGTAGCAAGCGTTAACGCTACACCAACAATTAAGGTGATAAAAAAGGCGGCTGGTGGATTAACCCCAATACGTGAGCGTGCAAATCCAAATCGAACTGTTGTCTTTTTGGTGGGAATGTCTACCCAGTACCAGTCTTCATTTTGGCTGTCAGTACTGGTTTTTATGTTTATTGTTTCTGGATATTGAGCATTTAGTGAACTTTTTAGTAAGTGCAAGTAAGGTAAGAAACTGTCACTTGGCGCAAGTTTCTTGTTGATATTGGTTAACACCAGCTCATGTTTACTGAGCATTTGCTGAGCAAACCGCTGTTGCTCTGTTTCGTTTAAATCATCCCAGCGTTCAGCTGCATGGATAATGACACTAGACAAATCAGCTGTTGCTCTTTCACCAAGAGGAATAAGCATATAGTAACCAACTGTTGTTAAGACAACAATTAAAAATCCGATAGAGACCAGTGAAATAATCGAAAGCGTTTTATAAAAAAAACTGAATGATTTTAAAGGTTTCATGTGAAACAGCTATGTTTGGCTGGTAGTGAATAAATAGCCAGACCCCCAAATGGTTTTTAGATAAATTGGATTTGAAGGGTTGCCCTCTATTTTTTTTCTTAGGCGACCAATACAAATATCAACACTTCGATCAAACGGATCCCTGTCGTAGCCTTTGGTCATTTCGAGCAATTGATCGCGACTCAACACACGATCTATATTATTGATAAATATGCTCAACATGTTGAATTCACCTGTGGTTAGGGCGACAATCTGATCGTTTTTAGTGAGCTCATGTTTGTTTAGATTTAAGCAAAATGGGCCAAAGTTGGTAATGATTGGTTGTTTAGTCTTGCTTTCAGTAGATGCTTCTGTGGCGTTACGTCTCAAAACTGAGCGAATTCTTGCCAGCAGTTCTCTTGGGTTAAATGGCTTGGCTAGATAGTCATCTGCGCCAATTTCTAAACCGACAATCCGGTCTATTTCGTCACTTCGAGCAGATAGAATAATAACAGGCAAGTTGTTTTTTTGATGTAGTCTGCGACCAATAGACAGCCCATCTTCACCGGGTAGCATTAAGTCTAGCACAACCAAATCCACCTTGTGGCAAGCTAGGTGTTCATCCATTTCAACACCATCGGCAACAGCGCTTACCTCAAAACCCTCTTTGCTAAGATAGTTAGTTAACAACTCCCTGAGTTTTTTCTCATCATCAACAATCAATAGTTTTTGCTTATTCATTTTCACATTATGCATCAAATTAACATTCTATTGGTGTTGTTACATTTTTGAAACAATTTAACAACATCTTGTTACGGCCTTGATATTAAACCGATAAATCTTCTCTCTATGATGGCAGTCATGTTATTGGCAAAGTTACGATTAACAAAATGATAACAGAAGTAAAAAAACAAAAAAATAAACTTTAGGAGAAACACAAATGCCATTAAAAAATAAAATTTTAAACACGATTAAAACATGTTCATTGTTAACAGCTATTGCATTGTCTATTGCTGGAACAATGTTGCCAACGATAGCAAGTGCTGATTCTGGCATGGACGAATTAAAAAAAGTGTTGCAAAGTCAAATTGCGATGATGAAGCCAGAGCTGCAATCAAAAGTAAAAGATTTATCAACTGATACCAAGATGTCAATTATGGCGATTTTAGCGATGCATTCTCGTGTGAGTGATCAAGCAACATTACGTCAAGTAATGCTCGAAGTGTTGTCTGATTATCAAACCATGTCAATGGGCATCATGACTGATTCAGCCGAGATGACGGCTGATGCTGCCAGACGTTTGGCTAATCATCGTATCCCTGTTGGTGGCTTACTGCCTTACTTAGGTCTTGATAACATCAATGATGGCAAGCTGGCTGTATTGGAGTCTTTCAATGATTCTGTAGAAGGTAATGCTATTAAGTTGGCTGAAGCTGCTGATAAAGGCAACATGGGCGAGGCGGCAGCGCTATTAGGCTCAATCAGTTCAGGCTGTGTGGGTTGTCATGCGGTATTTCGTGAATATCCGGGCACATCAGAATTACTAAAATAATTAAATAATCAAGAGGAGGGAATAATGAATACTAAAAATTTACTAATCGCTGCTGCGGTAGCGCTATCGTTTGTTGCACCAACACAATCTTTTGCAGAATTTGGCGATGATGCCTATAAAAAGCGTGTGGCGTTATCTAAGCAAATCAAAAAAATGAAAAACATGCGTAAGCAATTGCCTTCGCCACCACCCTCGGGCTTGTTTGGCGTATATGCTTTTCCTGAGAAAGGTCAGTATGTGGCGGGTGTGAATTTTCAACATCATGAATTTGATGGTTTGTTAAATGGCAGTACATCAGTGTCTGCAGCCGAAACAACCCATGCAGCTACAGGAAGCTCGAATCAGTTTTATGGTGATTCGGGCCAACCTGCAACGTTAAGAGTGGTGCCAAATAGTGCCAAGGCCAATGTTGTTATGCCTTTTATCAATTACACATTGGACGATAAAATTGCGCTAGTGGCAGTGGCCCCTATAATTGAAAAAGAAAGCAAAATGGAAACGTTTAAAGGTGACGGTACAGGGCATCTTGGAAATTTTACGATTAAATCTAAAGGTTTGGGTGATGTCAAGTTTGGTGCTCTATATAAAGCCTATAACAGTGAAGATAACAAACATAATGTGATCATTGATGCAGTGCTGAGTGCGCCAACAGGCAGTGTTACTGAAACAGATGTGCAGCTATCCCCAGCCAACACTACACCAACCGCTCGCTTGGGTTATGGTATGCAACTCGGTGGTGGCACCTGGGATGCAATGGTTGGTGCGGCTTATTGGGGTAAGGATGATAAATGGGGTTATGGTGCGCAGTATTTGGCCACTATTCCGCTAGAGGATAAAAACTCAGAAGGCTGGCGCTTTGGTGATAAGCATGAGCTAACCGCCTGGGGTAGTTACTCTTGGGAGTCGACATTGGTGTCATCATTTAGATTGCGAACTGAACATCAAGATGCTATTCACGGTATTGATTCAAATATATACGGACCAGGGTTGGGTGCACAAACAGCCAATTATGGCGGCAAGATTACTGAAGCGAGTGTGGGTGTGAACTACATGTATGCACCGGCTAAAAATATCAGTATTGAAATCTCAAAACCGATTTCTCAAGATCGTAATGGTGTTCAAGCAGATAAAGATTCATCTATTGCTATCAGCTGGAGAAATGCCTTTTTCTAGAGGATAGACGAGCACGATTTTAAGGCCTTGATGACCAAGGTCTTTTTGTAATTAAAAAAAAGGAGTAGATAATGACAATAAATAGAATGGTCAGATTAATGGCTGGCATGATGATATTAGTGAGTATTGCACTGACCCGATATGTAGATCCAAATTGGATGTGGTTAACGGTATTTGTAGGCTTTAATTTGATGCAAAGTGGGCTAACTAATATTTGCCCGTTGGCAAAAATTTTGAAGAAAATGGGTGTAGCAGAAGGTACGTCATGTAGCTAGCTTGCCATTATCGTGCTACCGGTCGCAACCACGCTTCTCTCCCTTAGTGGTCAGGTTGTAATCAGTACGGGATTTGCCACCCTAAGTGGCTCACGCATTAAACTATAAACGCCAGGCTTGCCTGGCGTTTATAGTTTGATACCGTAGTAGTTTAAAATACTAATCATCAGCCAATAGCAAACAATGGTAATGGCTATAGAAACACCAAGACTTAGATAAAAGTTAAGACCCTGTTTGAGTAACACCGGTAAAGAGATGAATAGTGCTAATGAGGGTAATACCATCCAAAAGATGCCAGTTGACAAGCTGCTGATTTTTTCAATATCTTTGGTGTCGATATAAATCCACAGAATAGCCATGACAGAGATCAGCGGAATGGAGGCAACTAGGGCGCCAAAAAAAGAGCTGCGCTTTGAAATTTCCGATATGGTGACGATTAAGACGGCACTGATAACAACCTTTAAGAAATAATAAATCATAGCGACAGAGTGATTTGTGTGCCGCTACCCATTTCAGAATGCAATGAGAGTTGCCAACCTTTTTGAGTGGCGATCTGATCAACAATAGCCAACCCTAATCCAGTGCCACCACTATTGCGATTACGTGAAGATTCCAATCGATAAAAAGGCCTGAATATTTTCACCTGATCTTCAGGGGCAATACCAGACCCTTGGTCGCTAATTACAATGGTTAGTGAGTCGCCTAATGTCTGCCATGAGACACTTACAGGCTGATCGTTACCATAGCGTAATGCATTTTCGATTAAGTTAGACAGCACCCGGTGCAAGGCTGACAGATGTGAATTGATTGTACTGTCTAGATCGCCCATTAGTTTAACAACTTGATGTTTAGATGGATTTAATTCAGCAATAATACGAGTCAATAAGGCGTGCAGGTTGATCAGTTCAAGCTCGCTATTTTCAAGCCCTTTTGTCAATTGCATATATTCAGCAATAATCAATTCCATATTAGCAATAGAATGTTTGAGTTCGTTGCGTAATTCAAGATCAACGCCTTCTGGCAACATTTCTAGCGCCATTCTCATGCGCGTTAATGGGGTGCGTAAGTCATGAGAAATGCCACCTAATAGCACGGTACGATTTTCTAAAAGGTTTTGAACATCAGTTGACATTTTGTTAAATGCCTTAGCGGTTTGTGCTAATTCTTTTGGGCCGTCTTCCGGTAATATTTTAGGCACGTTGCCACGGCCAATAATGCCAGCAGCTTCTGATAACCGTTGAATCGGCCTGGTGAGTTTTTTAACTAAAATTAAACTGCTGAGAGTGGCCATAATGGCTAATATTGATAATAAATATAGCGCTACTGAAGGCAGTGCAACGCCAATTCTTTGTTGATCAAAACCAAGTCTCACAGATTCTCCAGCAATATTGATGTCGACCCAGTGGCGGTTTACATTGCCAACTTCGGGCGCAATATCGACCGCTGATCCAAGATTTTTAGAAAGGTGATTTTCCATGAAACTAAAATGAGGCTTAAGATGTATATGTTCAGCAAGCTGCTCCTTGCCAGTGCCCCAGAATAGTTGATGGCTTTTTGACAGCTCATTGATAAAATCTTGTCTTGTTTCTGGTGGCAGCTCAACATAGGTTTTGGCAGATAGGTGGATGAGAGAAGCTAAATCTTCAGCATTTCTTTTACCCACAGGTAGAATAATAAAATAACCGGCAATGGCAATGGTTGCAACCAAAAATGCCAGCATGGTGCTGGTAACAATTAACGAGGTTCGTCCAAATAAAGTTTTAGTCATGCCCCGCTATCTCCATTCGGGGTAAAGCGATAACCCACACCTCGCACTGTACGAATAAATTGAGGCTTGGCAGGATTGGGTTCAATTTTTTTACGCAGGCGGGTAATACGCACATCAATAGATCGATCAAACGGATCACGATCTATGCCAGCCAATTCATCCAAGATAAAATCACGACTAATGGGATGATTTGGATTGCTAATAAACAACTGTAACAATTCACTATCTGCATAGCCTAGAGTTATTTCTTGATCGTGATGATGCAAAATAAGCGACTCTTTGTCAAATAGGTAAGGGCCGAATTTGAACAACTCTCCATCCAGCGGCTCAGCAGCAGTGTTGTAATTTACCCTTCTTAATAGTGCATTAATTCGAGCCAGTAGTTCACGTGGGTTAAAAGGTTTGGCCAGATAGTCATCTGCGCCAATTTCAAGACCAATGATTCGGTCGATGTCTTCGCCTTTGGCGGTCAACATTATGATGGGAATATTAGAGGTGCTTCGTAATCGTCTGGCAATGGATAGACCATCTTCTCCCGGCAACATTAGGTCAAGCAGAATCAAGTCAGGTGTATGGTTGCCAAGCCATTCATCCATTTGCACCGCGTCAATTACACTATGGGGCATAAACCCCTGTTCGGTTAAGTAGCGTTCTAACATGCGACAAATGCCAGGGTCATCATCAACAATTAAAATTGTTTTTTCAATATTCATGGGCCTGATTATACGTCAGCACATGTCATTAGGGCGCTGGTTACAATTGGTAACAAACCGTTACCAATTGATTTATTGGGGAAATGCGGTGGTTACATTGACGCCTTATACTGAGCCCAACTTGAAGAGACTTTTACATAAATATGAATAATTATTAAGACACCATCTTTCATCAACTTGGAAACATTTTAAAAACACCCTTAGTCACACTAGGAGTGGATTTAAAAAATTCCCAATTTAATAAAATCTGGCATTTTGATAATCGTCCCTATCTATGCAAAGATCTCTTTAAAAAATAATTTAACAACTACGGAGTAATAATATGAAAAAAATCACTAAAGTTTTAGCATTATCAACAGCGCTATTAGGCGCTTATGCGGCACAAGCACATGTTGCTAATCATCAACATCAGCATGGCGACTTATACAATAAAGTTCAAGCCATGTCGCCAGCTGATCAGTCTGAATTTAGACAAATGATGCACAACAACATGGATAAATTAAGCCCTCAAGAGAGACAAGTTTTTAAAGATAGAATGAGAGCTTCTCAAGGATTTGGCCCAGGTGATGAGCATAATATGCACAGAAGGTCAGATGCGCAACAGACGGTAAATTCTATGACAACTATGGAGCGTGCTGGGTTTTTCAACATGATGCAAAACAACATGAGAAATATGACAGACATGGAAAGACATGCTTTTTTTGATTACATGGGCTTTGATGACAAGGCTAGACATGAAACTATGAAGCGTCTTGGTATCAAGCATCAAAAGCAAGAGCATAAGTCACACAAGGGCTGCAATACAAATTATAAGCATCACGATAACAATTAATAAGGAGATATAACAATGAAAACAATCAATCAATTACTGATTATTTCAACGTTGACATTGAGTGCTCAAATAACGCAAGCACATATAGTTGATGGTGTTGAACATACGCACGAAGCACGCAGTCACTTCCAAACAATGTCTGCTACTGATGGTTTGAATTTTAGAAATGAAAATCAGGGTAATATGGGGTTGATGTCAGCTGAAGAAAGAGAAGCATTCATGGTTGAAATGAACAACGGCGCCAATTTAAACAGGTCAAATCAAAACGGTATGCGTGCTCAAATGCAATCCATGTCAACAGAGGATAGACAAGCTTTTAGAGATAACATGCAATCTATGTCAACTGAAGATAGACAGGCCTTTAGAGATAGCATGGGCGGTGGACAAAATGGCATGGGCGGCATGGGTCAGGGTATGCACGGCGGATCTCAAGGCGGTGGCTATGGCCGTGGTTATGGCAGACGATAGAGGTGAATAATGAATAAATTAATTGCAACAGGATTAGTTGTTTTATCAACGACATCGATAGCCTTTACGGACACTGCAGAGGTGCTTAAGGTTGAGAAAGTTTTTAAGACGCAAACCTTTCAAATGCCTTATGAATCCTGCTGGACTGAAGAGGTGCCAGTTTATTCAAAAGGTGGCGATGACTCATATACGGATGAAATTTTTGGTGGCATATTAGGTGGTGTTGTAGGCAATCAACTGGGCAGTGGCCGAGGTAATAAGGCCATGACTGTCGCAGGCACCTTGTTAGGCGCATCAATTGCGAGTGACAACAGTCGTTCAACTGGTGGTAAAGTGGTTAGTTACCGACAAATTGAGCATTGTGAAACTAAATACAAGCAAGAGCTCAAAGAGCGCCTTGATTATTATTTGGTTTCCGCTAAGTTCAATGAGCGAGAATTTACCTTTAAATCAACTACATTGCCAGGTTCGACTGTGAAAGTCACGGTAACGCCTGAGCAATAAGGAGTATTTAATGAAACGTTATCATCCATTTTTAGTTAGCCTTCACTGGATCTTAGCTATTGCTATAGGCGCATGGTTGCTAATGGGTAGCAATACCCTGAGCGAAATGCCTAATGCTGATCCTGAGAAAATTGGATCCTTGAAAGTTCATATGGCGGTTGGTATTGGTATATTGGTATTCATGTTGGTGCGTTTGATTGTGCGTTTGCGCAGCAAGAAATTAACACCCATTAATGCTGACACGGTTGTAATCAATAGGGCCAGTACTTTTGGGCAATATGCGCTATACACGGTGGCGATCTTAATGTCAGTAAGCGGTATTGTTACTGCACAAATTGCAGGCTTGGGCGACATTGTATTTTTTGGCTCAGGTACGCCTTTGCCAGAGACTTTCGAAGGCATTGTGCCTTTAGTGGCACATGAAGTGCTTAGTGTGATTTTAATGTTATTGGTGGCAGGTCATGTTTTAGCGGCGCTATATCATCAGTTCGCATTAAAAGAAAAGCTATTTACTCGTATATGGTTTGGCGATAGACAATAAACCATTATTTATTCGTACACAGAATTGCAGCTTTTCAATTCTCCCTCTTTGTTTTAAGCTGTAATGTTGAATCTGTGAACGGGATTCGTTGCCCTAAGCAACCCTTATTAACCTAAAAAAAAGAATATCATGAAACAATTAAAGCTAATGATTATTTCAGTGTTGTTGACGTTGACGGGTGTAACAACTGCAGATAGTGACAGTGTAGATAAGCGCCAAACTATTCATCTAGATGATGAAGAGCGCAATATCGTATTAACCGAAATGCGAACATTTTTATCAACAATACAACAGATAACACAAGGTATTGTTAATGAGGATTTGGGCAAAGTTTCAAGTGCTGCTAAAGCCATGGGTAATGATGCCTCTGGCGGTGTACCTTTATCATTAATATTTAAACTACCTTTTGATTTTAAATTACTGGCTGCTGACACGCATCAAAAATTTGACCAAATTGCACTAGATGCTGATTCGCTTGCTGATCGAGACCATGCGTTGGAACAAGTAGCGGTTTTAATGCAGAATTGTGTGGCGTGTCATGCGCTATATCGTATAGAATTAGAAGACGATTAGTTTTATAGTTATCCATAAATAAAGGGGAAGTTGTATGAATTGGCGCCATCGAGCTGAAAGAAAATTTGAACATTTTTCAGATGTTATTTTTGATCATAGTAAAAAAACCATCAGTGTTATTTTGCTAGTTGTGTTCGCCTTTGCAACACAATTACCGTCTTTAACAATGGACACTTCGACCGAAGGTTTTTTACATAAAACTGACCCAATGCGTGTTGCTTATGATGAATTTCGAGATCAGTTTGGTCGCGATGAAAAGTTGTTGGTTGCCATTAAAACAACTGATGTTTTTGATCTGAATTTTCTAAAAAAATTAGAAAAACTTCATAAAAAACTTGAGGCGGAGTTGCCGTATATTACAGACGTTAACTCACTTATTAATGCCAGAAATACCTATGGCAATCAAGAGAGTTTGATTGTTGAGGATTTGTTTGAAGAGTTGCCAATAAATCAAGCAGACATCGATCCACAAAAACAACGTGCACTTAACAACCCATTATTCGAAAATTTACTCTATAGTAAAGATCAAACCTTTACGACCATAGTGATTGATACACAAACCTATTCTTCTTTTGATGAGCAAGGCAATAAGATTGTTGTTGAAGAAGAGGATGAGTTTGCAGACGATGATCCACGTGAAACACCCAAACTTTATTTGTCAGATCAAGAAAATACCGAAATTGTTAAAAAGACACAAGCGATTATTAAGGACTTTATTGCTGACGATTTTCAGATTTACTTAACAGGTTCAGCGGTGATTGCCGGTACATTAAAACAAAGCATGCAAGCAGATACCAAGAGCTTTGTGCAAAAAATGGTGATTGCCATCATTGTTGTTTTGGCACTACTCTTTAAAAGAGTCTCTGGTGTATTCTTGCCATTATTGGCGGTTACCTTTACTATTTTAGTAACGCTATCAATGATGGCAATGACAGGCACACCATTTACCATTATTACTCAAATTATGCCGTCATTTTTACTGGCTGTGATTACCGGTGGTGCCATCCACTTGCTAGCAATTTTTTATAAAGATTTGTCTAAAACCCAAGATAGAAAAACTTCCCTGCGTTATGCAATGGGGCATTCTGGATTGGCCATTGTCATGACTTCATTAACAACAGCGGCAGGCTTGTGGTCATTCTCATTTTCAGAGTTATCGCCCGTTGCAGATCTAGGTGTATTTGCCAGTAGCGGTGTCATGATTGGTTTATTGTTTAACTTGGCATTGTTGCCGGCACTTATTGCTATCATGAAGATTAAGCCGCATACTACCAAGGAGGATGCGCAAGAGCATACTCTGATGGACACCGTGCTATTAAACATAAGTCGTATTTCAACCGGCTACCCAAAGGCGATTATTGCTGTTAGTAGTCTGATGATTGTTGTGGCCATCTTCTTTGCCTCGCAATTGAGATTCTCACACTTTCCATTAGAATGGTTTCCCGAAACTCATGAATCACGAGTGGCCACAGAGGTGGTAGATGACAAGCTTAAAGGCTCTATTACCCTGGAAATAATTATCGATACAGGCAAAGAAAATGGCTTGTACGACCCAACAGTTCTAAACAAAATTGAGAAGGCGAGTCTCTATTTAGACAGTATACAAACTGATACCTATTTCGTTGGAAAAACACTCAGTTTGGTTGATGTGCTTAAAGAAACCAATAAAGCACTTAATGAAAATAGAGCTGAGTTTTATACTATTCCACAAGACAAAGACTTGATTGCTCAAGAGTTGTTTTTATTTGAAAACAGCGGCAGTGATGATTTACAAGATTTTGTAGATTCTAGTTTTTCTAAGGCGCGTATAACTGTTAAGGTGCCTTATATTGACGCACTGGAGTATAACCAGTTTATTACCCAAATTCAGGCTGAATTAGATCGGGAATTTAATGGCGTGGCAACTGTGCGATTAACGGGCATTACAACTTTATTGTCGGTGATTATGGAGAGCTCTATTAATTCCAGTGCAGTGAGTTATGTTATCGCATTTGGTTTGATTTCAGTTATGATGATATTGCTGATTGGTAATATCAAGATTGGCCTAATTAGCATGATTCCAAACATGTTACCAATTTTATTCTTGTCAACGGTGATGGTTATTTTTGACATGCCGCTGGACATGTTTACTATGCTGATTGGTGCGATTGCCCTTGGTTTGGCTGTCGATGATACCGTGCATTTTATGCATAATTTTAGGCGCTATGAGCTCGAATACAATGATGTTGATAAAGCGGTAAGACTCACATTAATGGGTACCGGAAGAGCCATTGTGGTGACGTCACTGGTGTTGTCCGTTGGTTTTTTGGTGCTACTATTTGCCTCAATGAGTTCAATGTTTAATTTTGGCGTCTTGACTGCAACCGCAATTTTTATCGCGCTAATGGCTGACTTTTTCTTAGTGCCAGCCATCATGAAATTAATGATTCACAATAAAGGAGATTTGTAATGAAAGGGTTATTTTTAATTATTCTGAGCATGGTGCTGAGTGGCACCTCTGTTGCAGATAACAAAGCCAGAGAGATCATGGAGAAGGTAGACGCTAGAGACGATGGAGATAGTATGATCTCCACCATGCAGATGACTCTGATTGATAAAAAAGGCAAACAGCGCAATCGACAAATGCGCACCTACTCGAAGGATATTAATGCCAATACTGAGCATAAAGCTATTTTCTTCTTATCACCCAGCGACGTTAAAAACACGGCTTTTTTAACTTACGATTATAGTGATGACGACAAAGATGACGATCAATGGATGTACTTACCTGCCTTGAAAAAAACCAAGCGCATCCCTGCCAGCGATAAAGATTCTGCATTTATGGGTAGTGATTTTTCCTATGCAGATATGACGGATAAAGAGCTAGATGACTACACATTTAAGCTAATTAAAGAAACTGTGGTTAAACGTAAAACGGGTAATGAAAAGGTGTGGGTTATTGAATCAACGCCGGTGAGTCAGGCGGTCATTGATGAAACTGGCTATATTAAGAGCACCTTGTACATACGACAAGATAACCAAGTACTAACCCGTGCTAAGTTCTATCTTAAAAAAGCCAGCCGTATTAAATATATGGATGTGTTGTCAATGAAAGAAATTGATGGCATTTGGGTTGCCATGCAAACTAAGATGACAACCAAACAGGGAAAGTCAACTCTACACAAAACCATTTTGTCTAATTCTGATGTACAGATAAATGTTGCGATTGATCCTGATACGTTTACCATTCGCAGTATTGAGAAAGGTCTTTAATTGATGAAGTATTGTTTGTTTTTTTTAGTCGGATTTTTATCTTTCACATCGAATGCCGAAGACGGCTTCGATGATGATGATTTTGACGAGACACCGATTGATATTGTTGTGCAAGTTGAAGATGCACCAGGCGCACTTTATGGTTCGGTTGATTTAGAAGCGCATTACAATTTAAGTAATGATAAAAACTTATCATCGCTTAAAACCCTGGTCGATGTTTTGGGTGATTACAAATTTGAAAATGGTGTTAAGCTCTCTGGCAACCTAAAAGGCTACCATGATTTTATTTATGATCTTGAAAATCGAACGGTTCCAAATGGCTATAAAAATGAAATTAACCTAAATGAGCTAAATATTGAGCTCGAAATTTCTCCAAATTTGGATTTTAAAACAGGTAGGCAAGTCATAGTATGGGGAAAGTCAGATTCGATTCGAATAACGGATATTCTGAATCCATTAGACAATCGCACCCCAGGATTGGTCGATATTAAGAATTTAAGACTGGGTAGAACTATGAGTAAGCTGGATTACTATAAGGGCGGTTATAACGCATCGGCAATTTTGATTCATGAAAATCGTTTTTCTGAAAATCCAACGCAGTATTCCGATTTTAAACCCACCGCAATCAACAAGCCTATTAATACACCGGATGATAGTTTGGATAATACAACAGTCGCATTAAGTTTAACGGGTGCTTTTTCAGGCTACGATTTCGGCCTGTATTATGCAGACACTTATTTGGATAAGCCGTATTTGACTAATAGTAATACAACGCTAGATTATAACAATAAGTTGAAAATGATCGGTGCCGCCTATAACCAAGCTATTGATAATTATTTGTTTAAAGCAGAGGCGGCACATTTTGACAGTATTCAATACAATGGCGCTGCACAAACTAAAGCTAGAACAGATGTGTTGATTGGGGTTGAGTATACGGGTATTGCTGATGGATCGGTTAGCTATGAAGTGGCTGTTCGAAAAATTCATGATTATGAAAATTTGATCAATGTTGAGTCTAATGGCTATAAGCCGGAAAATGAATACCAGCAAGTGGCACGCTTCAGTCAGTCTTATTTAAATCAAGCCCTAGATTTGACCACAGTTGCCAGTGTTGTTGGGTTGCGTGGTGAAGATGGCGGCTCGCTTAGAGTTGAGTTAGATTACGCCATTGACGATCAACTCTCAGTGAGTGGCGGCGTTATTGACTATATCGGTGGTGACAATCCAACGATTGATGCTTACAAAAACAATGATCGATTATTTGCCAAATTAAGTTACGCTTTTTAGCGTCATTTGAAAATAATCTATATTATGGTAAAATGATATAAGTTATATATCAAGAGTAGGAATGTCATGAAAATCAAATCATTATTAATGTCGGCAAGTGTTTTTTCAATATCGTTAAGTGTGTCAGCTTTTTTTAATACGAATAGTTTTCCTGCTTTTGGTTCTGGTACAGGCTATAACAGCACCGTTCCGTGGAGCAATAATGCTAATTGGAATCCAATGTCGATGGGTGGCGGTCAATATTCACCAGCTAATGATGCAAAAAATCTGAGTCGTTATGGCGCATATCCACGCTCTTTACAGCAATATCGTCAAGATCCAAGATTTAGACCCGCTAATAGCATGATGCCTATGGCCAATCCAGTTCAGCCAAGTAATTGGCTAACGGACACAGATTTTAGTAAAACACTAGAGCAAATAAAATCTTCTGGCAACAAAACCTTTTTTGTTAATGAAATGCCGATAAATTTTGAACAAGGATACCAGCACATTCAAAACCAAACAGAAGATATCCAGCGCGCCATTGAAACGCAAATGAAAAATTATCGTAATACAGATAGTATTTATGGCAAACAAGGTTACGAACTGTCGCCAGCTGCTTCTTCAACTTCTAGAGTTGAGTCTGAATAGATAACGCTTGTTGGCAATATTAACAAAAGTCGCTATTTATTAGCGACTTTTTTGTTTAATAGGGCATTTATAAAATTTGTTAAATTTGCTAGAAAATGGCTATTGAGCGTCTAGTAATTGAACAAATAAGCCTCAAAAGCCCATTTTTTGGCATTATTTAGGCCTATAAACAGCGAGTTTTTCACTGATTTCTAATTTTTTTAATATTTTTTGATGGCTATAAGTGCTGCTATGAAAGCATTTTAACAATAATATTAAAAAAAATATAAGAATATCATTGACTTCTAATATAGTTGTCGTATAATACTCCCCATGCAGAACATGAGTTCAGCACATTAAAACACCTCGCCAATGAAGGTGTTATAACAACATAATAATCTAGGAGATTAACATGAAAAAAATTATCGCAATTACTACTTTAGTAGCAGCTACTTCAGCTTCAGCTTTTTTTGGTAACAACAACAACAACGGTTGGACTAACGGTAACGGTCTATCTAACTGGGGTCCTTTCGACGGTGGTTCAAACTTCGGTCCTATGAACTCAGGTTCTAACATGGGTCCATTTACTGGCGGCCAGAACATGGGTCCTTTCAACGGTGGTTCTAACATGGGTCCTTTCAATGGCGCTCAAAACTTCGGTCCTTTTGCTAACAGCAACGACATGAACAACGATTCTGACTGGGGTTTCCATTACAACAACAAGAACAAGACTTCTAACAAGTCTAACGCTACTACTGACGGTAAGTACGCAGGTACTGCAGACGCTAACGCTAAGGGTGTAGCTGATGCATACGCTAAAGGTCAAGCTGATGCATTCGCTAAGGCACAAGCTGACGCTTACGCTAAAGGTTACGCAGACGCTAAAGCAAACGCTGCTGCTGACTCACGTGACCAAGTAATTGCTAAGTAATTACTGCTCACTAGGCTGCTAATCTAATTAGCAGTTAAGCAATAAAACCACCCTTCGGGGTGGTTTTTTTTCGTCTATTAAAAGGTGGATAGTTGATGTAGGTCAAATCATCTATCGCCATTCATTATTACAATAGGGCTTTCGCTAATAAAGAGGCGTTAGATTGCTATCCGATTATGTCAATACCCTAGGTCAATCACTACTTAGAACACACAAAGAGCGTGTACACAAGGTGGCCATTGATGCTGGTCTTAGTTGTCCTAATCGAGACGGATCAAAAGGTATTGGCGGCTGTACATTCTGCAACAATGCAACGTTTAGTCCAAATGGTAGGCAGCCTGACCCTATATTAACGCAAATACAAAATGGGCGCGAGGTGCTGATAAAACGTACGGGTGCGAAAAAATATATCGCCTATTTTCAGGCTTATACCAATACCTATAGCGATATCCAAACTTTAAAAAAAATGTATGAAACTGCACTGAGTCAAGAGGATGTGGTTGGCTTGTCAATAGGTACGCGACCTGATTGTGTACCGGAAGCGGTGCTTGATTTGTTGCAGAATTACCAGCAGCAAGGTTATGATGTGTGGCTAGAATTAGGCCTGCAATCAGCTTTTGACAACACTTTGGTAAAGGTTAACCGGGGGCATGGATTTAAAGAGTATGAGAAAACCCTGTTGGCCGCAAGGGAAAAAGGCATAAGAGTGTGCACGCATCTAATTATTGGATTGCCTGGTGAAACGCTCAAGCATTATCAAGCTACCTTAAAAAAAGTGTTGGATTTAGGTGTTGATGGGCTTAAGTTTCATCCGCTACATGTGGTTAAGGGGACGCAATTAGCCAATGAATGGCGACGGGGCGAGTACCAGCCTTTGGCAATGCAAGAATACGTGAATGTGGTGGCTGACTTAATTGCACAGGCACCTGAGGATATGATCTATCATCGATTAACGGGCACAGCCAACAAACAACAGTTATTGGCGCCAGAGTGGTGTAGTAAAAAATGGCAGGTGTTAAACGCCATCGAGGCTAAGTTAATCGATCAAAATAGGAAGAAAATTAAATGGAATTAGTCTGTCCGGCGGGCAATCTGCCTGCATTAAAAACCGCTATTGATGAAGGGGCTGACACAGTATATATTGGCTTTGCCGATGATACTAATGCCCGACATTTTGCTGGATTAAACTTTAATTTAGAGCGATCTAAAGAAGCTGTAGCATATGCGCATAGTCGCGGTAAAAAAGTGTATGTTGCTATTAATACTTACCCACAGCCAGATGGCTGGCAGCGCTGGCTTGATAGTATCGATAGAAGCGCTCAAATTGGTGTTGATGCCATTATTTTGGCGGACGTTGGTTTAATGGAATATGCGCATACCACTTACCCAGATTTAAACATACACTTGTCAGTACAAGGATCAGCAACCAGTTATGAGGCGCTAGATTTTTATCATCGAAATTTTAATATTAAGCGCGCCGTCTTGCCACGAGTTTTATCTGTTGCTCAGGTGAAAAAAGTGATCGAACACTCACCAGTTGATATTGAAGTGTTTGGGTTTGGTTCATTGTGTGTCATGGTTGAAGGTCGTTGTATATTATCTTCTTATGTTACTGGCAGATCGCCTAATACTTATGGCGCCTGTTCGCCGGCTTCTCACGTTGAATATATTGAGAATGATATTGCCCTTGAAACCCGATTGGGCGGCGTGTTAATAGATGCTTATGAAGAAGGTGAAACGGCTGGCTATCCCACTTTATGCAAAGGCCGATTTGAGGCAATGGGCAATACTTATTATGCGCTGGAAGAGCCGACTAGTTTAAACACGCTGGACATCTTGCCAGAGTTGAAAAAAATAGGTGTCAAGGCCATAAAAATCGAAGGCAGACAGCGCTCACCTGCTTACATTAAAACTGTAGCCAAAACTTGGTCTGCCGCATTAAAGCGGCTGGATCAGGGCGACTATCAATCAAAAAATGAATGGCATCAAGCGTTATCAGAAGTATCTGAGGGCCATCAAACCACACTGGGTGCTTATCACAGGAGCTGGCAATGAAGATTTCACTAGGCCCTATTTATTTTTACTGGTCTAAACAACAGGTTTTTGATTTTTACCAACAAATTGCCCAATCTTCGGTTGATGTTGTTTATTTGGGTGAGGTTGTGTGTTCTAAGCGCCATGAGTTGAGGCTTGATGATTGGCTTCAAATTGCACAACAGTTGAGCGCAGCCGGTAAGGAGGTTGTGCTTTCAACACTAACCCTGATTGAAGCAGATTCTGAATTAAAGCGTTTGAAAAAAATATGCAACAATCAAAATTATGGCGTTGAAGCCAATGACTTTTCTGCCATCAATTTGCTAACAAAAGACTGCACACCTTTTGTTATTGGGCCGAGCGTTAATGTTTATAACACGGCTAGTTTGAATTATTTGGCTAAACAAGGTCTTAGGCGATGGTGCTATCCGGTTGAGTTATCGAAAGATACACTACTTGATATTGTTAATAATAAGCACAACGCGCTTGAGGTTGAGGTGTTTGCTTATGGGCAATTACCATTGGCATTTTCAGCCAGATGTTTTACCGCAAGGGCTTATGATTTGCCTAAGGATGATTGTCAGTATAAATGTATTGATCATCAACAAGGTATGTTGTTATCCACTAAAGAGGATCAAAGTTTTTTAATTATGAACGGCATTCAGACTTTATCTAGTGATGTTCAAAACCTGGTTTGTGAACTAGATGAAATGAAAAAAATTGGCGTTGATGTTATTAGAATTAGCCCTCAGGTTGAATCAACTAATCAAATTATCGACGTATTTAGAGATAGAATTGATCAAAAAAATACATCACAGGAAGCGTTCAACATACTGGCCCAATTGAGCGATAATAAACAGCGTGATGGCTACTGGCATAACCAAGAAGGCATGAAAGGCGTTACGCTTGCAGTAGAACAGCTTTAGATTAGACAGTCAGTATTTTTCAAACGATCGAAATAACGAGCTCGATAGTAATGCCGTTTGTTGGTTTTGCTGTCGGTAAATGCTGCCCTATCATGAAGCACATTATTACTAATGAGCCCCATCCCAGGTTCGAGTAGCCCTCTAAATACGTAATCAGAGCACTCATCATTGAGAATCTCTTGCAAATAACCAACAGCTTCTTGAACTAGTGGGTCTGGTGACCATTCAATATTTCTAGCTCTAGCAGTGTAGCGCATATGTAAGTTGCCAGCCTTGGTAACACTAAACACTGGTCCTGGCCTATCAGGTCTAACGCTGCCATCTGGTTTTGTGCCAGCTGGAATCATCATGACATTGTCATTCATAAGGGCGTGGATAAAATCTGGATTTTTTTCACGTAGCAAAATGTAGGCAATTTCATGATCCATGAGTTGGTTTTCACCCCCTTCTGCGGCTTTTTGTACAACGTGTAAATTAAGTGCATGGATTTGCTTGTCTGCTGCATTGTAGTAGCCATCAGTATGCCAATGAATTGGTTTATTTGTATAGGGGATATAGTTTTTTCTTTCCCCATTATCAACCACTGTTAAGGAGGTTAAGCCATTATCGTCAGCTAGCCAATTTTTGTTAATTTGCCCTAGGCCGAACTTGTTAGCGATAGCCATAGGTATTTCTGCAGAAGGATTGGCGCCCGTATTGCCAATATATATAGCCATGTTAGCCCTTTGGGTTAAATCTAATAACGCTTCATATTCACCTTTGCTCAAGCTTCTTGGATCATTAACTTCAATCAGCAAATCAGCAATGCTTGTTGGATGTTCTGAGAGTTTTTTGTCTCTCCAGCGTTTGTATAAATCGTTGTTGTCTAGTAGAAATGGAGAGCTGGCGGGGTTTGTATGTGTAGCTGTACGCATGAGAAAGGCAACAATAAAAACGCCCTAGTTTATGCATGACGTAAGTTGATGTCATTGATGCAGGTCAACTATTAGATGAGATTGTTTTTAACCAGCACAGTTTGTATTTTGGTGGCCATTTTGGCTAACTTGTTAATGTCTTTAAAATTTGGTACCTCTCCTTGATTGAGTCTATGTTCCCATTCGTCTATTTCCACGGCAATAAAATCAACTAATTTTAGTGAACAGCCAGAACAAGAATCTGAGCAGAAGTCTGCATCTATGCCGTCAAAAGGCAGTGTGTCTTTTATTTGGGCAATTAAATGATACATCGCCTCGCGAGTATTTGGTTTCATGGAGGCTTGCTATTGAGATTTGCACAATAGTTTTTTAAGCATAGGATAGGTGCTTTGCAGAATCTGGTCTGTTTTAAGGCTCAACCAATGAGACTCTACTTCAAACGCATCTAGAAAGTTTTTTACATAAAGCCCAAGTTCGGTTGAGCCCTGCATTTTAATTTTTCGCTGAAAGAACAAAGTGTCCGGATCTTTTTGTTTGCTAACAAGGTCTAGAAAATGACAGCTATCAGCACTTATGGTTAATCCAAAGTGATTGTCTTGGTGAGTTTGTATTAGTCGCTTACCATCAAAGCCAAGATTAAATGATAAGCCAATATCGGTTACCTTAATTAATATCCATTGATCTTGCAAGAAGCTTAAGTCATCGTTTCGAATGGCTTGTGCGAAAACCTGATTAAAAATACCAACAATAACTTTATTATTTATTTTATTAGCAGCTTGTGTTAGCGCTAATGGCGGTGTTAATAGGGAGCTAGCAAGCGGGTTGATTAGGCTCATGACAATTTTATATGGGTTTAATTGCTTTTATTTTAGGTCAAATTTGCTTGATTTTGATTGACCAAAATCAAGCATTTAAAATATTATTAATTTATTGATCTGTGTCAATACACCACTACATATAGTTATTTTATAATGTTAAAACACTATATATAGTGATTATCTAAAAAAATAAAATTTTTATTAATGTTATAGAGGGGAATAATATGAGCGCAACTCATGCAAATGCACCGCTTGGTGTTGTTAAGCGCAATGGCACACAGGCACTTTTTGATTCAAAAAAGATCCATCTGGCTATTTATAGAGCTGGACAAGTTAGCAAAGAATTTGATAATAATGAAGCAGGTTTATTAACGGCTCAAGTTTTAAAGGTGTTAAGTTATCAGGTAGAACAAACGCCAGAGATTGAGCACATACAAGATGTGGTTGAGCAGGTGCTAATATCATCTAACTTTATTAAAACGGCTAGGGCTTACATTGCTTATCGTCAACAGCATAAAACACTAAGAGAAGATAAAAAAACCTTAGTAGATGTTGCCTCATCCATTAACGAATATTTAGATAGAGCAGATTGGCGAGTAAATGCCAATGCTAACCAAGGCTATTCATTGGGCGGATTGATTTTAAATGTCTCTGGCAAGGTGATCGCTAATTATTGGTTAAGCCATGTTTATGCGCCTGAGATAGGCAATGCGCACCGTCAAGGTGATTTGCACATTCATGATTTAGATATGCTGGCAGGATACTGTGCAGGTTGGTCATTAAGAACCTTGCTAAGAGAAGGTTTAAATGGTGTTGATGGGCGGATTGAAGCTGGCCCGCCAAAACACTTAACCAGTGCGGTTGGGCAAATGGTGAATTTCCTAGGAACGCTGCAAAATGAATGGGCTGGCGCTCAGGCGTTTAGTTCTTTTGATACTTATGTGGCGCCATATATTCGCCTAGACAATTTAAGCTATGAAGCGGTTAAGCAAAGTATTCAAGAGCTTATTTATAATTTAAATGTGCCTTCACGCTGGGGTACGCAAACCCCGTTTACCAATTTGACTTTTGACTGGGTGTGCCCCGAAGATTTGCGTGATCAGGTGCCGATGATGGGTGACGAAGAAATGCCGTTTACTTACGGTGATTTGCAAGCAGAAATGGACATGATTAATCGCGCCTATATTGAGGTAATGACTGAGGGTGATGCGAAAGGACGTGTGTTTACCTTTCCTATACCAACCTACAACATGACGCCGGACTTTCCTTGGGAAAGTGACAATGCTAAGCGTTTATTTGACATGACCGCTAAATACGGCCTGCCATATTTTCAAAACTTTTTAAATTCTGATCTTAAGCCCAACATGGTTCGCTCAATGTGCTGTCGATTGCAGCTAGATCTGAACGAATTACTCAAGCGTGGCAATGGGCTGTTTGGTTCTGCTGAGCAAACAGGATCTTTAGGCGTAGTCACGGTTAATTGTGCTAGGTTGGGCCACACCTATCAAGCTGACAAGGTTGGCTTGTACAAACGGCTGGATGATTTATTGTTAATGGCAAAAGACTCCCTTGAAGTTAAGCGAAAGGTGGTGCAAAAGTTAATGGACAACGGCTTGTTTCCATACACTAGGCGCTATTTAGGTACACTTAGAAATCATTTTTCAACCATTGGTGTTAATGGTATTAATGAAATGATCCGTAACTTTTATCAAGATCAAGAGGATATTGCTTCAGAAAAAGGCCATAGTATGGCGGTAGAGTTTTTAGATCATATCCGTCAACGAATGATTGAATTTCAAGAGCAAACAGGCCATATGTTTAATCTTGAAGCAACACCAGCAGAAGGCACAACCTACAGATTTGCCAAGGAAGATATGAAGCGCTATGAGGGCATTCTTCATGCAGGCACCAAGGATAAGCCATACTATACAAACTCATCTCAATTGCCAGTTGGCTATACATCAGATCCATTTGAGGCACTTGAAAGACAAGATGAGCTGCAAACTAAATACACAGGCGGGACGGTACTGCACCTATATATGGGTGAGCGCATCAGTAGCGGCAAGGCGTGTATGAAAATGGTGAAACGCTCCCTAGAGAATTTCCGTCTGCCCTATATTACCATTACACCAACGTTTTCTATTTGCCCAACACATGGCTATATTGACGGCGAACATGAGTTTTGTCCAAAATGTGACGAGGCATTATTAGCTAAAAAACAATTAAAAACAACCGGAGAAAAAAATGAAAAAAACATTATTAACCAATAGTGAAAGACAACCATGTGAAGTTTGGACGCGTGTTATGGGCTATCATCGTCCCGTAACAAGCTTTAATCCAGGCAAGCAGTCAGAGCACCGAGAAAGACAGTATTTTAAAGAAAATAGAGTCAATTAATGAGCATTGCAGTTGGCGGGTTTGAGCCGCTTACCAGTATTGATTACCCGGATCATTTGGCCTGTGTGGTATTTACACAAGGATGCCCTTGGCGCTGTGGTTATTGCCATAATCATGATTTAATCCCGGCCAGTAAGCAGTCGTTATTTGACTGGGACGACATACTGAGCTTTATTAAAAGTCGTCAAGGGTTGTTGGATGCGGTAGTGTTTAGTGGTGGAGAGCCTTGTTTGCAAAATAAATTGCTCGAAGCGATGGCGCAAGTTAAAGCATTAGGCTTTAAGGTTGGATTGCATACGGGTGGTGCTTATCCGGCGCGTTTCGCTGCGTGTTTGAAATTCGTTGATTGGGTGGGTTTTGATGTTAAGCATTTTCCAATGGATTATGAACAAGTCACCAAAACACCAAACTCAGGAGAAAAAGCCTGGGAGTCTTTAGAGATGTTGTTGCATGCCAATGTGGCGCATCAGTTGCGAATCACCAGACATCCTGAGTTGATGAGCCAAGAACAACTTGATCGACTCAAGCGTTTGCTATATCAAACTTATCAAGAGGAGCTTGTTGTTCAGACGTGCAATACTGCACACTGTTTGGATGAAAAACTTCGTATTGTTTAGCGCAAAAAAAAGAGCGCATCAGCGCTCTTTTTTAAAACTTTCAAATAAAGGGATTAGCCTTTCATTTGTGCCGCCACTTCTTCAGCAAAGTTTTCTTCTTTCTTTTCAATGCCTTCGCCAACTTCGAATCTAACGAATGATTTAACTTCAGCATTATTTGCCTTAGCAAGTGCACCAACGGTTGTATCAGGGTCTTTAACAAAAGCCTGGCCGTAAAGCGTTACTTCATTAACAAACTTCTTCATGCGGCCGCCAATCATTTTTTCAATGATGTTGTCTGGCTTGCCAGATTCACGAGCTTGCTCGACGAAAATTGCTTTTTCTCTTTCAAGTAGCTCTGGATTAAGCTCATCTTCAGTCACACACTCAGGGCGTGCAGCAGCAACATGCATAGCAATGTCTTTTGCCAATGACTCATCGCCACCTTCAATAACTGACAATACTGCAATGCGCTCACCATGCTTGTAAGCGCCAATAACGCCAGTACCAGCAGTGATAGTTTGAACACGACGAATTAAAACATTCTCACCCACTTTAGCTACAATATCTTCACGAGCTTTTTCAAGTGAATCGCCATTGTCCAAAGTTTGAGTTAGGAATTCATCGATATTTGCTGGTGTTGTTTTAAGTGCTAATGCACCTAATGTGTCAACAAAACCTTTAAAGTCATCACTCTTAGTAACAAAATCAGTTTCAGAGTTAACCTCTAGAATAGTTGCTGTTTTGTTGTCATCACTAATGTTAACCTTAACCAAGCCTTCTGCAGCAACACGGCCTGATTTTTTGGCTGCTTTTGCAGCACCAGAAGCACGCATTAAATCAATTGCTGCCTCCATGTCGCCGTTGGTTTCTGTCAAGGCTTTTTTACAGTCCATCATGCCTGCGCCAGTTCTTTCTCTTAAATCTTTAACTAAAGCTGCTGTAATTGCCATAATTATCTCCTATGAATTTTTGTGTTTATGCAAGCTTTGCAATAATGTCTGCTTTGGTATCTTTGCTAGCTACTTCAACACCTTGCTTTTTAGCAAGTGCAACTAAATCAGCCTTAAGCATGGCATTAAGGTCTGTTTCTGCTGGTTTAGCAACTTCTTCTTTAGCAACAGGTGCTTCAGCTTGTTCTTCAACTGCTTTTTTAGGTGCTGCTTTTTTTGCAACAGGTGCTTTTTTAACTTGAGTGCCGGCAGCAGCTTTTGCTTCTAGCACTGCATTGGCTACTTCTCTTGCGTAATAGCTAATTGCCCTAATAGAGTCATCGTTACCAGGAACAACGTAATCAATGCCTTCAGGGTTGTGATTAGTATCAACAATACCGATAATTGGAAGGCCTAATTTTTTAGATTCTGCAATGGCATTTTTCTCATGACCAATATCGATCACAAATACAACATCCGGAATGCCGCCTAGATCTTTAATACCACCCAAGCTACGCTCTAATTTTTCCATTTCACGAGTCATCATTAACGCTTCTTTTTTACCAAATTGAGAAAAATTTTCTTCAGCCAAGAACTCAAGGTCTTTTAGACGCTTGATTGAAGCTTTAATGGTTTTGTAGTTTGTCATCATGCCACCTAACCAACGATGGTTAACGAAAGGCATGCCACAACGAATTGCTTCTTCTTTCATGATGTCGCTTGCTGCACGCTTAGTGCCAACAAACAGAATTGAGCCGCCTGCTGCTGCAGTTTTTGATGCGAAATTAAGCACATCGTTAAACATTGGCAGGGTTTTTTCTAGGTTAATGATATGCACACCGTTACGAGTACCGTAGATGTATTGATCCATTTTTGGGTGCCAGAAGCGTGAACGGTGACCAAAGTGAACACCTGCCTCAAGCATTTTTTTCATTGACGTTTTTGCCATTTTTATTTCTCCGGGGTTGTTAAGGTGCCTTTTGCGCACCATTCTTCCACAATTTCTAGCAATCAACTCTTATATAAGAGCACCCTGATTGCCATGACAAATTGTGTGATACATTAAAACGAGTTAGGCGCTTGATATACAAGCGCCTAACTCAACTTTAGGTTTATTGCGAAACAGTTATTGTTAAGCCAAAACCTTAAAAAATGCAATTATACCGTATTCATGTTGATGCATCAAGCATTAGCACGGTTTGATGCAAGCTATTTCGCCTTAGCTAACTCTGCACGCATCGAATCAATAGTTGCCTTGTAATCTTCTGTGTTAAAGATGGCTGAACCTGCTACAAACGTATCTGCACCAGCTTCCGCTACTTCACGGATGTTAGCAGGGCCGACGCCACCGTCGATTTCTAGGCGGATGTCTTTGCCACTTGCGTCAATAAGTTTGCGAACTTGACGACATTTTTCTAGTGTTTGTGGAATGAATGATTGTCCGCCAAAGCCTGGGTTCACTGACATTAATAAAATCATATCAACTTTATCCATGACATTTTCAAGTACATGTAATGGCGTTGCTGGGTTGAATACCAAACCAGATTTACAGCCCGCTTCTTGAATCATGCCAAGTGAACGGTCGATGTGCTCAGAAGCCTCTGGGTGGAAAGTAATGTATGAAGCGCCAGCAGCAACGAAATCTGGAATGATTCTGTCAACTGGTTTAACCATAAGGTGCACATCAATTGGTGCGGTAACACCATGAGATCTTAATGCGTCACATACCATTGGACCAATGGTTAAGTTTGGTACGTAGTGGTTGTCCATAACGTCAAAGTGAACGATATCAGCGCCATCACGCAATACGTTGTCCACTTCCTCGCCCAGTCTTGCAAAGTCTGCTGCCAAAATTGATGGCGCAATAAAGTAATCTTGTTTCATGTTTTTCTCCTAAATTATGGTTTGTAATTATTTTACTTAAAAGTTAGTAAGCTTTTGCCTGTCATTTCTGTAGGTTGTTCAACACCCATCATGGCTAATAATGTGGGCGCGATATCAGATAGCGCACCCTCACACGGCTGGGCAATATCCGCTTCTCTGGCGCTAACAAAGATAAGTGGCACCGGGTTGTTGGTATGCGCCGTATGCACTTCTTGGGTTTTTGGATTGACCATTTGTTCTGCGTTGCCATGATCAGCGGTAATGAGTATTTCGCCGTCAATGGTTTTAACCGCTTGGAAAATGATGCCTAAACAAGCGTCTACTGCCTCCACCGCTTTAATGGCTGCATCAAGTTTTCCAGAATGTCCGACCATGTCAGTGTTGGCAAAATTACAGATGATTAAATCATATTTTTGACTTTCAATGTTTTCGACTAACTCATCGGTTAACTCAAAAGCACTCATTTCCGGTTGCAAGTCATAGGTTGCTACTTCAGGAGACGGAATGAGTACGCGATCTTCTCCGTTAAATGGACGCTCAACGCCACCATTTAAAAAGAAAGTCACATGAGCGTATTTTTCAGTTTCAGCAATTCTAAGTTGCGTCATGCCTAGGTTGGCCAAATACTCACCCAGCACATTATTAAGCGTGGATGAAGGATAGGCAACGGGTAAATTAAAGCTCTTTTTATATTCAGTTAAGCAAATGAAATGGCTTGGTTTGAATGTACCCCTTGAAAATCCTTGAAAGTCCTCATCAGTAAATGCCTGGGTGATTTGACGCGCACGATCTGCTCGATAATTCATAAAAATTAACACATCATCTTTGTTAATTTTGGTCGGCGCATTAACCACGGTTGATTGAATAAATTCATCTGTTTCGCCACGCTCATAAGCCTGTTCAACTGCATCTAATGCGGTTTTTGATAAATATTTTCCCTTACCTTTAGCAATGAGTTCGTAGGCGCAACGAATACGTGACCAACGATTATCGCGATCAAGTGAGAAATATCGGCCAATCACGCTGGCAATTTCGCCAGTGCCGAGTTCAGAAATTTTATTTTCTAGTGTTTGAATGTATTTTTTTGCGCTTTTTTGTGCGCAGTCACGACCATCAGTGAAAATATGCAAATACACATCTTGACAGCCATGCTTGTGTGCCATCTCAAGCATGCCGTGGATTTGCTCCTCGTGAGAATGAACACCGCCATCAGATAGCAAGCCCATAATATGAACCGCTTTGTTGTTATCATTGGCATATTCAAGCGCATTTTTTAAAACAGGATTTCTGAAAAAATCTCCGTTTTCTATTTCGTTATGGATACGGGTAAAATCTTGTTTGACGACACGGCCAGCGCCAAGATTTAAATGACCCACTTCAGAATTGCCCATTTGTTCGCCTGGTAGGCCGACCTGCTTGCCACTGGTTAGAATTAAAGAGTTTTTAAATTGCTCGTTAAATCTATCCCAAACAGGTGTTTTTGCCAATGCAATGGCGTTATTTTCAGCCGTCTCTGAGTGACCCCAGCCATCAAGAATAAGTAGTAATTTGGTTTCTTTTTTAGTATTCATAACGATTTCAGTGCGCTAAATAAGGTGATTAAACGTTAAATAAGAAGTGTACCACATCGCCATCTTGTACAATGTATTCCTTGCCTTCTGAGCGGAGTTTCCCTGCCTCTTTGGCGCCTTTTTCCCCGCCAAATTCAATAAAATCTTCATAGGCAATTGTTTCAGCACGAATAAAGCCTTTTTCAAAATCACCATGAATTTTTCCAGCTGCTTGAGGGGCGCTGTCGCCAATATTAATAGTCCAGGCTCGAACCTCCTGAACGCCAGCGGTAAAATAAGTTTGCAGGCCGAGTAGTGTATAGCCTGCACGAATTAGACGGTCAAGGCCGGATTCTGTTTGGCCCATCTCATCAAGAAAGTCCTTTTTTTCATCAGACTCTAATTCTGATATTTCTGCTTCAATATCTGCACAAATGGCAACCACTTCAGAGCCTTCTGTTGCAGCAAACGCTTGAACAGAATCAAGATGAGGGTTGTTTTCAAAGCCGCTTTCACTCACGTTAGCCACGTACAAAACAGGCTTAATGGTGAGTAATTGAAATCCGCGTAATAGCTTGAGTTCTTCTTCATCAAACGCCAAGCTTCTAACACTTTGACCCGCTTCTAGTACTGGCAAAATTCGCTCTAATAACTCTCTTAAAGGAATGCCGTCTTTTTGCCCAGATTTGGTGTTTTTAACTGCTTTTTGCATGAGTTTTTCAACAGCTGTTAGGTCGGCTAAAACCAATTCGGTGTTGATGATTTCAATGTCATCAAGCGGAGATATTTTGCCGGCGACATGAATGATGTCTTCATCTTCAAAGCAACGAACCACATGAACAATCGCATCTGTTTCACGGATGTTGGTTAAAAATTGATTACCCAGGCCTTCGCCTTTTGAAGCACCTTCTACTAAGCCGGCAATATCCACAAACTCCATGGTGGTGGGCAAGATTTTTTCAGGGCTGACGATGTCGGCCAACTTATCCAGACGTGGATCATTAATTGGCACGATACCGACATTGGGTTCAATGGTGCAAAAAGGATAGTTTGCCGATTCGATACCAGCTTGCGTTAATGCATTAAATAGCGTTGATTTTCCAACATTAGGTAGTCCAACAATACCGCATTTAAATCCCATTTTTATCTCCTAATTATGTAGCGCTAAGCTTTTGTATGTAAGTTTTTCATGGCTTTATCGATGTTGCCTTGTACAACGTCTTCAATCACTTGCAAAGCGTCAATCATGGCTGATTGAATAGGCTCGAGTTCGCTTTTGTTAGGTGCGTGAAGTACATAATCAGCTACCTGAGCTTTGTTGCCAGGATGGCCAATGCCTAAACGTAGCCGATGAAATGATTTATTGCCAAGTGCTTTGATGGTGTCACGCAAACCGTTATGGCCACCATGTCCACCTTCGGTTTTGAGTTTGGCCATGCCAACATCCAAATCTAGTTCATCATGAACAACCAGAATTTCATCCACGTTGAGTTGATAAAATTTTGCCAATGCTTGAATAGATTGACCCGAGCGATTCATAAAAGTTGTTGGTTTTAGTAGGCGAACAGAATTTCCTGCGATGGTGACTTGCGCCACTTCGCCTAAAAACTTTGTTTCTTTTTTAAAGGTGCCAGAATAAAGACTGGCAATCGCGTCACAAAACCAAAAGCCAACATTATGACGATGTGACTGATAGTCTTTGCCCGGGTTACCGAGACCAACAATCAGTTTTATTGCCATAATGTCTTATGCAGAAATGTTACTCGTCGCCTTTGTCTTCTTCAGCAGCATCATCGCCAGCCACTTCTGTTTCAGGTGCAACTGGTGCGTCATCTTCAACTTTAGCCATAATCTTAGCCTCTTGAATAGCCACAACACTTTGGTCGTGCGCTTCAATATCGCCATGCGTTAGGGCTGTTAATGTAACGCCTTTAGGTAGGTCTAAGCCAGTTAAGCTAACATGGCCGCCCATTTCTAAGTTGGTAATATCAACATCAATTGACGTTGGTAAGTCAGCTGGTAAACAAGAGACTTCCACAGTAGTAACAAACTGGTTAACAATAGCACCCAAACGTACGCTTTCATTTTCATCGCCACCAATAAAGTGTAATGGAATGTTGGTTACTAGTGCTTGCTTTAAGTTAATGCGTAAGAAGTCAACATGAGTCACAATGTTTTTAGCAGGGTGACGCTGTAAATCTTTAATGATAACAGCTTCCTTTTTCTTGCCAACCATTAAATCAAGTACAGAAGTGTACGAGGTTTCATCTTCTAATAAGTGTGTAACCTCATGAAGGCCTAAGGTAATGTTGGTTGGTGCTTTGCCTGCGCCATAAATAATAGCAGGGACTTTTTCAGCGTGACGCAGGCGGCGGCTCGCACCTTTACCTTGATCTTCACGCACTGTTGCGTTAATTGTTAAACTCATGTTTGTACTCCTAAAAATAAAAAAAACACCAAAACAAGGTGTTATAGCTTAGTTCGTATATTTTGCGACCAAATATACCAAGGCGTTAATTTTACCTTAAATAATATTGATTGGTTGAGCTATCTAGATTTTAGCCAAAAAATCATTGCAACCGTTGCACTGATTGCGCTAGCTACCCATAACTGATTGACTACAAGCACGCCGCCTAAAATCAATAATGATCCTGCAAAAATGGCTGAGGTTTGTTTGTTGGCATTGTCCTGGAGTTGCTCAACAATTTTTTGAGTTTGTTGTGCCTGGAGTTTGCCCATGTCTTTCATTTTGCCTAGTTGCTTTAATGCATTAATGGTCAATGCAGGTAGCTCAGGAATTTCTTTTAATAATTCTGGCGCTTGTTCTTTTAATTTTTCAAAGGTATTTTTCACACTATATCTCTCTTTCATTAAGTCTTCTAAAAAGGGTTTGGCAGTAGACCATAAGTCTAGTTCTGGGTAGAGTTGTCTGCCTAGGCCTTCAATATTTAATAGGGTTTTGTCTAATAATAACAGTTGTGGCTGGACTTGGATGTCAAAATTCTTCGCCTCTTGAATTAAGTCTAATAATACTTGGCCAAAGGATATTTCTCCCAAGGGTTTGTCAAACATTGGGGCGCAAATTTTTTGTACGGCTGCCTCGAATGCTTGTTCGTCAGTATGAGCACCAACCCAGCCAGAGTCAATATAGACTTGTGCAACTTTTTGGTAATCTTGGTTGAAAAAAGCTAAAAATATATCGGCCAAAAAGTCTTTATCAGTCTCGCTGAGTGTGCCCATAATGCCAAAATCAACCCCAATATATTGACCAGATTCTGAGACAAAAATATTACCAGGATGCATATCAGCATGGAAAAAATTATGCTTAAACACCTGGGTGAAGAAAATAACCACCCCTTCTTCAGCTAGGCGCTTCATGTCGATATTGTTTGCCTTTAGAGTATCGATTTCACCAATAGGTGTGCCATAAATTCGCTCAGTTGTCAGTACATTGATGCTGCTGAGCTGGTGATGAACCTTGGGCACATAGAGTAAATTAGAGTCGTTAAAATTATGGCTTAATTTGTCGCAATGCCTGGCTTCGATGCGCATATCGAGCTCGTCGTTAATAATGGCTTCAAATTCTTCAACCACTTCCGTAGGTCTAATTTTGTATGCCAAGGGATGTCGGTCCATAAGCTTGGCCAAACTATGCATCAGCTTAATATCCCCTTTGATGAGTGAATCAATATCAGGGCGAACTACCTTAACGACGACTGCCTCACCATCCAATGTTGTTGCTGTATGGACTTGTGCAATAGAGGCGCTGGCTAAAGGCTGATCATCGAAGGTCTTGAATAGGGATTCAATTTTTCCGCCTAGGGAGTGTTCAATAATGTCTTTTGCCTCATTAGTGGCAAAAGGTGGGCAGCTGTCCTGCAGTTTTTTAAGCTCTAGACTAATATCCGCGGGCAGTAAATCAGGGCGAGTGGAGAGCGTTTGACCAAATTTAATATAGATAGGCCCCAATTCTTCAAGCGCCAGTCGAATTCTTTCGCCACGCGTGAATTTCTTAACAGGGAAATAATGCCAAGGTATTAAATAAACCAGAGGCTTGAGGTTTTTTAATAAAGGCGTTGACAGTATTAGCGAGTCGAGGCGATACCGCATTAATACTCGAGAGATTTTAAAAAACCTGGCTAGACCGGACACGTTAATGCTTGTTGTTTTTGTAGGTTTTAGACACGCTTGGGTTGATTAAAAAATTACTAACACTGTCTTTTAAGGCCTCTAAAGGATTGCTAGATTCTTGTGTAATTTTTTTTATTTTCCCCGTTATTTTGCCTATTTCATGAGCAACTATGTCGCCAGTATATTGGGACAATATTTCTTCAGCATCGATATCAACTGCCTGTAGCATGTCCACTAACAGTTGTGCTGTTTTGACGTCACCATGAATAATAATTTTGTCTTGCTTTAGTAAATCGGTTAAATCCTCGCCTTTGAACAAAGCAAAAAAGACATTGGCCGTAAGTTTGATATCAACATCGCTGACATTGTTGATATCATTGACGACAAAAATTCGATTATTGGTGCAAACAAAATCAACTTCAAGGGGCAAGTCTTTTAACGAAAATCGAATAATTTTTTGATCCAATGGCTTAAGATTGATATCACCATTTTGGATTAAGAAATTAAGTGCCTGCTCCAGAACAAAATGCTGCATAACTGCTCGTTAGACCTAAGCCTTAATACCTTTGTGCAGGGCAACAATACCACCAGACAAATTGTGATATTCGCAGAATCCAAAGCCTGCTTCTAGCACCATATCTTTAAGGGTTTCTTGGTCAGGGTGTTTGCGAATAGATTCAGCTAAATATTGATACGAGTCTTTATCGTCAGCAATAATTTCACCCAATTTTGGCATGATATTAAATGAATAAAAGTCGTAGAATTTTTTCAAAAATTCAGAATCTGTTGTTGAGAACTCTAAAATTAGCAAACAGCCACCCGGCTTTAAAATGCGATGCATTTCGCGTAGCGCTTGGTCTTTGTCAGTGACATTTCTAAGACCAAAGGCAATAGAAATACAATCAAAGGTGTTGTCTTTAAAGGGTAGATATTGTGCATTCAATTGTACAAAATCAACGCCAAAAATTCCTTTGTTGGTGAGGTTTTTTCGACCTTCGCCAAGCATAGCGGCATTAATATCAGACAAAATAACTTGGCCTGAATCACCAACTTTTTTACGAAACTCAATGGCCAGGTCGCCAGTGCCACCAGCAATGTCTAAAACTTTATCTCCGGTTTTAACGTTAGAAGAGGCGATGGTGTAGCGCTTCCAAAGACGGTGTGCACCAAATGAAAGCACGTCATTCATTAAATCATATTTGCTGGCAACCGAGTCAAATACGCCCCGAACCATGCCTTGCTTGTCTTCAGTGGCTACATCTTTAAAGCCAAAGTGTGTTGTATTGTCCATAGGGTTTATTTTTTTGGATAGTCTCTAAAATCGCTACCAGTATAGATTTGTGTTGGCCTGAAGATTCGATTATGACCAACTTGTTCATGCCAGTGAGCGGCCCAGCCAGCTGATCTTGCCATGGCAAAAATAGGCGTGAAATGCTCCTTAGGAATCTTAAAGATCTCTGAATATAGAATGCCGGAGTAAAAATCAACATTCGGATAAACACCTTTGGCAGATAGCAACTCTGCACACACACGCTCTACTTCAAGTGCTGTTTCAAAGCGTTTTGATAGTGTAATGTTTGATTTCTTAATATAAGCTTCAATCATTTCTTGCAAAATTTTTGCACGAGGGTCTTTAACGCTGTACTCACGATGGCCCATGCCCCAAATGACCTCTTTGTTTTTTAAGCGATTTTCAATATAGCCGCGTGCATTTTTTGCATCACCAATTTCATCCAGCATTTTAAGCACATCTTCATTGGCGCCACCGTGTAGCGAACCAGCCAATGTGCCAACTGCTGCGGAAATGGAGGCAAAAGGGTTGGCCAAGGTTGAGGCGGTAACCATGGCAGAGAAGGTGCTGGCATTAATGGTGTGTTCTGCATGCAAAATTAAACAAGCATCAAATAGCTGCACAATATCATCGTCTGGTTCTTCACCGAATGACATGTACAAGAAATTTTTAGCATAAGACATGTTTTTGCTTGGCGGAATTGGATCGTAGCCAGCGCTAATTCTAGCCCACATTGCAACCAGTGTGCTCATGTTGGCAATAATTTTAGTTAATGCGCTTTGGGTAAAAGCTGAATCAGGATTTTTAGCGCCCGCATCTGGGTAGAAAGTTGCCATAGCGGCAATCGCTGTTTGCAAGACATCCATTGGATGTCCGCTAGCAGGTAAAGCCCACATCATTTCGCGAATATTGCGTTTTACTTCGTGGCGCTTGTGTAGGACGCAACGAAATATCTCTAGGTCTTTTTCGCTAGGAAGTTCGCCATCTCTCAGTAGCATGGCCACCTCTTCAAAAGAGGCGTTTTTAACTAAGTCCTCAATAGAGTACCCTCTGTAAGCTAAGAGACCATTTTTGCCATCAATGGATGAAATGGATGATTCGGTGGCGGGAACGCCTGCTAAACCTGGAATGTATTCAATCATAAGCCTACCTAAACAGAGAATGATGAGCCACAACCACAAGTGGTTTTGGCATTAGGGTTGTGAATAATAAAGCGCGAACCTTGTAAATCTTCAAGATAATCAACCGTTGCGCCAATTAGATACTGGTAGCTCATTGGGTCTACCACCAATTGAACGCCATTATTTTCAACACCTGAATCGCCTTCTTTATGTTCTTCGTCAAAGGTAAAGCCGTAGGAAAATCCTGAACAGCCACCACCGGTAATGTAGACACGTAGACGTAAATTATCATTTTTTTCTTCGGTAATCAGTGTGGCTACTTTATTAGCAGCAGTGTCACTAAAAATAATGTCGGCTTTTTCTAATGCTTCTGACATGGTCTCTCCTATAGATTAAGGCAGCAGGCCAATGGATGATAAGCCTGATTTTTCATCAAGTCCAAACATGATATTCATATTTTGTATGGCTTGCCCTGCCGCACCTTTGATTAAATTGTCAATCACAGAGGTTATTATTAATTTGCCACCAGTTGCTTGTTGTGCAGCAATTTGACAGAAATTACTGGATTTAACGCTGCGTGTTTGCGGTATTACACCTGCACTTAGCACGGTGACAAAGTGCTCATCTTTATAGGCGGCTTCAAGGATTGATTGTACATCAGTGTCCGCATCTAATAAGTCCACATAAATTGTGGATTCCATGCCGCGAATCATTGGCACTAGGTGTGGGACAAAGGTTAGACCAATAGACTCTCCACCAGCTAACAAGCTTAATTCTTGTTTTATTTCTGGATAGTGACGATGGCCGCTAACTCCGTAAGCCTTGACAGACTCGCTAGCTTCACACAACAGCATAGCTTGATTAGCACCACGGCCCGCACCACTCACGCCGGTTTTAGAGTCAACAATGATATTTGATAGATCAATTAACTTGTTTTCAATCAGCGGCTTAAGCGCCAATAAAACCGTGGTTGGGAAGCAGCCTGGATTGCCGATTAATTGAGCGTCTTTAATTTTTGCTCGATTAATTTCAGACAGCCCATAAACGGAAGATGCTAACAGGTCGTCTTGAAAATTTTCAAGACCGTACCACTGTGCATATTCATCTTTATCACGCAAGCGAAAATCTGGCCCGAGATCGATGACTTTAATGCCCTTGTCAACAAAAGTGCCAGCAGTTTCCATGGCAACGCCGTGTGGCGTCGCAAAAAAGACCACGTCACACTCATCCAATATCGGGTCTCCTGGCGCAGTAAATGCCAGCTGTGTTTGTCCTGCTAAAGAAGGAAAAAAATCACCCACCAGCTGTCCTGCTTCTGAGCGCGAGCTGATCGCAATAACGTCAACTGTTTCATGGTTGTGAAGTAGTCTAAGTAATTCAACACCGGTGTAGCCAGTGCCACCAATAATGCCTGCTTTAATCATAACGCCTAGTGAGATTCTCCAAGCATTTTTTCAAGGTAATGAATGTTCATGCCACCTTGTTGAAATACCTCATCTTCCATGATGCGTGCTTGTAATGGAATGTTGGTTTTAATGCCATCAATAACCATCTCGTTAAGCGCGTTTTGCATTTTAATAATCGCACCTAGGCGCGTATCTGCATAGGTGATCAATTTACCAATCATCGAATCGTAATGAGGCGGCACCGTGTAGCCGTTATAAACGTGTGAATCCACGCGAACGCCTAACCCGCCTGCAGCATGGTATTGGGTGATTTTTCCTGGAGACGGCATGAAATTGTTTGGATCTTCAGCATTAATTCGACATTCAACCGCATGGCCTTTGATCTCAACGTCATCCTGAGAAAAAGATAGTGGCTGCCCATCGGCAATTAGAATCTGTTCACGAACAATATCAATGCCAGTAATCATTTCAGTAACTGGGTGCTCAACTTGCACACGTGTGTTCATTTCAATAAAGTAGAACTCGTTGTTTTCGAATAAGAATTCAAAAGTACCTGCACCGCGATAGTTAATTGCCTTACAAGCATTGGCACATACCTGGCCAATTTTATTGCGCAGTTCAGGTGTAATGCCTGGTGCTGGCGCTTCTTCAACCACTTTCTGGTGACGACGCTGCATTGAACAGTCACGCTCGCCTAAGTGTACAGCATTGCCATGTTCGTCGGCCAGCACTTGAATTTCAACATGGCGTGGCGTGGTCAGAAACTTCTCCATATAAACTTCTGCATTACCAAAGAAATTCAAACCTTCAGATTTGGCTAATTCAATAGCGCCAAGCAGGTCGGCTTCATCTTCTACCACTTGCATGCCTCGGCCACCACCACCACCAGAGGCTTTAATAATAATTGGTAGACCAATATTTCTAGCAATTTCCATGTTTCTGATTGGGTCTTCGCCTAGGCCTCCGTCTGAACCAGGCACACAAGGCACGCCAGACTTCTGCATCGCCTCAATGGCGGCTACCTTGTCACCCATTACTCGAATATTTTGAGCATGGGGGCCAATGAAAATAAAGCCACTTTCTTCAACACGCTGTGAAAAGTCAGCGCTCTCTGATAAAAAACCGTAGCCTGGGTGAATTGCATCCGCATGGGTGACTTCGGCTGCTGCAATTAGGGCTGGAATGTTTAGGTAGCTATCCGTTGAAGGGTGTGGGCCAATACATACTGCTTCATCGGCAAGACGCACGTGCTTAAGATCTTTATCAGCTGTTGAATAGACCGCAACGGTTTTAATGCCCAGTTCTTTACAAGCTCTTAAAATTCTAAGCGCAATCTCACCACGATTGGCAATTAGAACTTTTTGAATTTTATTTAAAGCAATCATTGGATAACAATAAGTGTTTGGCCAAATTCAACCGCATCACCATCTTTGCATAAAATCTCAGTCACTGTGCCTGATTGGTCTGCTTCAATTTGGTTCATAATTTTCATGGCTTCAACGATACAAATTGTGTCACCTTGGTTAACATGCTGGCCAATAGTAACAAAGGCATCAGAAGTTGGTGAGGCTGATGTGTAGAAAGTGCCGACCATTGGCGAGGTAATTGGGTGGCCGTCAACCGTTGCAGCTGTCGCAGTAGGTGCTTCAGCTGCTGTTGGCGCTGGGGCAGCAGCCACAGGTGCCGGGGCAGCTATTTGCATAGGTGCGGCCGCTATCGGTGCATCACCATAACGAGAGATGCGAACCGACTCTTCACCCTCAACAATTTCAATTTCTGCCATGCCAGACTGTTCTAGCAATTCCATGAGTTTTTTTACTTTACGAATATCCATTTTTTACCCCTTTGATTTAATGTGTTTAATAGCAGCACTCAGTGCAAATTCATAGCCTTGGGCACCAAAGCCAGAAATTACGCCTTGTGCAATATCTGAAAAATAAGATTGCTTTCTAAAGTCTTCACGCTTGTAGACATTAGATAAGTGTACCTCGGTGAATTCAATACCCACGGCCAACATTGCGTCACGTAGCGCAACGGATGTGTGTGTAAATGCCGCAGGATTGATAATAATATATTGAGTTGAATTGCTACTTGCCCCGTGAATTTTGTCAATCAAACCGACTTCAGAATTATCTTGATGATGCGCCAAGCTCAAGCCTGCATCTGCCGCCAGTTGTGTTAGGTTATCGACAATATCATCAAGTGTTTGAGCGCCATAATGATCGGGCTCACGAGTGCCAAGCATGTTTAGGTTAGGGCCATTGAGTAGCAAGATATCCATAACAGCAATTAATCAACTTCAAATAAAGCTGATTTTACCACCAACATCATGCATGTTAGTAGGCTTTGAACGACTTTTAGCGACTAAGTTTTGTGCTTATTTGACGTTGTTAAGGTGATCTAAATAGCCTTGGGCGTTGATTTCGCCCACAATTCGCTGTGAGCGATGCTCAACACCATCTTTGAAAAACAGTATTCCTGGTGGTCCAATAATATTAAATTTAGCCATAAGTGCTTTGTCGATGGCGTCATTGTCAGTGACATCAGCCTGCAAGGCAATGGTGTTTTTCATAGCATTCACTACTTCAGCATTCGAAAACACAAAGCGTTCTAATTCTTTACATGAGATACACCAATCGGCATAAAAGTCAAGCATCACCACCTGGTTGTTTTTTTGCCCGCGAGTCAAGGCCTTGTCTAGATCTTCAATACTTTTGATTTTTTCAAATTGTACGTGCGCTTGTGTTGCTTGTGCACTAGAGGCGCCCCAGCCAGACAGCGGTGCTAGCATGTCGCCACCACCACGAGCCACTAAGCCCCAAAGTAAAATACCGTAGAACATAACCAATAAGCCAATCGCCTTAAAGATACGACCCCAGGCGCTTGGCGTGTCAGATAGTTTGTTTAACACACCCATAGCAATTGGTGCAATGCTTAATAAGGCAGCCCAAAGCGCCAGTGAGGCGATTGATGGAATAATTCGTTCAATTAGCCAAATGGCAACAGCCAACATTAAGATACCAAAGATATATTTAACATTATCCATCCAGCCGCCAGCGCGTGGTAATTTAGATACGCCGGCGCCAATAAGAATCAGTGGCGCACCCATACCAAGACTCATAACAAACAAAGATAATCCGCCCAATAATGCATCGCCGGTTTGACCGATATAAATCAGTGCGCCCGCTAGCGGCGGTGCAACACAAGGGCCGACAATCAAAGCAGATAAAAAACCCATAATAGCAACACCGACTAAATGCCCGCCTTCTTGTTTGTTGCTCATATTGGCAATTTTGGCTTGCAAACCAGCCGGCAGTTGAATTTCATAATAGCCAAACATGGAAAACGCCAATGCAACAAATACCAGACTAAACACTACCAGCACCCAAGGTGTTTGGAATAGCACTTGTAGGTTTTCACCAAAATAGCCAGCCAATACGCCAGCAATTGAATAAGTGACACTCATGGCCAAGACAAATACAATTGACATAATCAGCGCTTTACGAGTGGTAATCTCACCTTTTTGTCCGACAATAATGCCCGACAAAATTGGAATCATTGGGAACACACAAGGGGTTAATGACAACAGTAAGCCAAAGCCAAAGAAACTTAGCAACACCCAAAAAATATTATCCTGTTGCAATAAGGCGGCAATTTGGTCGGTTTCATTCAAATCAGCCGCAGGTGCTGTTTGCGTATTGGCTCCAGGCTTAGGTGTGCTGACTGGTGTATCGATCTTTCCTTGAATGGGCAATACTAAGTCAACATTTTTCTCTTGTGGCGGATAGCAAATGCCACCTGTCCAACAGCCTTGATATTTGGCTGTAAAGGTAATATTTTGGCTGGCGATATTGCGCAGAGGCACTTCAAGCTCTAGCCTATTTTTATGAATTTGAACTTTGCCAAATAAAGGATCGTCTTTAATCTTGCCTTTAGGAAAGTCAACCCTGCCGATTTCCGCACCCTTAACATCAATAAAGAATTTGTCGTGATACAGATAATATTCAGGATGAATATCCCAAGCAACTAACAATGTATTAGCATCAAAAACGTTGGCTGAAAAGGCAAATGCCTCGTCAGCTGGCAGTGGTTCGTCAGAAATAGGCGTGATTTTTTCAACCACAGATTGCGCACCTTTTTTGGCTTGAGAAAACATGTCAAAGGCATTGTCAACCAAGGATGGTTTTTTCAGTGCGCTAATGTCCAAAGCAACCGCCTTAGTAATAGGTGGGTAGCACACGCCTAAATCGGCACAACCTTGGAAAGTGACATTAAGCAATAAAGAGTCTGCATCGCCCTCTAAAACTGGAATTTTGACAGTTGCTGAATTTCTGTAAATACCAACCTTTCCGAAAAACTCATCATTTTTTATTTTTGCCGGCGGAAATTTAGCCACACCTAATTGCTTAGAAAAATCACTTGATATGTTGATTTTTTCCTTGTAAAGGTAATAACCTTGGGCAATATTCCAGTCTAAAACAATCTCATCATTGACAACTTTAGCTTTAAAGGCAAAGGCTTTGTCTGCTGGAAGCAGCTCGCCCTGAGCTTGGGCAAATGTTGAAAAAACAAGTAAAAATAAAGACGATAAAAAACGTTTCACAGATCTCTCCTCAAAATAAGTAAGCGAATTATAAGTCATGTCGTGCTTTAAAACAAATAATAAAAAACCCCAAGTGCATGCACACTTGGGGTTTTGGACTTATTTTGCCTATTTGATGATCAAATATTAGCCAATTTTTGCAGTAATAGCATCAATCACCGCTTGAGATGATGTTGCATCCACGCTAAGTAATAGACCTTCGTTTTCGTAGAAGCCAACTAAAGGTGCAGTTTGGTCATTGTATACATTTAAACGATTGTTGATTGCCTCTTCAGTTTCATCTTCACGTTGAACCGCTGGACCACCACACTTATCACATACACCCTCAACCTTAGTTGGGTTTGATTTAGTGTTGTAAATTGCGCCACAGCTTTCACACGTACGACGTGTGGTTAGACGATCAAGAATCACGTCACGCGGCACATCAATTTCAACAGCAGCGTCTAGCTTTTCACCCATTTTCTCAAGCAGTGCCTTTAACGCCTCTGCTTGTGGAATAGTGCGTGGGAAGCCGTCTAATAAGTAGCCGTTTTTACAGTCATCTTCTTGAAGACGCTCTTCCATGATGCCCATAATTAAATCGTCAGATACCAAATCACCAGCAGCCATTGCTGCTTGCGCTTGTTTGCCTAGCTCTGTGCCCGCTGCAACTGCGCCACGTAAAATATCACCTGTAGAGATTTGAACCGAACCGTCAAGCTTGGTTAGTAATTTTGCAACAGTACCTTTGCCGGCGCCTGGCGCACCTAAAAGAATTAATTTCATAATGTTTCCTTGGGAATAATAAATAAATGGTTAATAAAAAATTTAGCCCCATGTTTTTTAATTCTTTGAGGTCAAAATCGAGCGAAAATTATATCATAAACTTGAGAATATAAAAATAGTGATTAATTTTGAGTGCCAAAACGCTCATTTACAGTATTTCCTAAATTTTTGGTATTTTTGGCTAAAAAGGTGCTAAGTAAGTCTTTAAAAGCCTTTTTAAGGATGTTTTATTGATAAAAATAATGATTTTGACAGTCGTTTCAATTATTTCCGAAATTTTTTAGTTAAACCCTTTTTTCGCAAATATTCTATTTGCTCTTTGAGGGCTTGATACTTTTTCTAGCGATTAGAAAAAGTATCCAAAAAGACATCGCCCCTAAAAACAAATCTCAACTTTTCTAATCTTGCTCATTGGTTTTTCTAAACTCACTGCGTTCAAACACCGAAAAACCAGTCATTCGCTTCAATAAGAAAATCTGGATTTATTTTTAAAGGGGAGTCGGTCAAAAAATGTTATTTTTTGACAAGGGTTTCAAGACACTCAAATGGATCGGCGTTCAGCGCTTCGCAATACTCAATCCATTCAATCACATCTAGTCGTCTTTCACCGAGTTCAATTTTTCCAATGGTTGCATGACTTGTATCTAGTAGTTTTGCCAGCTCACGCATTGTTAAGTTGGATAGCTCACGCTTTTCTTTGAGCCAAGCACAAAGAATCTTTACTTCTGAACTATAAATTGTCTTTTTCATCTTGTCTTGATTATCAAGACGATGTATACTGTCAAGAAATTCGTGACAAAAAGGTGGACATGAAAAACAAAATATTATTAATTGGTGTTGCTGTGTTGGTGCAAGGGTGTGGCACAACATATAAGTCATTGACATATGCCGAGCAAAAAATGACATTAGAACAAGCAAAAAAACATTGTAGTTATTTAGCAGATGATGCGGCAGATCGTGTTGTAGCCGCCCCAATTTCTTACCAATCAACAGGACGCCCTACAGTAGACGCTGCTGCCAATAGTGGCGCACAGATGGGACGATCTTTGCGAATATTATCTGAGAGAATCAGTATTCGTTCAAAGGTAAAGGAGAGGTGTATGTACCAACAAGGCTATGAAGAAGAATAAGTTGTTAATTTAAAAGGAGTCAATAATGAATAAATATTTATCTGTATTTTTATTTTTATTTGCTGGCAGTGTTTCAGCAATAAATCCGTGTAACTGTATTGGGTATTCTGGTGTTGGCGGTCCTTGTTATGATGGTGTTGGCGGACCAGCCTATGCAGGTGTAGGTGGTCCGGCCTATGCAGGAGTTGGAGGCCGTTGTTACGCAGGAGTAGGAGGGGCAGAATATAGCGGTGTAGGAGGAAATGCATATAGCGGAGTTGGGGGCCCTCGTTATGGAGGTGTAGGTGGCCCAGCTTATGATGGGGTAGGTGGTCCAGCATATAGCGGAGTTGGCGGACCTTGTTACGCAGGTGTTGGTGGTCCATGTTACAGTGGTGTTGGCGGTGGCTGGAACTGCCCTAGTATTTGCAAATAAACTAAAGGGGTTGATGTCCGTTATTTTTTTAAAGCTCGACTTTATGTCGGGCTTTTTATTGCCCTTTATAAAATTTATCAATAAACACTTATTAAAATGAATTAAGGTGACACAATACTTAATTATTTAAACAGTTTGAGCTAGACCCAA
>JACNGB010000054.1:0-2503 GCA_014384345.1 Candidatus Thioglobus pontius
CATCAAGATGCATTGGACTTTTTAACGCAAAAACCCAATCAACTCGTTGATTTTGTCTTACTTGACCCGCCTTTTCATAAAAAGCTACTTGAAAAAGCCTTAAAACAACTCTCAGAGGGTAGCTTTATAGCTACTGGCAGTAAAATTTACATCGAATCTGAATTTGAAATAACACTCGAATTCTTACTTGAAAAAATTTCGCAAAAAATCAAAATCAACAAACAAAAACACTCAGGGCAAGTGCATTATTGCTTAATTGAGGTATTATAAGCATATTCACTTTTAGTATTTATCATGACACAACGCATTGCTATTTACCCCGGTTCCTTTGACCCGATCACCAATGGTCATATTGATCTTATCAATCGTGCCAGTAAATTATTTGACAAAGTGATTGTCGGTATTACTCAAAATAGTAAAAAATCAGCGTTTTTATCCATTGACGATCGACTAAGTATTGCCAGTGAAACATTAGGCCATATTGATAATATTGAAGTGATGAGCTTCAACACACTACTGGTAGATTTTGCCAAGGCGCAAAATGCTCAAGTTATTTTGCGCGGCCTTCGTGCGGTGAGTGACTTTGAGTATGAATTTCAACTCTCAGGCATGAACAAACACCTAAACCCTAGTATTGAAACCCTGTTTATGACCCCAGCCGAACAATACGCCAACATTTCTTCTTCCCTGGTCAGGGAGATTCTATCTCTAGGTGGCGATGTTAGCCACTTTGTGCCAAAACCCGTAGAAACCTTGCTTAAAAAACACCTATAAACTGTCTCTTTAATTTTTTCATTATTTTTTGCTTGAAATAATAATACTCATCCCTATATAGGGTGTATATCAAATACAAGGAGTAAAAAATGTCAAAAATTATCGGTATTGACTTAGGAACAACAAATTCATGTGTGGCCATTATGGATGGCGACAAGGTTAAGATTATTGAAAATTCAGAGGGTGATCGCACCACCCCGTCAATCATTGCTTTTCCAAAAGATTCTGAAGAAGTATTAGTTGGCCAATCAGCTAAACGTCAAGCAGTTACTAACCCTGAAAACACACTCTACGCTATTAAGCGCTTGATCGGTCGTCGTTTTGATGAAGATGCGGTACAAAAAGATATTGACTTAGTGCCTTATAAAATTGTTAAAGCTGACAATGGTGACGCTTGGGTTGAAGTTAATGGTAACAAAATGGCTGCCCCTGAAATTTCAGCTAAAGTTATCGGCAAGATGAAAAAAACTGCTGAAGACTACTTAGGTGAAACAGTAACTGAGGCGGTTATCACCGTACCAGCCTACTTCAACGATTCACAACGTCAAGCAACTAAAGACGCTGGCAAGATTGCAGGCCTTGATGTTAAACGTATTATTAACGAGCCAACAGCGGCAGCTTTAGCCTATGGTGTTGATAAATTAAAAGGTGACAAAACAGTTGCTGTTTATGATTTGGGTGGTGGTACATTTGACGTGTCAATCATTGAAATGGAAGACATTGACGGTGAAAAGCACTTTGAAGTATTGTCAACTAATGGTGATACATTCCTAGGTGGTGAAGATTTTGATCAGCGCATTATGGATTATTTGGTTGATGAATTTAATAAAGAGCAAGGTGTTAATCTGAAAAATGACCCAATGGCACTTCAACGCTTAAAGGAAGCGGCAGAAAAAGCTAAGATTGAATTATCATCTTCTGAACAAACTGAAGTAAACCTTCCGTATGTAACGGCTGATGCCTCAGGTCCTAAGCACATGAACATCAAAATTACACGTGCAAAGCTTGAATCATTAGTAGCGGATCTTATTCAGCGTTCGATTGACCCATGTCAAGTCGCGCTAGATGATGCTAAGCTTACGGCTAGTGACATTGATGAGGTTATCATTGTTGGTGGTTCAACAAGAATGCCTAAAGTACGAGAAAAAGTTAAAGAATTTTTTGGCAAAGAGCCTAAGAAAGATGTTAACCCTGATGAGGCAGTTGCTATGGGTGCTGCAATTCAGGCAGGTGTATTAGGTGGTGATGTTAAAGATGTATTGTTACTTGATGTCACCCCATTATCTTTAGGTATTGAGACAATGGGTGGTGTAATGACTAAGCTTATCGAGAAAAATACAACCATTCCTACGAATGCTTCTCAAACTTTCTCAACAGCAGCGGACAATCAATCAGCGGTAACCGTACACGTACTTCAAGGTGAACGTGAAGTGGCTAGTGCTAACAAGTCATTAGGTCAATTCAACCTTGAAGGTATTGATGCAGCGCCTAAAGGAACACCTCAAATTGAAGTAACACTTGATATTGATTCTGACGGTATTTTGAATGTATCTGCCAAAGACAAAAACACAGGCAAAGAGCAATCAATTACCATTAAAGCCTCTTCAGGTTTAAGTGATGATGAAGTTGAGAAGATGATTAAAGATGCAGAGGCACATGCTGATGAAGATAAAAAATTCCAAGAATTAGTTACTTCTAAAAACATGGCAGATTCTTTAATTCACTCAAC
>JACNGB010000054.1:3022-5392 GCA_014384345.1 Candidatus Thioglobus pontius
ACAGATAACAAAGAAGCAGCTGAAGAGAAATTTAAAGAAATTCAAAAAGCTTATGCTATTTTATCTGACGAACAAAAACGTCAAGCGTACGATCAATTTGGTCATGCAGGTGTTGATGGTAATTCAGGTGGTGGCCAACAAAGCCCTTTTGGTGGTGGTGGATTTGGTGACATATTTGGTGATATTTTTGGTGGTGGCCACCAACAGGCTGACAACCGTGGCTCTGATTTACGCTACGATTTAGAGATTAACCTCAAAGAGGCGGCTAAAGGGACAACGGTCAAAATTCGAATTCCTAAAAATGAAACTTGTGACACTTGCTCGGGTACAGGTGCCAAACCCGGTACCAGTGTTAGCACCTGTGGCACGTGTCATGGTGCGGGCCAAGTGCAAATGCAACAAGGATTTTTTGCCGTGCAGCGTCCCTGCCCTAAGTGTTCAGGTACTGGTCAAAAGATTGAGTCTCCTTGTGGAACCTGTCGTGGCCAGGGCGTGGTGCGCAAGCAAAAAACCTTATCGGTTAAAATTCCAGCTGGTGTAGATACTGGCAATCGCATTCGCTTAAGTGGCGAAGGTGAAGCTGGCGTTCGCGGTGGCCAAAGTGGCGATTTATACGTTGAAGTACATGTTAAGCCTCATGATATTTTTCAGCGTGATGGCAACGATCTGTATTGTGAAGTACCGATTGATTTTGCCACAGCAGCACTAGGTGGATCAATTGAAGTGCCAACGCTAGATTCAAAATTAAAAATCAAGATTCCAGCAGGTACACAAACAGGCAAAAAATTTAGATTAAGAGGCAAGGGAATTACTGCCATTCGTCATGGTGGTGCAGGCGATTTAATTTGTCAAGTTAAATTAGAAACGCCAGTTAATTTAAGCAAAAAACAAAAACAATTATTGGAAGAGTTTTCAGGCTCATGCGGCAAGAAACATCACCCGGAATCAGACTCTTTTTTCGGTAAAATGAAGTCATTCTTTGAATAAACAACCAATAGGAAAATCGTGAAAATTAAGCAAATTATAGCAAGAGAAATCCTTGATTCTAGAGGCAACCCAACCCTTGAAGCAGACGTTATCTTAGATGACAATACCGTTGGCAGTGCCATGGTACCATCTGGCGCTTCAACCGGTCAGCGTGAAGCATTAGAATTACGTGATGGCGATAAATCTCGCTATTTAGGCAAAGGTGTTCTAAAGGCAGTTGAATTTGTTAATACAGAAATCAATGAAACCTTAATTGGCTTTGGCATTGAAGATCTTGCAAAAATCGATCAAGCAATGATTGATTTAGACGGCACTGAAACCAAATCACGCCTAGGTGCAAATGCTATTTTGGCAGTATCGCTAGCTGCTGCTCACGCCAACGCTAACAGACAACACAAGCCTTTGTATGATTCTCTTGATCAAGGTGATGACTATAAACTGCCCGTGCCAATGATGAATATTATCAACGGTGGTGAACATGCAAATAATAGTGTGGACATTCAGGAATTCATGATTATTCCTGCAGGCGCGCCTAGCTTCAAAGAAGCGTTGCGTTATGGCGCTGAAGTCTTTCACCACTTGAAATCAGTATTAGAAGCACAAGGCATGAATACAGCCGTGGGTGATGAAGGTGGTTTTGCTCCAGATTTAGCTTCAAACGAAGATGCAATTAAAGTAATTTTGGAAGCTATCAACAATGCTGGTTATAAAGCGGGTAAAGACATCTTTATTGGTATTGATGCTGCCAGTTCTGAGTTTTACGCTGATGGCACTTACAATCTAGCTTCGGAAAATAAATCACTCACTTCGGCAGAATTTGTTGACTACTTAGCTAATTGGGTTGAGAACTACCCAATCATTTCTATTGAAGATGGCATGGATGAAAATGATTGGGATGGTTGGGACTTATTGACTAAAAAAATTGGCGATAAAGTACAGTTGGTCGGTGATGATTTATTTGTAACCAACAGCAAGATCCTTAAGCAAGGTATTGACAACAATATTGCTAATTCAATCTTAATTAAGGTTAATCAAATCGGTACACTTACTGAGACCTTTGCTGCAATGAACATGGCTGATGAAGCGGGCTATACAGCTGTTATGTCACACCGATCAGGTGAAACTGAAGACACTACCATCGCTGATTTGGCTGTGGCAACCGGTTGTGGTCAAATCAAAACAGGCTCATTGTCTCGTTCAGACCGCTTGGCTAAGTACAACCGCTTATTACGCATTGAGGAAGAGCTTGGCGCTAAGGCGGTTTATCCAGGACTTGAAGCTTTTAATCATTTAAATTAAACTAAGCATTAACTTAGGCGGATTCGACTCATAAGTATTTAACTGCTATTAGATTTAGGATCTTGCAGTTATCTTTACTTCAAT
>JACNGB010000029.1:0-12544 GCA_014384345.1 Candidatus Thioglobus pontius
CCAAAGAAACGACGCATACGGCGCATGAGAAGCTCTTTAGGGCGTTTTTCTTCAAAGTAGTCAATATGCTCCAACACTTGAGCAAGGTGCGTGTAAAAACCTTCCAATTCAACATTACTGGCCAGCTCATTAGTGCTTTTTTCAAACTCAGTGGTGGTGTTATAAACATAGTGTTGATAAGCAAACACCTGAATAGCCGAAGCAACATTAAGTGAGAAATAATTAGGATTACCAGGAATGGTCATTAAAATTTGACACAAATCTAGCTCCTCATTGCTTAGACCAGAATTCTCAGTGCCAAATACCACCGCTACTTCTCGCCCTTGTGTTGACGTGGCTTGCTGAATTTGCGCACAAGCACCCACTACATCCATCTGTCGCCACTTAATATTGCGCTGACGAGCGCTTGCACCTACCACCAAATGCACATCCGCCAACGCTTCCTCTAATGAATCACAAACAACTGCTTGTGACAAAATATCGTCCGCACCACTAGCACGTGCGGTAGCTGTAGCTGACGGATGAGCTTTTGGATTAACCAAATAAAGCTTAGAAAGATTCATGTTTTTCATCGCCCGTGCCGCTGCGCCAATATTACCCGGCTCAGTCGTATTAACCATAACCACGCGCACACTATCAAAGGTATAATTTGTGTCTTTTTCCATTTGTCTATTAATTATGCATCCTACGCTTAATATTGCCGTTAAAGCCGCTCGAAAAGCGGGTGACATCATCCTTAGATATCACAATCAAATCGATCTATTAACGATTGAAAATAAAGCTGCTAATGACTTCGTTTCTGAAGTGGATAAAGCGGCTGAAGATGCCATTATAGACGAGTTGAAATACGCCTTTCCGGATCATTCGATTCTAGGTGAAGAAAATGGCGAAATCGTCGGCAAAGACAAACGCTTTGTGTGGATTCTTGACCCGCTTGACGGCACCACCAACTACCTTCATGGTTTTCCACAATATGCGGTTTCTATTGCACTTTATGAAAATGATGAGCCAACCCATGCGGTGGTCTACGACCCTTTTAAAGAAGAGCTATTTACCGCCTCTAAGGGTGATGGTGCTTATTTAAACGAACAAAGAATTCGTGTTACTAGCACGAACGGCTTTGAAGACACCTTAATTGGCACTGGATTCCCGTTCAAAGCACCGCAACACTTGGATGCTTATCTTGACATGTTTAAGGCAATTCATCCAAAAGTTGCCGGTATTCGTCGCGCCGGTTCTGCGGCACTAGACTTAGCTTATTTGGCAGCCGGCAGAATGGACGGTTTCTGGGAAATTGAACTTAATATTTGGGATATTGCTGCAGGCGTACTGCTGGTTAAAGAAGCTGGCGGTTATGTGGGTGATTTTTCTGGACGTGGAAAATACTTAGAAACTGGCAATGTGGTTGCGGGCAATGAGAAAGTTTTTAAAGAAATTTTAAAAACTATCCACCCACACCTTACTGAAGACTTACAGCGCTAATCTAACGCTAGCGTTAACTGCTCGCCATTTAACGCACTAGACTGCTTACTCATTAAATACACGATCGCTGGCGACATACTCTCTGGCGTTGGATTGTTATCTGCATTTTCTGCTGGATAAGCGGTTTGACGCATTTTAGTGCGCATGCGTCTTGGGTCAAGCGAATTAGTTTTAATATTGGTTTTTTCCAACTCTTCTGACAAGGTTTTACTCAAACCTTCAATCGCAAATTTACTCACCCCGTAAGCACCCCAGTAAGCTCTTGCATGACGCCCTACGGATGACGATAAAAACAAAATTCGCGCATCATCAGATTTATTTAAAGCTGGTATTAAGGCCTGAGTCAACATAAATGGCGCATTAACATTGATCTGCATCGTAGCATACCAAAGCTTTAGGTCGTATTGTTCAATTGGCATCATGGTGCCGATAATACCGGCATTATGAATTAAACCGTCAAGCTGGCCAAAATTATCTAACACATCTTTTTGCAATTGTTCGTAATGCTCGGGCGTTGCCCCTTCTAGATCTAGCGGATATAAAATTGGCTCTACAAACCCTGCATCCACCACTTCGTCATAAGTGGTTTCAAGTGAGCCAAGATCACGCCCAAGCATAATTACGGTTGCACCTGCTTTAGCTAAATCCAGGGTCATGGCGCGACCAAAGCCACGATTAGCACCCGTGACTAAAATAACCTTGCCTTTTAATTCGTCATCAGTAAATGTGTAATTGGTTGAAATATTCATTAACTTAACTCCTTTTTGCTTTGCACACCGAGCTCTTTAAGCTTTTCGGCGCGACCAATTAAATTACCTTTGCCGTCAGAGAGTTTGCTACGAGCCTCTTTATAGCTTTTTTGCGCCTTATCTAAATGTTTCTCGATATCATCCATAGACTTAATAAAACCAAAGAGTTTGTCATACATAGCGCCTGCCTGACGAGCAATTTCTTCAGAATTCTGATTTTGACGCTCTGTTTGCCAAATATGGTGCACCGTTTTAAGACTCATCATTAATGTTGATGGAGATACCAGAACAATGTTCTTTTTAAGTGCAATGGTAAATAAATCTGGCTTTTGATCAAGTGCCACCAGTAAGGCCGACTCAATTGGAATAAAGACAAAAATAAAATCAAGTGTTAGCACGCCTTCCAAATTTTCATATTCCTTAATGCTAATGCCGTTAATATGCGCCTCAACAGACGCAACATGCGCTTTTAAATTAGCCGCATTAGTCTGATCAGCAATGTAGTCTTTGTAAGCTTTTAGGGATACTTTCGAATCAATAATAATGTCTTTTTCTTCAGGCAAGTGCAACACCACATCTGGTTTAAAAGCCTCACCCTGTTCGTTTTTAAGTTGTTTTTGCGTGGTAAACTCATGGCCTTCGCGCAAGCCTGAACTTGACAAAATAGAGCTTAGGATCATCTCCCCCCAATCACCCTGCTGCTTGTTGTCGTAAGTTAAGGCGTTAGTTAGATTTTGCGTGGTTTCCTGCGCTTCAATACTGGTTTTTTTAAGGTTGTCAATTTGCGCTGCTAGAGTTGCGCGCTCTTTAATTTGCTCGGTAGTGATTACTTCAATCTTATCTCTAAATTCCTTAAGTTGCGCTTGTAATGGGGTTAGCAATTCAGAATTTTTAACACTTAAATCATTCCGGTCTTTGGCCAGAATATCACCCGCAACCGACTTAAAATCTTTGCTCATTTGCTCTCTAGCAATATTAATCATATCAATCTGATTTTCGTAAGACTTGATCTTTTCATCTAAGCTTACCTCTAGGTGAATTTTTTCAGTATTTAATACTTTTAATTGTCGATCAAGATAAAAATACACACCCATGGCGCCAATTAACAAACCAACTAATAAACTCAAACTATCCATTACAACAACTCCATTATTTCTTGCGGATGATTAATTAAATAATCATAATTCCAATCTTTATCTACTTTGCCATAACCATAGGTAACAGCAACGGTTTTAATATTAGCATTACTACCTGCCAGCATATCATTTTTATCATCCCCCACAAACAAACAGCGCTTCGGCTCAACAGCCAGTTGTGCACACGCATATAACAAAGGCGCAGGATGTGGCTTATTAAAAGCAAGTGTATCGCCACAAACCACCACATCTGGCTTGATGTTTAGTTTTGCAAGCAGTAAGTGCGTTAGATTTTCGGGCTTGTTGGTCACAATACCCCAATGCATTTTTTGTTTTTTTAACGCTGCTATACAAGTATCAATACCCTCAAATGTGGATGAATGCTTATCAATATTATCCGCATATATCTCTAAAACTCTTTGATGTCGATCAGTAAATTGAGGATGAGCCTCATCGCAATCAAACCCAAACTTAATTAACGCCTTGCCACCAAAAGCCGCCAAAGGTTTAATTTGCTCGTAAGGCTTTTTAGGTAAGTCACACTCCTCCAGCAAGGTATTTAGCGCATACGCCAAATCTGGCGCAGTATCAATCAGTGTGCCGTCAAGGTCAAATAAAATGGTGTTAACCGTCATAAAAGTTCGTTAAAATCTTAAACCTATGAATTATAACGTTTGCAGGTATTTTCCATGCTGTTTTTAAGATCGCTTTTATATTTTTTAGGCTCAACCTTGGTATTGAGTTTTTTGGTAGCGCTAGCCCTGTTACTGTTCTTTTTACCAGTTAAATATCGCTACGCAATTTTGTCTAAATGGTCACTATTTTGTATGTGGTGGCTTAAAGTGACACTCAATATTAAACTAAAGGTTGTTGGCAAAGAAAACATCCCTATAACACCGAGTGTGGTTGTTGCTAACCATCAGTCCACTTGGGAAACGCTGGCGCTACAAACCATCTTTCCGCATCAAACTTGGGTGCTTAAGCAAGAGTTGCAATGGATTCCAATTTTTGGTTGGGGCTTGGTACTACTCAAACCGATTATTATCAATCGTGGTGAAAAACTCAAAGCCATAAAAAAGGTTATTAAACAAGGATCAGATCGAATTAAAGAAGGTATTTTTGTGATTGTTTTTCCTGAGGGAACGCGCCAACCTTATCAGCAGTTGGGCGAATATCAAAGTGGCGGCATGGCCATTGCCAAAAAAACCAATTGCCCTATTGTGCCGGTTTATCATAACGCGGGCAAACTTTGGCCCAAAGGTAGCTTTGTCAAGCAACCTGGCACCATTACGGTTGTTATTGGAGAGGCGCTAAGTCCTAAAGGAAAAAATGCCTCCACCCTCACTCAAGAAGTTAGAGAGTGGACGCTAACCACTGCGAAAAATTACTAATAAACAACTCTAAATTGGCAATAACCGATCAAGTAAGCTGTCATAGGTAAGCTTATCTTGATATAAACCGGTCAATACATCAATTTTTTCAAGTTTTAGCGCTTGATAATCATCAGCCTCATTAATCACAAATCTAATATCGCTCTGATTGTCAGCATACAAATTCAACTCATAATACGGGTTGAGAGCTTGCAATTGTTTATTAATTAAAGCTAACTGAATTTGCCCTTGTCTAATCTCAGTTTCATTCTTTTTCACATCGGCAAGTATATCATTTAACTTATTATTATATTTAAGCGCCAACTGTCTTGACTTTAATCGGTATTTATCCAGATAAACTTGGTTGGTAATATCACCACTCAGCGGATATGAAAAGACTAATTTTGCTTCATATTCTGTTTCGCTGGATTTTGAGTAACTGGTGTAATTGCCTTTGTTGTCATCTCTAGTTGCGCTAATTGAGAAATCCAGATCTGGCAAGGTTGAGTTATCATACGTTTCAATGGATCGATTATTTTTACTAATTTCAATTTTAATTCGCTTTAAATCTCTCACTTTTGTTTGACAATATTGCTTAATATCATCAATCAAATGAATGTTGAACTTTTGATTAAGTATGGGCGGATCTTTATCAAAGTCAATAGTATCAATCGATCCTAATAACACAGCATTTTGCGCCTTTAGTTTAGATTTTAAGCTTTGTTGCAAGCGTTTGTGTTTATCCAATGATCGTGACAATATATCCCGATCCCTTGTGTGATTGCTAGCCAGTTTATCGTGCATATTGGCTAGTTTATTAATGGTAGAATCAACCACTTGCAGTTGCCATTGATAACCAACCCAATCAATAAAATCAACCGCTTTTTCTGCAAGAAAATCCTCTTGAGCTTCAGCCAATACCTGCTTCTCGTCTTTATAATCTAGTACAGCTAAATCATAGGTTTTCTGATCCACCAGTCCATTTTTATTTTTAAGTAATGGCAGCGTCCAACTTACACTTAAATCATTTAGATATTCAGTGGTGTTTTTATCTGTTTGATAGCCATTTTTATCGTGCATTTCCTCATCTTTAATGGGCAATGAGCGGTCAAATGCAATAGTTAATTCAGAGCCACTACTCATAAACTTCTTGGATAAATCGGAGGATATTTTTTGCACGGTCTGATTGGTATTTTGTGCATAATCCGTACTTGAGGTATAATCGTATTTAAACTTATCCTTATGAATACGCCCTAGTTCTGCAGAAATATCCCAATCCCAATTTGAATAATTTGCCTGATCGCCCAGCATTTCAATACGCTTAATTTGCAAATTAATTAACTCTGTTTCAAAAAAATCATGACTCTTAAGCAATTGATTAATAAAGTCTTTTTGACTATAACTTAATGCTGACTGACTTAATAATAAAACACTAACTAATAAAAAACGCATCATTATGGCCTATTTAAAATGGGTAATTATAGGCAAGATTATTTTTGTATAAAAATTCATTTAACAAGCTATTTTTGGTAAAATTGTCAGGTTATTTATTAATAATAAAAGATGCAGGGAATACCAGCTAATATAAAACTTTTAAACTTTGCCAAAAAAGGATTGGTTTTTTCACAGACATACACTGTTGAAGACTTTCCTAGAATTAAAGACCTTGTTAGCAATAGTGATGACAAAGTTGTGGCAAATTTAACTTTTTATATTGAGAACAACAAAATCCCGTGTGTTGAAGGTAGTGTGGAATTAGACGTGGTACTTGAGTGCCAGCGTTGCTTAGATGAAGTTAAGCTTAACTTAAACCCAACATTTAAACTGGCTTTTATTATTCATGAAAACCAAGCTGAAGATTTAGATCCCAGCTTTGAAACTATTTTAAATGCTGATGATGAATTTTCAGCAATAGAATTTATAACGGATGAGGTGCTAATATCCATTCCAATGATACCGATGCATTCACACGAGTGCCAATCGTACAAGGATAAAAGCCCAGAAATAGAGCAAGAGCGTGAAAACCCTTTTGCAATTTTAGAACAATTAAAAAATTCAAACAGGAGTCAATAAAATGGCAGTACAAAAAAGTAGAAAAACCCCTTCAAAAAGAGGTATGCGTCGTTCGCACAATGCATTAACAGGTCCTGCACTATCTGAAGATCAAGAAACAGGTGAAATTCACTTGCGTCACCACGTAACTGCTGATGGTTACTACCGTGGCAAAAAGGTAATCAATACAAAAGACGTTCAAGAAGTAGAAGCTTAATATTCCATGACCATAAAGGTATCAATCGATGCCTCAGGGGGAGATCATGGAATACCTGTTACCATTGCAGCAGGTGTTAAAGCTCTGGGTTCATTTAAAGACTTACAATTAACTTTTGTGGGTGATCAGCCTCTTATTGAGGCTGAATTAAGTCGCCATCCCGTTACTAAACTCCAGTCAAGAATTCAGGTTGTTCATGCTACTGAGGTAGTTCTCATGAACGAGCCACCGGCTATCGCACTACGAAAAAAGAAAGACTCTTCCATGCGTGTTGCCATTAATCTGGTTAAGTCTAATGAAGTTGATGCCTGTGTGAGTGCTGGCAATACCGGCGCATTAATGGCTATTTCTCGCTTTGTTTTAAAAACCATCAAGGGTATTGACCGCCCAGCTATTATGGGCAGAATGCCAACCATGACTGGACACACGCATATGCTTGACTTAGGTGCCAATGTTGATTCTAGCCCTCAGGATTTATTGGAATTTGCCACTATGGGTGCGATTGCTGTTGAACAAACCGAGAGTATCTCCCGTCCAAGCGTTGGCCTGTTGAATGTCGGCGAAGAAGACATGAAAGGCAACGATAAAATTAAGAAAACAGCAGAGTTACTCAAAAACTCTGAGCTTAATTACAGCGGATTTGTTGAAGGCGATGACATTTACAAGGGGACAGTCGACTTAGTTGTGTGTGACGGCTTTGAGGGTAATATCGCCTTAAAAGCTAGCGAAGGTGTAGCCGCTATGATGGGGTATTATCTCAAGCGTGCTTTTAGTCGTAATTGGCTAACGAAGATTGTCGCTTTGATTGCCATGCCAGTGTTAAAAGACTTTAAGTCAAGCTTAGATCCAGGCAAATACAATGGTGCTAGCTTACTGGGTTTGCGCGGTATTGTGGTTAAAAGCCATGGTGGTGCTAATGCTGATTCATTCTTTATGGCAATTGCAGAAGCCTATGCTGAAGCCAATGCTAAAATCATCGATAAAATCTCCACTCAGGTTGCTAAAGAATTAGAAAAAAATGAATAAATTTGCTCGAATTATTGGCACAGGTAGTTACCTACCGCCAACTATTGTCACCAATGATGACCTATCTAAAACAATCGATACCACTGATGAGTGGATTACTACTCGCACTGGCATTAAACAGCGTCACCGTGTCACCACTGAAAGTACTTGCGATTTAGCACAGATTGCTTCAAATAACGCATTAGAGATGGCGGGCATTGATGCTTCGGAACTAGACCTAATTATTCTTGCTACCACAACGCCTGACAAAATATTCCCAGCAACAGCCACCATGCTACAACATGCAATTGGTGCCAATTGCCCTGCCTTTGACTTACAATCAGTTTGCTCTGGTTTTGTCTTTGCGCTAACAACAGCAGAGCAATATATTAAAACTGGTGCTGCTAATAAGGTACTGGTGGTCGGTAGTGAAACTTTGTCTAGAATTGTTGACTGGAATGATCGTTCAACAGCTATTTTATTTGGCGATGGTGCTGGCGCCGTTGTGCTGAGTGGCAGTAAAGAAACAGGCATTTTGCATTCAAAACTATTTAGTGATGGTAGCTATTTATCGTCACTTCATGTGAGCAATAACTTTATTAACGAAACTGGTTTTATCGAAATGGCGGGCAATGAAGTTTTTAAAATTGCAGTGAGCAAACTATCTCAATTAGCCGAAGATACGCTAGCTGAGGTTGGTATGGATTCTGAAGAGCTAGATTGGATGGTGCCTCATCAAGCCAATATTCGTATTATTTCTAGTGTTGCTAAGCGTATCAAAACCCCAATGGACAAAGTTGTTGTTACACTTGAAAACCACGGAAACACTTCTGCAGCCTCTATTCCATTAGCGCTCGATACCGCTGTTAGAGATGGACGAATCAAAAAAGGCGACAAGCTATTAATGGAAGGTATTGGCGGTGGCTTTAGCTGGGGTGGCGTTTTAGTTCAGTTCTAATATAAAAAATATTTTTCTTCCAAGTGAGGCAAAACCTCACGAACTTATATAATTTAAAACACCGTAAGATTCAACTCCAATGCTTACAACGAGTTGGCGCGAGGAATTGCCTCTTGGTGGTTTTAGTTGGGGTGGTGTTTTAGTTCAATTCTAAAACGATCGAGTTTGCAATTTATTGATTAATAACTGCAACACTCCAGCATCAACACTAAGTAATTTCAACTGCTCGCTGGCCTTAGCGTATAACTCAATATAGGCGCTTTTAGATGCTTCAAGCCCCAAAATTGATGGATACGTTGGTTTATTTTTATCAATGTCTGAATATTGGTTTTTTCCTAACACTCCGGCTGGCGCCTCAACATCTAGCACGTCATCTTGTATTTGGTAAGCCAGGCCAATGGCACGTGAAAACGCTCGTAAAATCACCCTGTCTTTTGTAGTGCATTGCGCCACAATCGCACCCAAATCAACCGCACAACTCAACAAAGCGCCAGTTTTTTTACGGTGCATGGTTTCCAATACTTTGATATTTACTGATTGCTCCACAATCGACAAATCAATCGCTTGACCTTCGGCCATTTCAAAAGCCGCATGAGTTAGTGTTGACAATAGTTCTATTTTTATTTCAGACTCTAGCAAGGGGTCGTTAACCAATACTTCAAAAGCTAGCGCCTGAAGGCCATCACCCGCTAAGATCGCCTGAGCTTCATTAAATTGCTTATGACACGCGGGCTGATTATGACGAATATCATCATCATCCATTGCCGGCAGATCATCATGAATCAATGAATAAGCATGGATAAATTCAACTGCGCAGGCACTTGAATCTAGCTGTGCTAAATTGGTATTAAATAGCTCGGCCACACAATAAGTCAAAATAGGTCTAAAACGCTTGCCACCTGCTAAAACACTATAACGCATCGCCTCGGTTAGCGAGCCTTGCGTTGATAAATATTGGTCAAGCTTTTTATTAACCCGATCAACCTGTGATTGAAAATTCATGGGTAATTATTGTGTCGGATCAAACGGTGTTTCAGACGAAAATCCGTCTTGTTCAGTGAGTTTTGAAATTTTCTGACTAGCATCATCTAACGCAGTTTGACAAGATTTGGTTAAAGCAACCCCTTTGGAAAAATACATTAGGGAATCTTCTAGACTTAAATCACCTGATTCCATGATTTTTACAATGTCCTCCAGCTCTGCTAAGCCTTTATTAAAATCGAATTTTTTTGCCATTTTTATCGCTTGCCTCCACCGCCTGCTTTAGAGAGTATTTTATCCATAATTCTGCTAGGTAACACCCTTTTCAATAGGGCAAATAATTTAGTTGGAAAAGTTACCCAATAGCGGATTTTAGCTGTTGATGAGTCTAATGCATGTAACACACACTTTAAAACAGCTTCTGGTGGCAAGGTAAAATCGGCTGTTTTATCAGACTTTAAGCGCTGGATCATTGATGCGTAATTCTGTTGATAATCACTATTTTCTTGATCAATATTTTCCGTAAAAGCCAAATAAGCGTTTTCCCTAAATTTTGACTCAATCGGACCTGGCTGTATTAATGACAACTGGATATTGGTGTTACTCAACTCCAAACGCAATGTATCCACCAGCCCTTCAATGGCAAATTTTGATGCATTGTATGGTCCGCGAAACGGCATTGCCACAAAACCTAGCACAGAGCTTAAATAAATAATTCTGCCGGTGTTGTTGCTTTTCATTGTTGGTAGAACACAATTAGTAAGCTCGTGCCAGCCAAATACATTGGCTTGAAATTGCGCTTCAAGCACTTCTCTTGAGATATCTTCAAGTGCGCCAACTTGACCATAAGCACCATTATGAATCAAACCATACAAGCCATCAACCTTTGTATTGATAACGCTCATTGTTTGTTGGATTGACTGTGAGGATCTAAGATCAAGTTGATAGGCTTCGAGTCCTGATTGGCGCAACAACTCAACATCTTCAAATTTTCTGGCCGTAGCTAACACATGGTAACCGGCCTGTTTAAGCCCTTTAGCCAAACACAATCCAATACCACTGGAACAGCCTGTAATTAAGACTGAGCGCACTATTTTTTCCTATTTTTTTTACTACTCTGATGAGTAGACTCAGGGTGGTGTTCAGATTGAGCTTTAGTCCAAAATTCTGCAACTGACTTAAGCTCTGGGTTGATACTTTGTGATCTTAGTACTAAAAAATCATAAGCCATTCGAAAGCCTTTATTTGACAATAAATCTTGCACTTTCTTAGGCTGCATTCTTTCTAATCGATTCTGCATCATCCACGTGTCTTTAATACGCGCAGTTAACCATCTTGGTAAAGACACCTGTTTAATTTGGCTAATAATTACCTCTTCAGAAGCCTGACTCATGGATAAGTAAACACTTTTTTGTTTCTTTTTAATCAATTGATAACGTTCATTTTGTGCCTGCCATAAAAATATCGCAAATAAAAAAGCTGGCGTGACTGGCTTATTACGCTTAATGCGATTAGAGGTGTTATTTAGCGCAATTTTGATAAAGTCATTCTTGCGTGTTTGTCTAAACAAATGCTTTAATAAGTCATACTTCTCCAAACGCTCATAAACCTGAAATCCGTACTCATTATGGAATAGCTTAATACATTCTTCATATAGACGAGCTGGTGAAATATTAGCCAATAATGGCGCTTGCTGATGAATGGCAGATTTTATTTCATCACTCAAGTGAAAATCTAATTTAGTTTGAAATCTGATCGCCCTAATCATACGCACAGGATCTTCTTCAAAACGCACTAATGGATCGCCAATAATGTGAATTTGACGAGAGTTGATATCCTCAAGACCGCCAATGTAATCAATCACCTCATGCGTATTAATATCGTAATACAAAGCGTTGATTCTAAAATCTCGACGAACCACATCTTCTTCAATGTTTCCATAACAATTGTCGCGGACAATAACACCACTTTTAGCAGTTTTAACTTGGCCCGATCTAAAGGTAGCCACCTCTAAATATTTTCTAGCAGAAAACATCACGTGAACCAGGCGAAAACGTCGACCAATTAAACGTGACCGCTTAAATAATTTATTAACCTGTTCAGGTTTAGCATTCGTAGCAATATCAAAATCTTTAGGACGATGGTCCAGGAGTAAGTCACGCACACAGCCACCAACTAGATAAGCCTCAAATCCTGCTTTAACAATTGTTTGGACGACTTTAATAGCGTCACGATCAAGCAACTTTTGATCAAAGTTGACTGGTTGACGAATTGGGGCTGTTGTTTTCTTTCTACGAAATATGTTGAAGATCGACAATTGGCTTTGGACTCCACCCATCTTGTTGGTGTTCAGCAACAATAGTTGTATAAACACCGCCACGAACATTAAAAATAGCCTTTAGTCGCATAAATCTTGGGTTAGTTGCCTTAGCCAAATCATTTAAAATTTCATTGGTGACCGCCTCATGAAAAGCGCCCTCATCTCTAAATGACCAAATATACATTTTCAGCGACTTAAGCTCCACACAAGCTTGATCAGCAATATATTCAAGGTGCAATGTGGCGAAATCAGGCTGTCCCGTTTTTGGGCAAAG
>JACNGB010000029.1:12740-27101 GCA_014384345.1 Candidatus Thioglobus pontius
ATAGTTGAAATGGCGATATTAAAATGCTTTGGCAATCAATTGAGATAACTTTCCATGACGATAAGCATAAAAAAGCGCAATTATTAATAGCACAAACACATGCACCCACCACAAACCCACCACAGCAGGCAAATCGCCTCGCTCAAGACTTGATTTAGCAACCATTAGCGCATTATTGTAAATAATAAATACCAGCACACCTGTTAAGACGCCCAAATTCTTTCCGCCTCGTGGCGAAGCCTTACCTAGCAAAACACCAAAAATAGACAATATCAATACACTAATTGGCTGAGACAAGCGCCATTGCCATTCAGCAATTTCAGCCTTATTAGATGAAAACAATAAGTCTAGTGTTGGTTTTGATTCGATTTTAGTCGTGTTAGTTTGCTGATGCTGCCGACTACCATCAATAATTTGCAAATCATATTGATCAAAATCTAGAATTTTTTTATTATTATCCGTTGGGAAGCCATGATAGCGCGTACCATCTTTTAATCGCAAATAAACGCTTTTACTACTAGCATCTGTATATTTTTGCGCCTGGGCAGCTAGTGTAATCACAGGCTCATTGTTAGCCACAGCATAAATAAAAATCTCCTCCATGTCTTGAGTAGACTCACCCTCAACAGTATTAACCTTGGAGGCATAGAAAACCAATTCACCATCTTTAAACTCCTGGAATTCGCCCTCTTTAATAAAGGAAAATTCAGAAGCATTTTCACTGCGATCCATAATCATATTGCGCTGCTGCTTAGACCAAGGAACGGCCACCGTTGTTAAGAATAAGATAAAGATAAATATAAAGATAACAACAGGTTGAATAAATACCATAAAGTGTTTATCGCCTATACCCAGCGAGTTCATCACAATGGCTTCAGAATCTTTATAGAGCTTACTAACAGCAATAATAATGGCTAAAAACAATGACAGTGATAAAATCAGTGGCACGTCTCTAACCATCTTAAATCCAATAATTGGCATCAAGTCTGCAACTGGAATATTTTGCTGCAGACTTTCCTTAACAACCAACACTAATTGATTGCCAAAAATCACCAAACCAATAACAATAAACACTGCTGCTAACAACATTAATACTTGACGCATTAAATATTTAGCCAGTATGCTATTTTGGAGTTTTAATGCTTGCTTTAGAAGTGGGCTCATAAGGTTTGACACTAGCGTTGTTGACTAGTATAAACCATGAAAGACAGGTTTATTTCTTTTGTGACATTGATGCAAAGAACTCATCATTGGTTTTAGTTAGCTTAAGACGGTCAATTAAAAATTCAGCCGCTTCAACTGTATCCATAGGGTGTAGGATTTTTCTTAAAATCCACATCTTCTGCAATTCTTTTTCATCGGTAATCAACTCTTCACGGCGCGTACCCGAGGCATTAATATTAATGGCTGGGAATATGCGTTTTTCACTCAAACGTCTTTCTAAGTGCAGCTCCATATTACCCGTACCCTTAAATTCTTGATAAATAACTTCATCCATTTTGGAGCCAGTATCAATCAAAGCAGTGGCAATAATAGTGATACTACCACCATTTTCAATATTTCTAGCCGCACCGAAAAAGCGCTTAGGGCGTTGCAGCGCATTAGCGTCCACACCACCTGTCAATACTTTGCCTGATGAAGGTGCTGTAGTGTTATAAGCCCTTGCTAAACGAGTAATAGAGTCAAGCAAAATAATCACATCCTTTCCCTGCTCTGCGCGTCTTTTGGCTTTTTGTAATACCATTTCTGCCACTTGAACATGGCGCTTTGCTGGCTCGTCAAAAGTTGAGGCAATTACCTCGCCACGTACCGTTCTGGCCATTTCGGTTACTTCCTCAGGTCGCTCATCAATTAACAATACAATCAGCTCACACTCTGGATGATTACGCGAAATAGAAGCGGCAATATTTTGCATGATCATGGTTTTACCAGCCTTAGGTGGCGCAACCAACAATCCTCTCTGACCCTTGCCAAAAGGTGCAACCAAATCAATAACTCGAGCGGTAATATCCTCTGTACCACCATTACCAATTTCTAGATTAAGACGTTGATTAGGGTGAATAGGTGTCAGTGATGCAAATGGCACTCGATTTCTCACATTTTCTGGATTTTCACCATTAACTTCAGATACTTGAACCAGGGCAAAATATTTTTCACCTTTTTTAGGCGCTCTAATCTTTCCAGAAACCAAATCTCCCGCGGATAAATTAAAGCGTCTAATTTGATTCGGGGAGATGTAAATATCATCCGCACCTGAGGTGTAAGAATCGTCACTTGATCTTAAAAATCCATAGCCATCTTGCAACACATCAAGTACACCATCACCCACCACTTCTTCATTATTGGCCGCTTTAGCCTTAAGAATAATAAAGATAAGGGTTTGTTTCTTGGCTCGAGAAATATTCTCTGCACCTAAAGATTGCGCAAGTTCTAGTAACTCCTCAGGGGATGATTTTTTTAACTCAGATAGTTTCATGGAATGTCCGGTTTGATTGACAAGAATTTGCCAAGTGAATTTGCATTAAGTTGCAAAGTGTTGTTTGTCAAACGACTAACAAAGTCGTTTGTATTGTTTAATAGTTAAATGTTGGTATCAATAAATGCGCTTAATTCTGCTTTTGACAAAGCACCCATTTTAGTTGCTGCAACTGCACCATCTTTAACCAATAACATGGTTGGAATACCGCGAATACCGTATTTTGGTGGTGTTTGATCATTTTCATCAACGTTAACCTTAGCGATAGTCACCTTGCCATCATACTCATCGGCGATTTCATCTAATACTGGCGCTAGTGCCTTACAAGGGCCACACCACTCGGCCCAAAAATCAACCAAAACAGGCTGTGAAGAATTAATGACGTCTGCTTCGAAACTATCATCTGTAACTGCTAAAATTTTATCGTTCATAGGTTTTTTTAAATAATACTTTGAAATGAAAAAGAAACAGCAGAACTGCTGTGATTTTAAATTATATCATTATTTAACACGCTGTCAGAGTTTTTACAATCTTTCTATTAAGGCTTTTTCTAAGATCGACTGTTGGTCACTAGTCAATGGATCCCCTTGTATATTGTGAATATAAAAAACATCCTCAACACGCTCACCCACGGTTGATACGCGCGCATTAACAATTGAAATATCAAGCCTATAAAATACATAGGCAATATTTGACAAAACCCCTACCCGATCAAGTGTATCAATCTCTAATTTCGACAAATGCCATTTTTTATTCTCACTCATTTTAATTTGAGTTTTATGCTCAAAATATTGATGCGAAAATCGTTGTCTCGGCTTAGAGACATTCTCTTCTGGCCTGCTTAACTCATCCTTAATCAGCTGATGCAAATCAAGCCCATCTAGATTGTTATCTTGCAAGATACTCACGGTGTTGTAAGCCCTTTTGTCTTTGGTAGTTAAAATTTTAGCGTCAACAATATCCAACCCCATTTTTTCAACAATACTCACTAAGTTAAAAAACAAACCTTTGAAATCTTTACACAAAACAAATATATCGACCACGTTGCTTTCTGAAATCTTCGAGCTGATAATAATTTGCTTAGAGTCTTGATTAAATTGCAATGACAAATGCCACAATATATCGTCCAATTCGTAACGCAAATAATATTCCTTAGGTAAACTCTCCAGCACCAATTCAACCAGTTGCATATCAAAGCCTTGATTAATACAAGCTTTAATTACTAATTGTTTATTATTAAGCGCACGTTGGTCATTACTTAACAACTCACGAGTGTCCTGCGCTAAATAAAGTTTGGTTTGATGGAATAATTTTCTAAGCAATGAATCTTTCCAATCATTCCAAAGATCATCTCTGGTGGCACGTATGTCAGCCACCGTTAACAAATATAAATACTCTAATAATTTAATCGAGCCTAGTGATTCTGAAAAGTTCTTGATAACAACAGGATCATCAATATCTTGTTTTTGTGCCACAGTTGACATCAACAAATGCTTTCCAACCAAATCAACCACTAATTGCGTATCGTCGATATTTAACTGATGACTTTCACAAAACTTCTTGGCATCTTGCATACCTAGTTGGGCATGATCACCCCCTCTACCTTTAGCGATATCATGAAACAATCCTGCCAATAAGAGTAATTCTGGCTTTTTAATGGTTTCTGCCACTTCGCTACATAAGCTAAATTCGTGTGCAAATTCACTCACAAAAAAACGTCTTAAATTGCGCACCACAAACAAGGTGTGCTGATCAACCGTAAACGCATGAAATAAATCATATTGCATCAATCCAATAATCTTGCCAAAAGCAGGAATATAATGCGCCAATACGCCGTATCTGTTCATCAACTTTAGAGCCTTGTTAATACCTTGATCTTGTTGCAATAGCTCAATAAACAGTCGATTATTATGACGCTTTTTATGATAATTTTGATCAACTAAATTAATGTTGTCTTGAATTTGTCGCAGGGTTCCAGCGCTAATTCCTCGTACATAATTGTGTTTAGCAATTAACAAAAAAATCTCAATAAAGGCCGTTGGATTTTGAATAAACACTTGATCGTGGTTAGCGTGAATATAGCCATATGAGATTCTAAACTGGCTATTTAAATACTGCGTATTAAGGATTTTATCTTCCAATAACTGCAACAAAATATCATTCAAACGCGTAACCTTGGTGACCGTCTGATAATAATCTTTCATAAAGCTTTCAACAGCCATAGAGTCACCATCGGCATAGCCCAAAATGCCAGCCACTTGTTTTTGATATTGAAAAGCTAGTCGATCTTCACGTCGCGATGCAACGACATGCAGCGCAAACCTTACGCGCCACAAAAACAATTGCGAGGTTTTTAATAACTCATATTCATCATTACTCAAATATTTAGCTTTAACCAAATCATACAATGTGTTTACATCAAAATACCACTTAGCAACCCAGGCAACCGTTTGAATGTCACGCAATCCACCAGGGCTTTCTTTGATATTTGGCTCAAGGTTATAAGCTGTGTTAGAAAAATTATCATATCTATTTTTCTGTTCTTTCTGTTTTTCAACAAAAAATGATTGAGAAGACCAACTGCTAAACTTAACAACATCTTTCATTTGCTCAAAATTCTCTTCAGGGCCGATAATCAAACGAGACTCAAGCATATTGGTCACAATGCTAAGGTCATCAATAACGCGTGTGCAATCCTTAATATCTCTAGTGGCGTGACCTACTTCGAGCCCAACATCCCACAAAAATGTTAGAAATTGAGCGATTGACTCTTGATGCAATTGGTGTGAATCATCCGGAATTAGGATAAGTAAATCAATATCAGAGTATAGATGCAGCTCACCACGACCATACCCCCCTACTGCAACCAAAGAGATAGATGAAGACATATCAAAACCTTGCCAAATATCTCTTAATAATTCATCAACACCATTGGCTCTAGCAAGTACAAAGCCTTCAACTGCACTGGTTGAATTTAAAAACCCTGTTTCTAAAGATTGCTGAAGCGTCTGATAGCGAGTTTTGTAATCATCTAATTGCATATGCTAGATGATAACCAATTTAATGTTAATTGTTAATATAATCTAGTGCCATTTGCAAACGACTTAGCGTGCGCTTTTGACCAACGAGTTGCGCAACAATGTCAATATTGCCCGCATTACCATTACCACTTAAAGCTAAGCGAAATGGCTGGCCAATTTTGCCAAATCCAATATCAAGCTCATCGCACACCTGTTTGATTTGATCCTTAATAGCGCTTGCAGTCCAATCATTTAAAGCGCTCAATTTACTCATTAGCAGTGCAATTGACTCACTGTCTTTAAATTGTTTTTTGGCTAATTTTTCATCAAATTCAGTAAAGTCTTGATAAAACATTTTCATGCCATCAACCATCTCCACCAGCGTTTTTGAGCGCTCTTGCAAGTGCTTCACAACCACATTAAGCTCGGGCCCCGTTGAAGAATCAACCCCTTGATGATCAAGGTGCCAAGACAACTGCTCAATTAAATACTCAACGCTAGCTGATTTAATATACTCCTGATTTAGCCAAATAAGCTTTTCTTGATTGAAGCTAGCAGGCGCTTTATTGATGTTTTTCAACTCAAATAAGCTAACAATTTCATCTAGCGAAAATATCTCTTGATCACCATGCGACCAACCCAGGCGCACTAAATAATTAAGCAATGCTTCAGGCAAAAACCCTTCATCACGATAAGCCATAACACTCACCGCACCATGACGTTTTGACAACCTAGCACCATCACTACCCAAGATCATTGGCAAATGTGCAAATTTAGGCAGCTCCCAGCCTAGCGCTTGATATAAGTTGATTTGTCTAGGCGTGTTGTTAATATGGTCATCACCGCGAATAACAGTGTCAATTTCCATATCATGATCATCCACCACAACGGTTAAATTGTAAGTTGGCGTGCCATCACTACGAGCAATAATCAAATCATCTAATTCTTGATTGTTAATCGATATTTGACCTTTAACCGCATCATCAAAAACCACTAATCCTGTTAATGGATTTTTAAATCGAACCACGCCAGAAGTTAATTTTTTATCTCGACAACAGCCATCATATTTAGCTTTTTCGCCTTTTTCAGTCAACTCATCGCGTAATGTTTGCAGGCGTTCTTTTGAACACTCACAATAATAAGCTTTGTCATCATCAAGCAGCTGTTTAATAATCTCTTTATAACGATCAAAACGATCAGTTTGATAAAAAGGCCCTTCGTCATGCGCAAGCCCTAACCAGCTCATGCCGTCTAATATTGCATCAACCGAAGCTTGTGTTGAGCGCTCACGATCTGTATCTTCAATGCGAAGTACAAATTGACCTTGTTGCTTCTTGGTCCAAGCCCAAGCAAAGAGCGCAGTTCTAGCGCCACCTATGTGCAAGTAACCTGTTGGCGATGGGGCGAATCTTGACTTCATGGTGTATTAACTTCTGCTGCCTTGTCATACCAAAGCTGTGCTTTTTCTAAATCTTGCTCAACCTCTTTACCATCTTCATACAGCATACCTAAAGTATACATAGGGCCTGGAATACCAAACTCGGCCGCTTTTTCAAACCACTCAATGGCTTTATCAATATCCTTGTCGATTCCTTCGCCTGTCATATAGGCAACGCCAATCATATGATGTGCAAAGACGTGGCCCTGACCAGCCGCCAATCTAAAGTTTTCAAGCCCTAATGGTTGGTTTTCTACCATGCCTAAACCGTTCATTTGCATCATGCCAAGACGCCACTGACTTTCAGCGTTACCTTGCGCTGCTAACGGCGCTAAGAGCTGATAAGCCATGGTAAAGTTTTTAGTATCAAAGGCAGTAATGCCGCTTGATAAATCTGCATCATAAATGTCAGTAGAATTAGAATCGCTCACAATACGTCTCGAATGTAATAAAGACAATAATTTTACACGCAGACTGTTGTTATAATGGCTGAATAATCAGCAAACAAACCTTACTTTTTTAGTGGAATTTAGTCAACAAGACAACAATAAAAACAGTGTTATTTCTTTTAAAGACAACACCATTCAACTGTCTCATCAACAGTTAAAAATTCCGTGCTTTATCTCTAAAAATTTTGCCGCAGAGATTGAATTTAACCGCATTGCTGATATTAATAAACAATCGCTTTTTCCTTTAATCACTCACGATGAGATTGATTTGCTCATCATTGGTACGGGGCAATTGCCGAAATTTTTAACTGGCCAACAACAAGTAGCTATTCAGCAAATGAACATTGGCAGTGAAAGCATGAATAGTGACTCTGCCTGTCGAAGCTTCAACTTACTACTCTCAGATGCTAGAAATGCTGGCTTATTATTATTGTGAAGTTATTTAGCATTGCTCAATTACGCCACTACTGGCATTATTTTAAAATGGATACGCCATTATTTTTACTCATTATGGCGTTAAGTAGCTTTGGATTGGTGGTTTTATATTCCGCTTCAGCAGGCTCAATATCCACACTCTATAAACAAATTTTTCATTTTGCACTGGCCATTGGCACAATGCTGGTCATTGCACAAATACCACCCTATATGCTTAGGCGATTTTCACCTTTTTTAATGTTATTCGGTATTTTTTTACTCACCTTGGTTTTGTTTTTTGGCGCTAGCAGTGGTGGTGCTCAACGTTGGCTAGATCTTGGTTTTATACGCTTTCAACCCTCAGAAATTATGAAAGTTATTGTACCAATTGCCATTGCCTCAATTTTAAGTGAAAGAACCTTGCCACCAAAACCCCTACCAATTTTTTTATCTATTGTTTCAATCGCTGTTATTGTGCTATTAATCGCCCGACAACCTGACCTTGGTACATCCTTGCTAATTGGCGCTTCAGGTGTTTATGTACTATTTTTTTCCGGCATTCGCATTCAAATCCTGGCTAATAATTGGCTTAATATTGGGCTAATTAGCTCACTAATAGCAGGTAGTGGGTATGTCGCCTGGAACTATTTATTAATGGCCTATCAAAAAAAACGCATTTTAACCTTGATTGATCCAAGCTCCGATCCTCTTGGATCAGGCTATCACATCCTTCAATCAAAGATTGCTATTGGCTCAGGTGGTATTTTCGGCAAAGGCTTTGAACAAGGCTCACAATCTCAACTTAACTTTTTGCCCGAACATGCAACTGACTTTATCTTTGCCGTTGTGGCTGAAGAATTGGGCTTTATTGGCGTATTGTTTTTGTTTGTTTTGTATGGATTAATTATTTATCGAGCATTTGTCATCTCATTTCAATCAGAGGACAATTTTTCTAAATTATTGGGCGCCAGCCTAACCTTAACGTTTTTTACTTATATTTTTGTCAATATTGGCATGGTAACTGGCTTACTGCCAGTAGTTGGTGTGCCGTTACCATTGGTTAGTTATGGTGGTTCATCGCTCATTACGCTCATGGCTAGCTTTGGCATCATTATGTCTATTCGCAAACACAAAACCCCAAGATACTTGCAGCAGTAATGCCTTATATTCTATTTTTATTATTGGTATTTTCAAGTGCTTTATCAGCCAAATCATTGCCTGCAACAAACTTTCAAACAACGCATGACTTTATTAACAAAATGGTCAGCACTCATCAGTTTGATAAAACTGAACTGAACTTTATCTTCTCCAAAGTGAACTTAATCGTTGCTGAGAAAAAACCCAAACCAATTAAACAAAAAGCTAAAGCCAAATCCATGTCGTGGCACAAGTATCGCAACTTATTCATTACCGATGCTCGAATTAACCAAGGAGTTAAATTTTGGCAAAATAACAAAACTACTCTAGATCGTGCCGAACAACAATTTCATGTACCTCAAGAAATCATTGTGGCCATCTTGGGTATTGAAACTAATTATGGCAAGAATAAAGGCACGCATGCCACATTAGAAACCCTAGCACGACTATCATTTGGTAATCATCGTCGCAAAAAATTCTATCAAAAAGAATTAGAACAATTTTTGTTATTATCGCGTGAAAACAGCCTGCCACCCCTATCTATAAAAGGATCTTATGCAGGCGCACTGGGTTTTGCACAATTTATTTCCAGCTCTTATCGCCACTACGCCATTGATTATGATGGCGACAAAAAGGTAGACTTATTTAATAGCTCAGCAGACGCCATTGGCTCAATTGCCAACTATTTCGACAAACATCAATGGCATGATTTTGGCCCTTATGCTCGCCCGATTACACTAAATAGTAATCAGTCAAGCTATGCAAAATACAGCACCAACAAGCCCAAGAAAAATGCAACGTATTGGCGCAACAAAGGCTTTGCTATTGACAGTGACATTCATCCAAACACCAAACTTTCCTTTATTAAACTTAGGCAAGATAATCATTTCGAAACCTGGCTGACTTTTTGGAATTTTTACGTACTAACCCGTTATAATCATGACAACAGATATGCAATGACCGCTGTACAATTATCTGAGAAAATCAAGCAACAATTCAATCAACAAAACCCGTAACTATTATGCATTTTTCATCGGTATCAAAACTCTTAATCACCTCCCTTGCAACCCTTGCGCTTAACACTCAAGCTGCTATTTTTATCACTCCAAAAGCCCCTGACATTAATGCAGCTGCTTACACAGTACTTGATTACAATTCTGGCAAAACTCTGGCAAGCAACAATGCTCACGAAAAACGAGCGCCGGCCAGTCTAACCAAATTAATGACTGCCTACGTGGTTTTTCAACTGATTAATGATGGGCGCGCAAGCCTAGAAGACGAAGTTCGTATCAGTAAGAAAGCTTGGAAAACAGGCGGTTCTAAAAGTTTTGTTGAAGTAGGTAAAAACATCAAGTTAGAAATCTTACTTAAAGGCATGATTATTCAATCAGGTAATGATTCTGCGGTTGCTTTAGCTGAGCACATTGCAGGCACCGAAGGCACCTTTGCCACTTACATGAACGAGTATGCACGTGAGCTTGGCATGAAAAATTCTCGCTTTGAAAATGCCTCTGGTCTGCCACATGCTGACCAACACACAACTGCCGCCGATATGGCTATTTTAGCGGCAGCTACCATTCGTGATTTTCCAGAGTTCTACCCGTGGTATGCAGAAAAAGAATTTACTTATCACGGCATCAAGCAACGCAATCGTAACAAGCTATTGTGGAGCGACCATACGGTTGACGGGCTTAAAACTGGCTTTACTAAAAAAGCTGGCTACAACCTAACAGCCAGTGCTCAGCGTGTTGGCATGCGCCTTATTTCGGTGGTACTTGGCTCAACTGGTGTTGAAGCCAGAACCGCACAAACGCAAAAAATTCTCGATTATGGCTTTCGTTTTTTTGAAACTCAAAACTTAAAAGGCATCGCTAAAGAGGTGCCTATTTCAAGTGCCACCAAAGACACACTAAAAGTTGGCACCACTGGCGACACCAATATCACCTTAGCACGCGGTCAATATAAATTATCCGATCAAGCTATTCAACTTAATAGCAATCTTTCTGCACCTATTAACAAAGGTGACCAAGTGGGTCATCTGTTAATTCAGTTTGAAGGAAAAACCATGGCTAAAATTCCACTAGTTGCTTTAGAAGACGCTGAACAGGCAGGATTTTTCTCACGCATGTTGGAGAAAGTTGGGCTTTAATGGTCTATCTAAATGGCGAATTTTTAGCTAAAAATCAAGCCTCTATTTCCGTTATGGACAGAGGCTTTTTATTTGGTGACGGAGTTTACGAAGTAATTCCGGTTTACAAAGGTAGTATTTTTCGCCTGCAAGAGCACCTTCAACGCCTGCAAAATAGTCTTGATGCTATTGGGATAAAAAACCCCCATACTAACCAACAGTGGCAGGATATCTTTAGTCAATTATTAACGCATGATTTAGCGCCCAATCAATCGCTTTACTTGCAAATTACGCGCGGTGCAGACACGCAAAGAAAGCATAGTTTTGAATCACTCACAGCAACCGTATTTGTTGAATTAAACCCATTAACACCAAAATCTAAACACGAGCTAAATCAAGGTTTTAGCGCCATAACACAAGCTGATTTTCGCTGGCAACGCTGTGATATTAAAGCCACTTCGCTATTGGCCAATATTATGTATTCACAGCAGGCAAAGCAAAACCAAGTTGAAGAGGTAATTCTTCATCGCGACCAATCCATTACTGAAGGTGCCACTTCCAATGTCTTTATTGTTAAAAACAACACACTATTCACCCATCCAACCGGTCCAAACATACTATCTGGTATTACGCGCGATTTAGTTCTAGAAAGTGCAATAGCTTGCCAGCTGCCAATCCAAGAAACAGCCCCAACTTTAGATGAACTACTCAGTGCTGATGAGGTGTGGATATCCAGCTCAACACGCGAAGTTATGCCTATTACACAAGTTGATAGCCAACCTATTAATCAAGGAAAAATTGGCACACATTGGTCAAACGTTTATGATTACTATCAGAGTTTGAAAAATGCATGATCCAAGACTAGATCAACTAGAAGATTGGCTAGAAACATTTTTTGATGATGCTAGCTTTACTTTATCTAGAGCGAGTGATGATGCCAGTTTCCGTCGTTATTTTCGTATTGAGAGAAGCAATCTTTCGTTTATCGCCATGGATGCGCCACCCGAAAAAGAAAACTCCAAACGCTTTGTAGAAATTGCTGAACTATTAAGAGACAACAACATTCATGCGCCAAAAATCATTGATAAAGATTTACAACAAGGATTCTTGCTCATTGAAGATTTGGGCAGTACCACTTTTTCACAAGCACTTAACGCTAACAATAAGCTAGCATTGTACAAACGTGCCATTGATGAGCTAATTAAAATTCAAGCAATTAATACTCAAGCGCTTTCTTTTGATTTGTACGACGAAACCTTACTTCGAGCCGAACTAAAGCTACTGATTGACTGGTATTTGCCAAAAGAGCTTAATCAAAGTTCATTGAATCAATTATCTCAATTATTCGATCAACTCATTCAAAATTCACTTAATTCACCTCAGGTGTTTGTTCATCGAGATTATCACTGCAGAAACCTCATGATTACGAATAATGAAATCTCTGTTATTGACTTTCAAGATGCGGTTATCGGCTCAAATAGCTATGATTTGGTCTCACTGCTTAAAGACGCTTATGTTGAACTTGAATCATCCGAGGTGCAAGCCTTGCTTGCCTATTTTCACAAACAAGCCAAGCTCGCCATTAATCTTGACGAATTTGAAAAACAATTTGATTTAATGGGCTTGCAGCGTCATTTAAAAGTACTAGGTATTTTTAAACGACTTTCAATCAGAGATGGCAAAAATCAGTACTTAAATGATATTCCTTTAGTTGAAAAATACGTATTGCAAATGGCAGATAAGTATCCTGAATTTAAATTTTTAAAGGATATTTTATGAAAGCAATGATTCTGGCAGCAGGTCTTGGTGAGCGCATGATGCCGTTAACCAAAAACACCCCAAAACCACTAATTAAAGTTAAAGATATTGCGCTTATTGAGCATTCAATAAACGCACTTAAAAAAGCCAACATCACCGATATTGTGATTAACACTGCCTATCTAGGTGAACAAATTCAAACACACTTGGGTGACGGCTCAACATTTGATGTTAATATTACTTACAGCAATGAGCCTGAAGGCGCTTTAGAAACCGCTGGCGGCATTATTAAAGCCCTATCTTTATTGGGCAAAGATCCGTTTATAGTCATCAATTCTGATGTTATTTGTGATTATGACTTATCTAAGCTCACTCTGCCTATCGGTTCACTTGCACATTTGCTACTCATTGATAACCCGCCGCATAATCCAAATGGGGACTTTTCACTAACTAATGGTCATCAAATCACTAATATTCATGGCCAATCTTATACATTCTCTGGCATTGGTATTTACCATCCAGATTTATTTAAATCGCATTTAGAAATCGAACAAAAACTACCGCTCTACCCCCTACTTAAAGCAGCTATCGCCAACAACCAACTGAGTGGTGAGCATTACAATGGCCTTTGGCAAGATATCGGCACACCCGAACGTCTAAAAACATTCGAGAACACTTAAAATTTCCCATTTATAAAATTTCGGAAATTTTTAGTGACCGAAAATTAAGCATTGTGTCGCCTTAATTTTGTTATGATTGTGGCAAGAAATTGAGTTGGCGTAAGTAATGAATAATCTATGAAAAGTATAAAAATTAAGGTGACTATATTGGCGTTATCCGCTTTATTTATGAGTGTTTCTTATGCCGAAGAAACAGTTATATCTATTGGTCATCAGAAGATAGCTATTCCTGAGCTAGATAGTTTTAATAGTATGATTATGAATGTTAATACTAATAAACAGTTTCTAGGTCTTTTGGATGAATTGACTCCAGGACAAGAAAAACATCTTGCCTTTTTCGTAGACAAAAATAGTCGACCGCTCTTAAGTAAACATATTGTGTTTGCCGTACCTGCAGGAACTGAAAGCAACACTTTTAGTAAGAATGACTTTTCAGTTTTTTTAGATCGCACTAAAGAGAAGTATAAAAACACTACACAAACAGGGTTAACACCAATGAAAAGTTCGATGGGAGTATTTTTGGAAAATGACAGAGCTATAGGCTTTATAAATGTTTACGAAGAAAGTGTAAATATTAATGGACACCTAGAGTCTGATAAAAGAGCAAATGCATTCATCTTTTTACTATTAAAGGGCAGGATATTGACTATGAATATTGTTACCTTATTTGAATCTATGAAAGATGTAGACTGGTTAAAGCGTAAGGCGCTCATATGGAGTGCACAGATAATTGATGCAAATTCAAAATCTCCATTTTTTAAATAAATAGGTGGATAAATAGAGATAAATAGGGATGGTACCCTTTAATTATGTTTGACAAAGTAAAGTCTTTTTTTTAGTTAAGAGAACTATACAAAACTA
>JACNGB010000022.1 GCA_014384345.1 Candidatus Thioglobus pontius
ATTGTCATGACGGTACTTTAACAGGTTTTTATTCATGCTTAAGTTGTCTTGACCCATAATTTAATAGGCCGCTTCTTAAACAATATTTTAATTTGAGCGGTATCTTATTATTATAAATCTTGATCTGGATCAAGGGCAAACATTAGTAAACCGTTATAATTGAAAACTCTCCCCCGGGGTTGACCAAGTTAACCCCACCCTATTTCCCGATCCCTGCATGCTTGCAGGGATTTTTTTGTCAGTATAATAACAGTCATGAGTTTATTTGATTTAGCATTAATTAAAAAATATGATCGTTCTGGGCCAAGGTACACCTCCTATCCAACAGCGAACAACTTTTCAGCCTTTACTCAAACGGATTATGAATCGCAAGTAGCCTTGAGCAACGAGCGTCAAGGGCCAATTTCGTTATATTGCCACATTCCGTTTTGTGATACGGTGTGTTTTTATTGCGGTTGCAACAAGGTGGTCACCAAAGATAAAACCAAGGCAGAGCCGTATTTAGCTGCATTATTTAAAGAAATTGATCAACAGGGTGCTTTGTTTGATCATTCGCGCCAAGTTGAGCAGATGCATTTTGGCGGTGGTACGCCCACTTTTTTATCAAATGAGCAAATCATGCGTCTGAGTGAAAAACTGCAAAGCGCTTTTAATTTTGCAGATGAGGGCGAATACTCAATTGAAATTGATCCGCGCGGCGTTGACGAAGACACAATCAAGGCATTGGCCAAAGCACGTTTTAATCGCATTAGTTTAGGGGTGCAAGATTTTAATGAGGATGTACAAAAAGCTGTTAATCGTATTCAAAGTTTTGAGCAAACCAAGTCGGTGATTGATAGCGCTAGAGCGCACGGCTTTGAGTCGGTGAGCATTGATTTGATTTACGGTTTGCCAAAACAATCTGTTGAGACATTCAAAACCACTCTAAAGCAGGTTGGCGAATTAAGACCTGATCGAATTTCTTTGTTTAATTATGCGCACCTGCCAGAGTTATTTAAGCCACAACGCCGCATTGATGTGTTGGCCCTGCCCAGTGCAGATGAAAAATTAGCCATTTTCCAATATTCTATGAATTTCTTGTTGGCACAGGGTTATGTGTATATTGGTATGGACCATTTCTCGTTGCCAGAAGATCCGCTAGCTATTGCTCAGCGAGAAGGGCATTTGTATCGAAATTTCCAAGGCTATGCGACACATGCAGACTGTGACATTGTTGGTTTGGGCTTAAGCTCTATTGGCCAAGTGGGTGACAGCTTTTCACAAAATGAAAAAAACATTGAACAGTATTATCAGCGCATTGAAGCGGGTGAGCTGCCAGTGATTAAAGGTCAGCTGATTAACAACGATGACAAAATCAGGCGGGCGGTAATTATGGATTTGATTTGTCATTTTGAGTTAAATTTTGCCAAGGTGGAGCAGGCCTTTGATATTAACTTTAGCGAGTATTTTGCAAACGCCTTGGTTGAATTGGCTGAAATGCACACCGACGGGCTGTTGGTTTTAGATGCGCATTCGATCAAAGTTCAAGAAAAGGGAAAACTGCTGATTCGTAATATTTGCATGGTGTTTGATGCGTATTTGGCCAGCAGCAAAACACAATTTTCTAAAACGATCTAACACCATTTTCAAAAAATAAACTCAACAATCTAGCACCCATTCTCATACTCACTAATTATTCATTTTATTCTTGAAAATGGTTTAATCACATCAAAATCCGGGCCTATTGACAGTTCGAATGCGCTTGCATCAATGGCCGGATTAACCACCAATTCATCAAAATTAACCAAAACAGTTTGATTAAGCGAGTTGGTTAGTTGAATGGCGGCCAGCTGTTGATCTTTAAAACCAAAACTAAGCTGATTGGCATTTTGCGCCTGATACCAGCGAATGCCATGGGTTTCTTGTTTGAATGTCGGCAGTGTTTTAAGGGTTTCAGGTCGGTTGATTAGCCAATATAGCGGGGTGTTATTGAGTTCATCCAAGTTGCGCATGCTGGCTTGTTCCAATTCTTGGTCAACCAGCCATAGTTCATTATTATTAAGCACTAAGGTTTGCTCAATTGGCTGACGTGTTTGCCAAACAAACTGCGCAGGGCGCTTAAATTTTAAATAACCGGATGTGTTGGCAATGATCTGGCCGGACTCATCGAGGGTTTGCTGATTAAAATTAGAGCTTAGTGTGTTAACCGCATTAAAAAAATCACGAAACTCGTTATTAGCATTTGCAAAACTTGAAGTACAAATGGCCAAAATGGCCAATAATTTAACCGTCATTATTGATTGGTTCTGGTGCAAGCACTTGACGATTGCCCGCGCTATTCATAGTGCTAACAACACCTGCTGCTTCCATATCCTCAATAATACGTGCGGCGCGATTATAGCCAATACGCATACGGCGCTGTAAGCTAGAAATAGACGCCCTTCTTGATGAAGTGACTATCTGTACTGCTTCATCATAAAGCGGGTCCATTTCGCCAGTAGCGGTTGATTTGGCGCCACCGGTTGACTCATGTGAATCTTGCGACTCACTATGGGCATTTAAAATACCGTCCAAATAATTGGTTTCAGAATTTTCTTTTAAGAAATTCACCACACGTAGAATTTCATCGTCATCAACAAAGGCGCCATGCACACGTGTTAGATGCGACATGCCAGGGCTCATGTAGAGCATATCGCCCATGCCAAGCAGCTGTTCAGCGCCACCCTGATCTAAGATGGTGCGTGAGTCAACCTTAGAGGAGACCTTAAAGGCAATACGTGTTGGTACGTTGGATTTGATCAGGCCAGTAATAACATCAACACTTGGGCGCTGGGTGGCGATAATAATATGAATGCCCGCTGCACGCGCCTTTTGCGCTAAACGAACAATCAGTGCTTCAACACGTTTAGCTTTGGCACGATCTTCTTGTGCCAGCGCGCCAAGCATATCAGCGTACTCATCAATCACCAACATAATCAGTGGCAATGTTTCAAGTTCTGGCGCCTGTTCACCCTCTTCAGCGGTGTTTTTATTAAAGGTTGGATCGAGTAGTGGCTCGCCTTTTTCTTTGGCTTTTTTCAGTTTGTCATTAAAGCCATCAATGTTACGCACGCCAAACTTGGCCAATAATGAATAGCGACGTTCCATTTCATTCACACACCACCATAATGCTGATGCCGCTTCATTCATGTCGGTAACCACTGGCGTTAGTAGATGCGGAATATCTGCATAAATGGCCAGCTCAACAATCTTTGGATCGATCATGATAATGCGCACTTCTTCAGGCTTGGCCTTGTAAAGCACACTCAGAATCATGGCGTTTAGACCAACCGACTTACCCATGCCTGTAGCACCAGCAACTAACAAGTGCGGCATTTTGGCCAAATTGGCAATCACCGGATTGCCATTAATATCCTTGCCTAGTCCCATGGTCAATGTTGAGCTAGATTTAGCAAACTCTTGTGAAGCCAATACTTCTTTTAAGCTGATTAGCTCACGAACCTCATTTGGAATTTCTAGACCAATAACAGGCTTGCCAGGAATCACATCAACAATGCGCACACTTTCAACCAATAGTGCCCGTGCCAAGTCCTTGTTTAGGTTGATAATTTGAGAAACCTTGACGCCTGGCGCTAAAGACAATTCAAACTGGGTTACCACTGGCCCCGGCGTGACGGTAGTAATGCTAACGTCAAAGCCAAAATCTTTAAGTTTTTCTTCAACTTGACGCGACATGTCTTCAAGCACTTGTTCAGAAAAACCGCTAGTGTTTACAATAGGCTCATCAAGTAAGTCAAGGCTTGGCAAGCCAGCTACGGCGCCCGTGTTAAATAGGTTTGATGAAGCGGGTTTGTTTATTTTTTTGGTTGTTTTAACTTTGGCAGCCTTTACTTTTGCAACCACACTAGGTTTTGGCGCTTTAGGCTTGGGTGTAATGGTTAGTTTTTCTTGTTTTTTGAGTTTGGCCTGGGCGCGATTTTCTTTCAGTTTGGCAAAAAATCCACCTAACCAGCTGCCAGTTGATGAAAAGATAGCCACCCAAGAAGCGGTGGTTGCAATGCTAAAGCTAATCATCATGATGCCAAGATAAATAACCACTGAAGCGCTACCAAATAACACGCCAAAATACTCATGCATGCTAATACCCAAATAGCCACCGGCTGAACCGATACTGGTTAAATTTTGAGCAAAAAAGGCACTACTAAAGGCGATTAAGATTAGTAGCGCAATGCTGCGAACCATGACAACAATTTTGGGTGAGCGATCACGCGTTGCATTTTTATGGATGCGCCAGCCTAGCCATATCAACGCCAAAGGAATAATGTAAGTGCTTAGGCCTAAAATGGATAGAGATATGTCGCTTAAATAGGCGCCAAATATGCCAGCTATATTAGTTACTGAGCTATCAAGTGCCACATCGCCTGACCAAGGGTTTTCATGCACAGAGTGGGTGATTAGTGCAGCTAAATAAACCAGTCCGGCAGCAGCCAATGCAATGAATAAAATTTCGCTACTAGCTTTAGTGCGCGGTTTGTTTAGGTTTTTTTTAGCTTTTGGCGAGGTATTTTTTTTCAAGGGGATTTGCGCTTGCTTTATAATAGTTGAAATAAAAATGACCGATTTTGGTCTGTGTATAAGTATAAAGGATTGAGGTAGAAATGAGTGAAAATAAACATTGTAAGGTATTGATTGTGGGCTCCGGCCCAGCAGGCTATTCAGCAGCTGTTTATGCAGCGCGTGCAAACCTTAGCCCCGTTATGGTGAGTGGCATGGAGCAAGGCGGCCAATTGATGACTACTACTGAAGTAGATAATTGGCCAGGTGACGATGCCGGTGTGCAAGGCCCTGATTTAATGGCGCGCATGAAAAAACACGCTGAGCGCTTTAATACTGAAATTATTAATGATTACATTACCGAGGTGGACTTTTCAAAACGTCCATTTACCTTGAACGGTGGTTCAACTACTTACACAGCTGACGCTGTTATTATTGCCACAGGCGCTTCAGCGCGCTACCTAGGCTTAGAGTCAGAAGAAGCATTTAAAGGCAAGGGTGTTTCTGCTTGCGCCACTTGTGATGGATTTTTCTATCGTGGCCAAAAAGTGGCGGTTGTTGGCGGCGGTAATACAGCCGTGGAAGAGGCGCTATTCTTGTCAAATATTGCAGACCACGTAACCATTGTTCATCGTGGTGATAAGTTTTCTAGTGAAAAGATTTTGTCTGATCAGCTGGTTGAGAAGGCTAAAACGGGCAACATCACTATTGAATTTAATCACAACCTAGATGAGGTGTTGGGCGATAACATGGGTGTTACCGGCTTACGCTTAAAGAGTAACGATGGTGACACCAAAGAGATTGATGTGCACGGAGTGTTTATTGCTATTGGCCATAAGCCAAATACAGATATTTTTAAAGGGCACCTTGATATGGACTATGGCTATCTTAAGGTTAATAGTGGCCGAGAAGGCAACGCCACTCAAACCTCAGTGGAGGGTGTGTTTGCAGCGGGTGATGTGGCTGACCATATTTATCGTCAGGCAATTACCTCAGCAGGCTCGGGCTGTATGGCTGCCCTAGACGCAGAGAGATTTTTAGGCGAATAGTTTTTAGCTCACGTATAGAATTTGTTGGTATAATTCTGACTTTTACGGCCGCATAGCTCAGTTGGTAGAGCAAGGGATTGAAAATCCCTGTGTCCCTAGTTCAATTCTAGGTGCGGCCACCATATTTTAAAAAGCACACCTTTTGGTGTGCTTTTTTATTGTCTGTTAATTAATCGATTTATTCGATTATTATAAATTTTTCGTTTTATATGCGCATGTCATGCGCCTACAAGGATCGTAAGTTGATTGGGCGACAATTTAATCTATAAAAAACAATAAAGGCGCCATATTGGCGCCTTTATTGACTTCTCTCCTCAGGAGGTTTTAAAACATTATCCCCCACATAATGTTTGGTCTCAATACGAAGCGCAGTATAGTGTGCGACTTGCATATTGAGCGGTGCTATTATAGTGTTATTTTTGTGTAGAAAATACTATTTTATGGTTTTATTTGATAGGCTTGTTATTTATATTAGAAAATAATTATATAATAATGTTGACATATTAGAAAAGCATGATATAATAGTTCACATGTCGGCACTCTCCCCCAAGAATTATTCTCTCCTCAAGAGATAAGGTGTCGGCACACTAATTAACTAACACAAACATGATGAAACTAATTTTAAACACGCTTGCATTGATAACACTTGTTGCTACAGCTAACGCTTCAGCGCAAACATCTGCACCTTACGGCGTGTTTAACCCATTGGCCATGTTTGAGCAACAAGCAAGCAAGCAAGCACAACAGGCAAATTCTGCGTTTTATAACTACGGTAACAAGGGTTATGATTTTGTTGTGGAGTCTGTATTTGTGCCAACGCCTAAATTGCCACAGCAATTTGCCAGCTTAGATCGTTAAGACTTAATAAACGACTGCTGCATTAATCGCAACTGTGCTAGGAATAACTAGCAAATCACTTTTAACTCGAATGTTTAGATAGTCATCAGCGGGCTTATTTTGCATTCTTGCTGTAAAGGTGTTATTTTTATAGCTAAGCTTGACTCGATAGCCTTTTAATACTTTGGCGGCTTTTTTTTGATAACTAATTTCCCAGCAGCCGCGCACACCTGAAGCACATGGCGTGCTGACCTTCTGCAATGAGTAGTTCATGTAAATGGGTTCAATGTTGGTAACGTCAGCTTTGATTACTTCAGTTTTATGATTAAAGGCAGAAGCACTACCAATTAAAGCGAATAGAGCGATAAAGAGCGCAACGTGAGGCACGTAGTATGCTGGGGAAAATCTTTTTATCATTTTGCTTGTGTTAGTCCTTTTTTTATTAAAAAAATGAAAACTATATTACATTTTTCTAATATTATGGTATAATAATACTTAGAAGATCATTATTTCTCTCCCCCGAGATTTATTTAATGATTTTCTATTAGGTAGTCGTTTTTTTTATTCTCCTCAAGTTTAGTTAGGCGGCTACCTCCTCCTCAAGATTTAATCCCCTTATGGGTGTGCCATGATATACACTTGCAACAGCTTTGCAACACTATCACTAGGGCATAATTTTATGATATTGTTATATTATCAGCGCTTAAAGTGTTTAAGCGCAGGCTATAGCTGCGTTTAAACGGCTAGTGCAGTGTTTCTGGGCTGATATAGTCTTGCTTAGATGGCTGTAAAGTTTCTTGAATGAGCAGTACGCCCATGCGCACAAACTCGATTATTTCAAACAAATCCTGAGCATTTTGTTCGCTGTCAACCACATCAGCATCAAGGTTTGATATTTCAGAAATATCTTTAATCATCTCAAGTGCATCTTCATCGGTGGTGGATATTTTTTGCAAACCTAGGCCAACCAGATAGCCTTGGCACCATTCAATCAGGGTGTTGGCTTGCTCGCCTAATCTGGCATCTTCATCAGCCATCAGCAGTTGAAAATCCAGGGTTGCATCGTTGAGTTGTGACAAGGTTTCATTAAAAATTTGCGCCAAAGCTTCATGGGCAGATTTTTCATTTAGATTGTTAAGATCGATACTAACTAAAACTTCATTTAGCCAATCATCCAGCGTTAGCTCAGGTTTTACACAGGCAAAACCACACAAAATGCCATGAGCGCTAGAAATAGTATCGTCGGTATTCAGTACGTGTAATGTGGATTTTAGATCGTCGTAGTCTAGTGGGTTATTCATGATTTTTTGCTAAAATTTGCATCACTGCCATGCGTATTGCAATACCATTGGTGACTTGTTGAAGTATAACGGACTGGGCGCCATCAGCAACAGCAGAGTCAATTTCCACGCCGCGGTTAATTGGCCCAGGATGCATAACAAGTGCATCTTTATTGGCCAAGGCTAATCGTTCAGTGGTTAAGCCGTAATTGTCAAAGTATTCTTGCTCATTGGGAATATCAGCTTCTAGCATGCGTTCTTTTTGTAGGCGCAACACCATAATCACATCACAACCATTAAGACCGCTATCAATATCAGAAAAACATTTAACGCTGTTGCAGCGCTCAGCGTCATGCTGTAAGCCTTCTGGCGCAATAAGGCGAATGTCGGTGGTGCCGAGTGTTTTAAGTGCTTGGATATCTGAATGGGCAACTCGTGAGTGAGTGATATCGCCGACAATGGCCACTGACAGGTTTTCAAAATCTGGCTTATGTTGGCGAATGCTCAACATGTCTAATAGCGCTTGTGTTGGGTGTGCGTTGGTGCCGTCACCAGCATTCAGGATAGAGACACCCTCTAGATGCTGGGCCACATGATGAGGCAAGCCAGACTGTTTATGACGAATCACAAACATATCTATTTGCATAGCTTTAAGTGTATGCATGGTGTCCATTAGCGCTTCATTTTTCTTTAAAGCGGAGTTGGCTAAATCAACGTTAATTACGTTAGCACTACTGCGCATCGCAGCGATTTCAAACGTATTTCTAGTTCGGGTTGAGGGCTCAAAAAACAAATTGGCTACTGACATATCATCTAGAGCTTTTGATTTTTTCAAATTGCCTTGGCTGTCTAGTAAACTGTCAGCTCTATCGAGAATGTCAAGTAAGTGAGATTTGGGTAAATCTTCAAGGCCTAATAAATGGACCAACTTGCCAGAATTGTCTAGCTGTGCGTGGTTGCTAATCAGGTCTTTTTTCATGAATCTCCCAGCCAAGTTTGCAATATAAGCGCTGCAGAGCGCTTATCCACATCACCGCGTTTTGCGTTTTTGTGATGATGATTATATTTTAGTTGTTTTTTGGCCTCATTGGATGATAAATACTCATCAACCAAGACGGTTTCAACTTGATAACGTTCACTGAGTTTTCGGGCAAATGATTTGGTGATAAAAGTCATTTCTTGCTCTTTACCATCTTGGTCATAAGGAACCCCGACAACAAATAAACTGGCTGGATGTTGAGTGATAATAACGTCAAATCCGTCCCAATTAGTGGCGCCATTTTTATGGTGTGTCACCAGTTCAAGGCCATTTGCTTGCAGCGTTAGACTATTAGCAATAGCAACACCGGTGCGTTTAGTGCCAACGTCAAAACCTAGGTAAGTGTCAATGGTCATGGTAGTTGTTGCAATAGTTGGTAGCCCACATAGCCATCAATAGGTAGGTTATTTGCGCGTTGATAGTGTCGAGTTGCGTTGCGTGTTTTTGGCCCTGAAATGCCATCGGGCTCACCGGTATCAAAGCCGAGAGTATTGAGCTGGGTTTGAATCGCTTTGATATTGTCACGACTCAGAGAAGGCTCTTTAATTGGTGTGGCGTATAGTTGACTCGTGCCTGCAAGGCGATCGGACAAATGACCAACTGAGAGCGCATACAAAATAGAATTGTTCCAGCGTAAAATAGCGCGAAAATTTCGATACACTAAAAATGCAGGGCCGTTGTAGCCCATGGGCAATAGTAACGAGGCGCTCATATTAGAGTTTGGCAAGCTGTGACCGTCGGCGGTTTTTACGCCAAGATTTGCCCACTCATTAACGGTTTTTTTGGTTTTTAAATTAGCTAATTGATAGTCAAAGACGCTTGGGATGCTAACTTCACGACCCCAGCGTTCGCCTCGGTGCCAGCCGATTTTTTCTAAAAAATTTGCTGCACTGGCAAAGATGTCTTGAGTGTTATCCCATAGGCCGATTTCGCCATCTTGATCAGCATCCACACCATAGGCTTTAACATTGGTTGGCATAAACTGAACGTTGCCCATTGCGCCAGCCCAAGAGCCTTTAGCATTAGCTGGAATTTTGCCTGAATCAATCAGGTCTAATAAAGTAAGTAATTGTTGGGTGAAAAACGCGCTACGTCGTTGATCGTAGCTCAGTGTGGCTAAGGAGCGTACCAAGCTTAGGCCACCCGTATAGGTGCCAAAGTTAGTTTCCAGACCCCAAAAGGCAACAATGATATGAGGCGGAACGCCGTATTTTTGGTAGTTTTTTTGTAGAACTTTTTGATGTTGTTTAAGTTTTTCGGCGCCGTTTTTTAAACGATAGTCGCTGACTCTAGAGCCTAGATATTTCCAAAAATTTTGGCTAAATTCTGCCTGTGTTTGGTCAAATTTAATGACTGTTGGGTTCGGTGTGAGGCCGGATAAGGTTAAATCCAAAGTGGCAGCAGATACGCCTTGCGAACTCGCCTGATGGCGGATATCTTGCAGAAAATCTTCAAAACTTTGAGCCTCGGGCAGAGTTTTATGCGCTAGGGTATCATTGGCATAAGACCAGCTAGAAAAGAGTAAGCAAATAATCAATCGAAACATGACAAAATTATAATGCCTAAGTTGTTAATCATCCTTCTCTTTTTCGGTCTAAGTGGCTGTCTGAAAACGCAATCAGTTGAACAAATTACTGGTAAAACGATGGGCACCAGCTACACCATCAAAACCCAGGGTAAGGTTGACCAGAGTTTAATTGACCAGCGCCTTAAGCAAATTAACCAAATTTTTTCAAGTTGGGATCAGCACTCAGAGTTATCAAAAGTTAACCAACACCCTATAGGTCAGCCAGTGCGACTATCTGCTGAATTATTAAAAGTTCTGTCCGAATCCATTCAGGTGAGCACCCAAACGCAAGGTTTCTTTGATCCTGCATTGGGCAGCTTAATTGACATCTGGGGATTTGGCCCAACAAAAGTTTCGCAAAAGCCTAGTCGAAATAGGGTTTTAAGAGCACTTGAAAACACTTCGATTAGTAAAGCTTCACTAGAAGCTGATCAGCTGACTAAACAGGCAGACATTAAATTAAATCTTTCAGCAATTGCCAAAGGGTATGCGGTGGATGAGATTGCTCGCCTGCTTAATCAGCAGCAAGTTGAGCGGTATATGATTGAGATTGGTGGCGAGGTTAAGGTTAAGGGCCAGTGGACAATTGGCATTGAAACACCAGCAAGTCAAGCGCCAATTGCAATTGATTTAATGAATGAATCAATTGCTACCTCAGGCAATTACCGACAATATTTTGTCTGGGAGGGTGAGCAATATGCACATATTCTTGATCCGCATACAGGTCTACCCGTGAACAGCGACTTGTTCTCAGTCAGTGTTATTCATCCAAGTAACTTATTAGCAGATGCCTATGCAACAGCAATGATGGCTATGGGTAGTGTTAAGGCGCAACAACTGGCTGAAACGCTTAAGCTTAAGGTAGTGTTAATTTTGAAGCCAGCAGATGACAGCAGTTATGCAGAAAATATAATAAAATTGGGCTTATGATTCCATTAGCTGAAACCCTGAGACCCGATAACTTAAGTGAGTTCTTTTCGCAAAGTCATTTGCTGAATGACACCCACCCACTCAAACAGGCAATTAACAATAAGCAACTGCATTCGATGATTTTATGGGGGCCGTCTGGCGTGGGAAAAACCACCTTGGCACGCATTATTTGCACTCAGGTTGAGGGGTATTTTGTTCAATTGAGTGCGGTATTAGATGGTGTAAAAGAGTTGCGAAATGTGGTTGAAAACGCCAAAAAATACCAAGCCATTGGCCAGTCTACAGTGTTGTTTGTTGATGAAATTCATCGGTTTAATAAGGCCCAACAGGATGCCTTTTTGCCACATATTGAATCTGGCTTAATTACCTTGATAGGGGCTACCACTGAAAATCCGTCATTTGAACTTAATAGGGCACTACTGTCGCGTTTGAGTGTTTATGTATTAGAGGCGCTTGATGAAGCGGGACTGGGGCAAATTCTGCAGCGTTGTTTGACGCATTTGCAACTTAAGCTAGACATATCGTCACAACAAAAAATTATTGCCAGTAGTCATGGCGATGCGCGTCGCCTGATTAATATTGTGGAAAAAATTAATCAGGCGGGTTTGGCCCAACTAGACGAGAAAAGCATCACAACCTTTTTGCAAGATTCGGTGGCAAGTTTTGACAAGGGTGGCGATATTTTTTATCAACAACTCTCAGCGTTTCATAAGTCGGTTCGCGGCTCAAGCCCAGACGGTGCGTTATACTGGATGGCGCGAATGTTGGTGGGTGGCTGTGATCCAAAAACCATTGCCAGAAGATTGCTGGCAATTGCTTCTGAAGACATCGGCAATGCCGATCCAAGAGCGCTAGAAATTACGTTAAATGCCTGGAATGTGTATGAGCGAGTGGGCGACAAAGAGGGTAATCGAGCCATTGCGCAGGCGGCGATTTATTGTGCGGTTGCACCAAAGTCTAATGCCACTTATTTGGCGTTTAATCAGGCTATGAGTATGGCGCGGCAAACCAGCGAACTGCCTGTGCCAAAGCATTTGTGTAATGCGCCTACGGGGTTGATGAACGAGCTAGGCTATGGACAAGATTATCGCTATGCTCATGATGAGTTGGACGGCATTAGCCACGGACAAACTTACTTCCCTGAGACACTGGGTGAGCAAAATTATTATCAACCAACAGACCGAGGTTTGGAGATTAAAATTAAGCAAAAACTTGAACAAATACGAGGAGATTTATGACTGTACTACCCACCATTTTAGCCATTGGTGTTGGTGCCACTATCGGCGCCAGTGTGCGTTATTATTTGACCTTGTTCATGCAGTCGTTATTTGGCTCTAACTTCCCATACGGCACACTTAGTGCTAATATCTTAGGATCGTTTTTGGCGGGCATATTGGTGGTGATTGTATTGGAAAAAGCCGCCTTGCATGAAGCGTACCGATTGTTATTATTGATCGGCCTGACGGGATCATTGACCACCATGTCAACTTTGTCTTGGGAGTCGGTAGAGATGATTAGTTTGGGGCATTATGGCCAAGCAAGTATTAATATCTTGCTGAATGTTGTCTTGTCGTTATTAGCAGCGGGTACAGGCGTTGCGTTAATGCGTTATCTGTTTGCTAATTAAGCGCTTGTTCAATTTCATCAAATAAAGTGCCGGCAATATTCAGCCCGAACTGTTCATCAAGTTCACGAATGCAAGTTGGACTAGTGACATTGATTTCAGTAATATAATCACCAATAACATCTAAGCCTACGAACATTAAGCCTTTGGCTTTAAGCGTTGGTGCGATTTGTTCACATAAGTAGCGATCTCGATCTAATAAAGGCTGGCCAACGCCGGTAGCACCTGCTGCCAGATTTCCTTTAAAGCTTCCTTTAGCAGGCATGCGCGCCAAAGCATAATCAATTGGATTACCATTAATTAGCAGGATGCGTTTGTCTCCTTGAGCAATTTCAGGCAAAAATTCTTGTGCCATAATTGGCGTAGTGCCTTGCTTGGTTAAGCATTCAAGCACTTCGTTAATGTTGCTATCACCCCTGGCAAGTTTAAAAATATCCTTGCCACCCATGCCGTCAAGCGGCTTAACAACGCCGACGCCCTGTTCATTGATAAATTGGTGTAATTGATCCTGATTGCTACTCACCAACGTGCTGGCTAAACAGTTTGGAAAGTTTAAAGCAAATAGTTTTTCGTTGGCGTCACGTAAAGACTGAGGTTTATTGACTACCAGCACACCCTTGTTTTCAGCCTGCTCTAAAAAATAAGTGGCATAGATGTAATTCATGTCAAAGGGCGGGTCTTTGCGCATCAGGATTACATCAAAATCTGCCAAGTTCATAGTGAGCTCAGGCGCTTTTTCGTACCAATGTTCCGCGTTATCAAACACCTGTGTTTTGGCACAAGTTACTAATACCTGGTCTGATTGAGCAAACAAATCATTCGAGTCAAAGGTGTATATGTCCCAATGGCGACGACTTGCTTCGAGCATCATAGCTAGGGAAGAGTCTTTATAGGGCTTGATGTCTTTAATGTCATCCATCAAGACGGCAATTTTGATTGGCTTCATGTTGATTATTATAGATTATCCTTGCGTGGTTTGTTATTGCTTGATTTCCCAAATCCAAAAAATAGAAATCACCAACCTAGCGCCACCCTTTACCCCATATGCATTTACAAAAAATAGCCGCCGAACCTATGGGTGGGGCTAATATTTTTTACAAACGCATATGGGGTAAGGAGTAACACTATTTTAGCAATTTCTATATTTGGATTAGGGACTTAAGTGCCTGATAATCTTAAAAAAAATGTGTAAAATCAACGGTGAGGAGAAAGAAAATTTGGCTTACACAACCTTAACATTAGAGCACCCAAAAACCAAAGAAACTAGAATTGCCCCTGTTGGCTTTTCTTGGACGTCTTTGTGCTTGTTTTTTTGTCCGGCTATTTATAGGCGTGATTGGAAATCAGTTATGCTTATGTTGCCACTATGTGTGCTAACTTTAGGATTGGCCAATATCGTTTTTTTCTTTACCTACAACCGACTCTATGTTAAACATTTGTTGTCCCAAGGCTATGAAATAACCGTACACGGCGTGAGCGGCGTCAACCAGTCTCGTTTGTAAATTGGCCAAGAAAATAAAATAGACTAGACAAACGAACAATAACAGCGTATCATCTCGCCACTTTAGTGCGGGGTGGAGCAGTTCGGTAGCTCGTCGGGCTCATAACCCGAAGGTCATAGGTTCAAATCCTGTCCCCGCTACCAAATTAAGTCTTTTTTAATCTTTATGGTTAAGAAAGCAAGCAAAGACCCCCTTTTTAGGGGGTTTTTGTTATGCATAAAAAGATGAGTTGAATGGCAAAAATAACAGAAAAAATTACTGAATTAGTTAACCCAACCTTAGAAGATATGGGTTACGAGCTGGTGGGCATAGAATACATTGCCAGCGGCAAGCACAGTATTTTGCGTGTTTTTATTGATACGGAAAACGGCATAGGTATTGAAGACTGTGAGAAGGTTTCTCATCAGTTAAGTGCTATTTTTGATGTAGAAGATCCAATTGCTGGGCAATATAATTTAGAGGTATCTTCGCCGGGTGTTGAAAGACCATTGTTTCATATTGGTCATTATCAGCGCTTTTTAGGCTTTGACATTAATCTACGTATGGTTAGACCTATTGACGGCCAACGTAAATTTAAAGGCTCGATTGGTAGTGTTAGTGAATTAAACAACACCATCGAGTTAGTAACAGAATTAGGTCCAGTGACACTGGACATTGACATGATTGAAAAAGCGAACTTGGTCGCTGATTTTTAGGAGAAAAACATGGACGGTAAAGAATTATTTTTGATGGTTGAGGCTATTTCCAATGAGAAAAATATCTCAAAGGAAGATGTGTTTGAATCATTAGAAGAGGCTTTGGCGGTTGCAACAAAAAAACGTAAAGAAATTGACGCACATGTTGAAATTGACCGTAAAACGGGTGAATTTCATACCTTTAGACAGTGGATGGTAATTGACGATAAAGAAAATTTTGTTGATGATGATGGTACAGCTTTTGACCCTGAATTACACATCTATGAAAAAGATGCGAACGGCGTTGCAATTGATGACTTTGTTCGTGAGCCGATTGAAACAGAGGCGTTTGGTCGTATCGCTGCGCAAGTGGTTAAGCAGGTTATTATCCAAAAAGTGCGTGAAGCAGAAAGAGAGGTAATTGTTGAAGACTACACTAAGCGTGTGGGCGAGGTAATTATGGTAACCGTTAAACGTGTTGATCGTGGCAATGTTTATGTTGACATGGGCGGCGTTGACGGCATGATTTCTAAGTTTGATTTAATTCCAAACGAATCGGTGCGTAAGAATGATCGTTTAAGGGCTTATATTAAAGAAGTTAAATCATCAGTACGTGGTGCACAAATTTATCTTTCACGTACGGCGCCAGAAATGATGATCGCCCTATTCGAAATGGAAGTGCCAGAAATTTCTGAAGGTGTGATTGAAATTATGGGTGGCTCAAGGGATCCAGGCCTGCGTTCAAAGTTAGCGGTTAGAGCAAAAGATAAGCGCCTAGATCCAATTGGCTCATGTATTGGTATGCGTGGTGCACGTGTACAAGCAGTATCGAATGAGCTAAACGGCGAGCGTGTTGATATTGTTTTATGGGATGAAGATCCAGCTCAATTTGCTATTAACGCCATGGCACCTGCAGAGGTTAGTTCAATTGTGGTAGATGAAGATCGCAATTCAATGGATATTGCGGTTGAAGAAGACCAATTGGCGCTAGCCATTGGTCGTGGCGGTCAAAACATTAAACTGGCTGCACGTTTAACTGGCTGGAAGCTGAATGTTATGTCAACTGCTGATGCAGACGAAAAACAAGCGGAAGAAACTCAAAAAGCTAGCGACAAGCTGGCTGACAAGTTAGGTGTTGATAGTGAGGTTGCTGGCGTATTATTGGAAGAGGGTTTCGAATCAGTTGGCGACATTGCTGATGCGGATGCTGATACACTAGAAAATATTGAAGAATTTGACGCTACTATGGTGGAAGAACTGCAGGAACGTGCAGCTGACGCACAGTTAGTACAAGCATTAGGTGATGCAGATGCGTCTGAAGCGCTAACAACGGTTGAAGGTGTTGATGAAGATTTAGCAGACGCTCTGATTGAAGCCGAAATCACTACAGTTGACGATTTAGCAGAATTATCTATTGATGAACTGTTAGAAATCCAGGTAATGGATAAAGAAAAAGCCTCAAGCATTATTATGACCGCAAGAGAAAACGAAGGATGGTTTGATTAATTAGTTGCACTTAACAATAAGACACTCTTAATCACAACAAAAAAATAGGCAAGCATTATGGCACATACGGTTGAAACATTATCCAAATTACTGAAAAAAACACCCGATGAGGTGATTACAATTCTTGCATCGGCTGGCATTGAGGGTAAAAAAGCAGATTCTAGTATTTCTGGTGAGGAAAGAAAAATCCTTATGGGCAGCCTATCCAAGCGCTCATCGAGTAAATCAAGCATGTCTGTTTCGCGCAAGCCTAGTAGTAAAATAACCAGTAATACCGGTGGTGGCGTTAAGGTTCAAGTTAAGAAAAAGCGTGTTAAGCAAGCGCCTGTTGAAGCAAGTGAGCCTGTTGTTAATGAAGCAGCCCTTGCAGCGCAAGCGGCACTTGAAGTAGGACGTGAAGCTGATGAAAAACTATTGGCTCAAGATGCCAAGCGCTTGGAAATGATTCGATTGCAAAAAGAACAAGCTGAAGCCTTAAAAGGCCAACAAGCAGCGGCAAAACAAGAGCAGGAAGAAAGTAAGAAAACTGAAGAGGTCAAAGCGGCACAATCAAAAGAAGAAAAATCTGCAGAAGAGAAAAAGCCAAAGCGTATGCGTAATACCGCTGCACCAAGTGGTAATGCAGGGCGTAGACAGTTGCATGTAGCCAAACACAATCCAAACCGAAAGCTGAAGAAGAAAGACAGAACTCGTCTAAGTCAAAAGACTCAAGATGAACAAGCACAACACGGCTTTCAAAAGCCGGTTGAAAAAGTGGTTCATGAAGTGGCCGTGCCAGAGACAATCAAGGTTAGTGAGTTAGCGCAAAAAATGACCACCAAGGCCGGTGAAGTATTAAAAGTGCTAATGGGCATGGGTGTAATGGTAACGCTAAATGATGTGATTGATCAAGACACCGCTTTGCTAGTAGTTGAAGAAATGGGCCATAAAGGTGTTGCTAGAGCCGAAGAAACGGTTGAAGATACATTAGTTGAAAAATCAAAGCCAGCTGGTGATGAAAGTCTTAGACCGCCGGTAGTAACCATCATGGGTCATGTTGATCACGGTAAAACATCGTTGCTTGATTACATTCGAAAAGCCAAGGTTGCTGATGGTGAAGCAGGTGGCATTACTCAGCATATTGGTTCATACCAAGTTAATACTGATAACGGCAAAATTACCTTTATTGATACTCCGGGACACGCAGCATTTTCAAAGATGCGTTCACGCGGCGCCAATGCGACCGATATTATTATTTTAGTGGTTGCAGCTGATGACGGCGTGATGCCACAAACCATCGAATCAATTAAGCACGCCCAACAAGCGGGTGTGCCGATGATTGTTGCTATTAACAAAATTGATAAAGAAGGTGCAGATCTTGACAAGATTAAGCAGGTGCTTTCTACGCATGACGTCATCTCCGAGGATTGGGGTGGTGATGTGATGATGGTGCCAGTATCGGCCCACACGGGTGAAGGTATTGATGCACTACTTGAGGCCATTACCCTAACCGCAGAAGTATTAGAGTTTTCTGCAGTTGCTAAAGGACCGGCAAACGGTATCGTGTTAGAAGCCCGTTTAGAAAAAGGCCGTGGCAAGGTGACCACAATTCTAGTGCAGTCAGGCACCTTGAAAAAAAGCGATATTATGATTGCCGGTTTAGAATACGGTAAGGTTAAGCAAATTGTTAACGACCAAGGCAAAGTACTTAAAGAAGCTGGCCCATCTACCCCGGTAGAGGTGCTAGGTTTATCAGGTGTGCCAAATTCTGGTGACGAAGTATTGGTGGTAGAAAGTGAGCGTAAAGCACGTGAAGTGGCTGACTTTAGAAAAGCTAAGGAACGTGAAGCTGAATTGCAAAGACAACAAGCCTCTAAGATGGATAACTTCTTACAGAAGATGGAAGAAGGTGATGTGTCAACGGTTAATGTATTGCTTAAATCAGATGTTCGTGGATCAGCGCAAGCGTTGGTTGAGGCATTAGAAGAATTATCTACCGATGAGGTTAGGGTTAAGGTGGTATCAAGTGGTGTGGGCGGTATTAATAGTACCGACATTACCTTGGCGGCAACCTCAGAAGCGCTGGTTTTAGGCTTTAATGTGCGTGCTGATGCGGTGGCACGTAAGACAGCTGATAGCGAAGGCGTGCGCATTGAGTATTACTCAATTATCTATAACCTAATTGATGATGTGAAGGCGATCATGAGTGGCTTGTTAAGTCCAGCACTCAGTGAAAATATTATTGGTATTGCTCAGGTTAAGGACGTGTTCCGTTCACAGAAATTGGGCGATATTGCAGGCTGTATGGTTGAAGAAGGTGTGGTTAGAAAAGACTCACCAATTCGTGTCTTGCGTGATAGTGTAGTAGTTTATGAAGGTGAGTTAGAATCATTAAGACGCTTTAAAGACGATGTTAAAGAGGTTAAATCAGGTACAGAATGTGGTATCGGTGTTGCTGGTTATAACGATGTTCAGCCGGGCGATCAGATCGAAGTATTTGAGCGTGTTGAAACGGCGCGTACACTTTAAGCATTCATGCCAGCACAACAAGACTCATTTCGTATTGAACGTATTAACGAGCTTGTTCGTCGTGAATTGACTACCTTGTTAAAAAATGAAACTAAAGATCCACGCCTCAGTGGCGTTGTTGTTACTGACGTGTTAACGAGTCGCGATCTAAGTGCGGCTAAGGTTTATTACACAGTGGCAACAGAAGATAAGGCAGAGGTTGATATTTTGCTTAAAAAAGCAGCAGGGTTTTTCCGTACAAGACTATCCAAAACCATTGATTTGCGTCATACACCAGCCTTGAGATTTATTTTTGATCCTGCACCTAATACCGGTGCCAGGATTGATGATTTATTATCTAAACTATAACTCGTAGCCATGTCACGGCGCAATCCTAAAGGCAGAGAAATTAATGGCATTGTGCTTTTAGATAAAGACACTGGCCTAAGCTCAAACGCTGCCCTGCAACAAGTAAAGCGACTTTTCTTTGCCAAGAAAGCCGGACATACTGGCAGTTTGGATCCGTTGGCTAGCGGCATACTGCCAATTTGTTTGGGCCAGGCAACTAAGGTGGCACAATTTTTACTAGACGATGACAAACGTTATTTTGTGCGTGGCAAACTAGGCGAGATGACAGACACACTTGACTCTGAAGGCGAAATTGTTAAAACACAAGCCTTTGAGCATTTAGACGAAGCTGAAATTATCGACGCAGTCATGAGTTTTCAAGGCGATATATTGCAAGTGCCGCCTATGTATTCGGCACTCAAAAAAGACGGACAGCCTTTGTATAAGCTTGCCAGACAAGGTGTTGATGTTGAGCGACCGCCACGCCCAATCACCATTCACAACATTGACTTTATTAGTTATGAACAGGGGGTTGTTACCCTTGAGGTTAGCTGCTCTAAGGGTACTTATATCCGTAGCTTAATACAAGATATCGGCGACAAACTAGGTTGTGGTGCGCATGTGATTGAACTTAGGCGCACTGGCTTTACCCATATTGATATTGCCCAAACGATTAAATTCTCAGAGTTGGAAGGCTTGGCTACTGATGATTATCAATTGTTGGACGAGAAAATATTTGCCACTGAAGATATGCTGCCAAACATTGAAAGCATTTATCTTGGCGAACAGCAAGCCATCGACATTCAACATGGAAAATCGGTGATTGTAAGCGATCCTTGCCAGTTTACAGTGGTTAAGCTGTTTGATAATAACAAGCAGTTTTTGGGTATTGGCGAGAGCGATGAAGATGGCGGTATTAAACCCAAACGATTATTTGTTTAATCTATAATTTGTCACATGAACACAGGAAAGAAGAAAAAAAGCGCCTTGGTTGGCTACGGGTTTGACGAAAACCTAATGCGCAGCGTTAAGGGTGACGAAAGCCTAAAAGATAGCGTTTATAATCGAGAGCGCACGCACAATATTGTTGATAAAAATATTGATGATTTGCTAGAAGTGATTTTGTTTTTGCTGTTGTCTACGGGCGTTTTTCGTATTGTTATTGGCCTTAACAATGGTGAAATTAAAACTTCCTCTGTGTTTGACCCCTTTAATGTTGAAATTCATTTGGCGCAAGACCTGTTAGAGCCAGACTATGTATTTCATCACTTTGGCATGATTGCTCTGGACGAAAAAGAAGCTTTGATTAAGCGCTACTATCAAATGTTGGAGCATGATTCGGCGTTTGATTACTTGTCAGACGAATGGCAAACAGCCTTTCATGATCGCAATCAAATTATGAAGCAGCTAACGGACGAAAATGAGCTGAGATATATCATCGAGAATATTCCAGCCTTAAGAAACCTAGAAGGCTATTATCTGCGCTCAGCCGTTATTAATTTATTTAACTCGACCATTTCTATGTCATTTAATTGCGATGGTACGCAAATTATGTCGCATAAGAAATTTAGAGAATTTATCGAAGAATACGTATAGGAAAAAATATGAAAGTTTTAGTTATTGGTGCTGGCGGTCGTGAACATGCACTTGCTTGGCAATGTGCCAAATTTGATGAAGTAAAAGAAGTATTCGTTGCGCCAGGCAATGCAGGTACGCAGTTAGAAGAGAAACTAACCAATGTTAATGTTGGCGCTGAAGATATTGACGGGCTTATTAAATTTGCACAAGACAATCAAGTCGATATTACCATTGTCGGCCCCGAAGCGCCACTGGTTATTGGTGTGGTTGATCAGTTTCAAGCACAGGGTTTGGCTATTTTCGGCCCAACTGAGGCCGCTTCTCAACTGGAAGGCTCAAAGGCTTTTTGTAAGGATTTTCTTGAGCGCAATAACATTCCAACCGCTTACTATGATGTATTTACCGAAGTGGCTCCCGCACTACAATATGTTGAGGAAAAAGGTGTGCCAATTGTCATTAAAGCTGATGGCTTAGCCGCTGGAAAAGGGGTTATTATTGCCAATACGCAAACAGAAGCGGCGGATGCGATTAATGACATGTTAGAGGGAAATCGTTTTGGTGAGGCGGGTTCACGTGTGGTGATTGAAGAATTTTTAGTGGGCGAAGAAGCTAGTTTTATTGTCATGGTGGATGGTAAAAACATCTTGCCAATGGTAACGTCTCAAGACCATAAGGCGCGTGATAATGGTGATAAAGGCCCTAATACCGGGGGCATGGGTGCTTATTCACCTGCGCCAATTGTAACCGATGAAATTTTCCAAAATGTTATGAATAGTGTTATTCGACCAACCGTTGATGGTATGGCTGCAGAAGGCAATAGTTACACCGGTTTTTTATACGCCGGCTTGATGATTGACACTCAAGGTAATTCTAAAGTTTTAGAATACAATTGCCGATTCGGTGATCCTGAAACGCAACCGATTATGATGCGTTTAAAGTCCAATCTGGCTGAACTATGCTTATTAGCAACCAAAGGCAAACTTGATGAGGCGAATATCGAGTGGGACGAGCGTTCAGCGATGGGCGTTGTGTTGGCGGCCAACGGTTATCCAGACGCTTATCCATCGGGAGAGGTCATTGGCTTGCCACAAGACAGTGACGAAGCTAAAGTTTTCCACGCAGGTACTAAGATGAATGACAATGATGTGCTTAGTAGTGGCGGTCGAGTCTTATGTGCAACGGCACTGGGAAAAGACACAAAACAAGCACAAGATAATGCCTACGCACTACTAAACAAGATTGATTGGCCTACGGCTTATTATCGTAGTGACATTGGTTTTAAAGCTATTAAGTGATTGTTGTTGGGGTGGATGAGGCAGGCCGAGGCCCTTTAGTTGGCTCGGTGGTTGCTGGTGCGGTTATTCTTCCTCCAGATTTTAATTTGCCTGAATTAACCGATTCCAAAAAACTCAGCGAAAAAAAACGCGAAATGCTCTATGAGCTTATTACCGAGCAATGTCAGTGGGCGGTTGGTGAGTCAACCCCACAAGAGATTGATGAAATTAATATTCTGCAAGCAACCATGCTGGCCATGAGGCGTGCTGTAGAAAACTTAAATGCTAAATATGATCAAGTATTGGTGGACGGCAATCGTTGTCCAGAGGTGGACAACTGCACTGCAATTGTTAAGGGTGATTTAACTGAGCCGGTAATTTCAGCAGCATCTATCATTGCCAAAGTAACGCGTGATCGACAAATGTCAGCGCTTGACCAGCAGTATCCTCAATATGGTTTTGCTAAACATAAGGGTTATGGTACTAAAGTACACATGGAGGCGCTCAAACAATATGGCGTTATCAACGGTCAGCACCGATTTTCTTTCTCGCCTGTGAGACGAGCAGCACAAAACTAAAAAGGTGTGCCTTCTGCGCTACCGCCCAAAGCCTTTAGTTCTTGTTTGAGCTTGGCTTTTTGCGCATCAAGAGCAGCCTGTTTTTTTCTTAACTCGGCTTCTTTTTGTGCAGCTAATTCGCGTTGGCGATCGCGCTCAATTTCAGCAGCTGGACGTGTTTTTAAATACTTAAACAGCTTAACCACTTTTTTTACACCTTTGGCTTTGCTAGCAACTTTGACAGCTTTGTCGGCTTCACGTTTGGTTACAGCGCCCATTAAGTACACGGTTTGATTTTCAGTCATGACACGTACGTGGGTTGGGTGGAATACTTCTTGATCGTGAAACAAGGCTTCCACTTGAAGTGTAATGGCTGAATCTTTAGCGCGACTGAGTAGGCCGCTATTGGGGCCAACGCTAATCTCGTTAAATACTTGGGTAATTTTAGCGTCTTGTAATTGCGCCTGTTTGGCTGCGTAATTGCGCAAGTTATCAGAGGCCGCTTCACCAGTAATAAGTACATTTTTGTCATACACCATAAAATTCAAATGAGCATCTTCTAGCACCACGTCTGTAGATGGCCATGCGAACAGTCTGAAGGCAATTGTTCTATCGTCTAATACTTCGCCTGCAGTTCGTCGATCATTGGTAACCGTAATAGCTGTGCTAACAGTTGAGGCGCTTTGAATCGCGGGTAGACAACCGCTAAGTAAAAAAGTGTTAGCCAATAAAAGTGCGGAAAGAATGATTTTTTTCATGATTGTTTAAGCCTCAAAAGCGTCTTTAATCCAAGTAATTTTAGGATATTTTAAATCAGATTCTAGCCCAACAACATCGAACCGACAGATATATTCTTCAAATTTAGCGTGCTGTTGTAGATAGTGTTGTGCCGTACGAATGATCTTTAGTTGCTTAGCATGGTCAACGGTATCCGTAGCAGCGCCAAAGGCGGTGTTTTTTCGATAGCGAACTTCAACAAAAACCAACACTTTTTCAACCGCATCTAGCATAATGATGTCTATTTCACCAAAACGCGTTAGATAATTTTGCTCAATCAAATTAAGACCATGCGCTATTAGATGGTCGAGGGCGAGTTGCTCTGCTTGATTGCCAATTTTTCGCTTAAAACTAAACATGTCTGGAACGCTTTATATTGTTGCCACCCCTATTGGAAATCTTGATGATATCACGTTTAGAGCGGTTGATACACTAAAGTCAGTTGATGTTATTTTGGCGGAGGATACGCGCCATTCAAAAACTCTGGTTAATCATCACGAGATCGATACACCACTTAAAGCTTTTCATGAACACAATGAAACTCACAAAGCACAAGCGGTGATAGAAGCAATTTTAGAAGGCCAAAACATTGCACTAATTAGCGATGCTGGTACGCCACTGATTAGCGACCCAGGCTATGTGTTAGTGCGTGAAGCCAAAAAAGCAGGTGTTAACGTGTCGCCCATTCCTGGGCCGAGTGCAATGATTAGTGCTATGAGTGCGGCAGGTGTTGCGACTGATAGGTTTGGTTTTTTTGGTTTTTTACCCAACAAGAAAGCCGCTAGAATTAAGGCCATTCAGGCCATTGCACACATTGATCAAACTGCTATTTTTTATGAATCGCCCAAACGAATTTTGGCGTGTACGCAAGACTTATTGGCCGTACTAGGCGATGAGCGTATTGTCTGTTTGGCTAAAGAGCTAACCAAATCGTTTGAGACTATAAAAACGGACAATATCCCAAATTTACTAAATTATCTACAAGAAGATGTAATGCATCAGAAGGGCGAGTTTGTGGTGTTAATTTCTGCAGTTGATAAAGACAGTAAAGTCCACGGCGAAGAGCAGCTGGATAAAATTTTGCCCATTTTGCTTGCTGAAATGGGCACCTCAAAAGCGGCAAAATTAGCCGCTAAAATAACCGGTGTTGATAAAAAACATTGCTACCAACGTGCAATTTTGACTTCGTCTTTATCCTCTTCTGCTGTGTTAAATTCTAAAAAAGACTCAATCTCATAGTTGCACCTATGTTCAATCGTCTTTTTCAGAAACCGCCTTGCAGAAAAGAAAAATACTCGCCAAAAACTCTTTTAGAAACACCCTTGAGTTAAAATAATCAAATGAATTACTACACACGCCACATTTTCTTTTGCAATAATCAACGCAAAGACGGCAAGCCTTGTTGTTCGCAACTTGGCGCTAAAGCAATGTATCGTTATGCCAAAGACAAGTGTCGAGACGCCAGACAAATGGGCGAAGGTAAAATTGGCATTAGTGAATCTCGCTGTCTAGGCAGATGCGAGCACGGGCCAGTGGCGGTTGTGTATCCAGATAATGTTTGGTATCAATATATTGACGAAGAAGATATTGATGAAATCATCACCGAGCACCTCATTGGTGGAAACTCGGTTAAACGCTTACAAATTGATTAGTTTTTGATGCAAATCTCGTACTTTTTGCGCCATGTCGAAAATTTCTGAATTATTTTCAATCACATCAACCGGCAATTGTTCAGCCAGTTTTTGACGATTTTCAGCACTGGTTTGCGAGTTTATTAGCATTTTTGCCTGATTTTCATCAATATTATCGCGTTTTTTGAGTCTTTCTAGCTGTTTTTCAGCATTACATTGCACAATAATGGCTCGATCAAACAAATAAGCTAGATTTTTTTCTACTAATAGTGGTATTTCGACAATAACCAGCTTGTTTTTAACTTTTTTGATCTCCATTTGCATTTTTTCCAATATTTTTGTATGCAAAATTTCCTCAATTTTCTCTTGATTAGCTGGGCTACTAACCAAAATCTCTCTTAAAGCGCGGCGATTCAGGGTTTTATCAGTATTAAGAATGCGCTCGCCAAAATAACTAGCCAGCTCGCTAAGGCCTTGAGTGCCAGGCTCAACCACCAGACGTGACAATTCATCAAGATCAATAATATCTACGTCTAGATCAGAAAAAAGCTGAGCAACGTTTGATTTGCCACAGGCAATGCCGCCAGTTAGTGCAATTTTAATGGGTGCGTTCATGGGTTTGATTTTAGCAATATTAATCTTTAACTATTGACATTTACATTAAATGTCTTGATAATACACGCTCTTTGGTTATGTAGCTCAGCTGGTTAGAGCACAGCATTCATAATGCTGGGGTCGGTGGTTCAAGTCCACCTATAACCACCATATTCTATTAGGCTTTAAGCCTTTTTCATTAAATTCAATATTTCTTCAGGATTACACTGGGATTACACCTTGAGTTTTTTGACGCCTTTAGCTTGCGCCTTTTATATAAAGGGTTTATAGTGTTATTTCACTAAATAATCACTATTTAAGCACTATGTTTCAAACAGGACATTCAAAGGTTGGCGGTCGCAAGCGGGGCACTAAGAACAAAAAGACACTATTGGCAGCTGATGAGTTGTTGTTAAAGTTAGATATTAATCCAATTGAGAAGCTAATAAGTATAGCTGAGTCTGGCGATAGTTCTATTGAGCAGCAGATACGATGCTGGCAAGAGGTTGCCAAGTACACATACCCTAAGCTTAAATCACAAGAGATTTATGTTGAAGAAGACCAGCAGCCCGATTCAATAGAAATCCATTTTGTGTCGCCAGATGGCAAAAGAGAAAAGATGGCTTAAATTAGTTATTTAATATATATTTACTAATTAATTAACAGGTAATTTACAGTTAATGAGAATGGTTCTCATTTGAGTAAAGATTCACCATCCCTCTAATATTTACACAGACTTACACACCCAGGGGGAGGCTCAAACTGTGGCGTTAATGTATTAATTAACTATCCCTTGTATATGAAATAGTATTTTTAATCTAGAGAAAGTGTATATTATTGAAATATAAAAATTTATATAATTTCAGAAGAGAGTATACAATGAGAAAGTTAAAAAGATATCTATTAAAGATTAGAAGGATAACGTATTCTGTATTTCATTCACATCCAATTTTTAAGAAAAATAATAATTATTTCTTAAATCAATTTTTAGAAAAAACAAACGGCTACAATATTAAAGCAATTGATTTTTCTGAGGGGCTTACTGCTGCTGATTTTAAGGGTAATAATTTTTTGATGAATTTTAGACCAGGTGATTTCATTGAGAGCGCCATTCATATCGATGGCTGTTGG
>JACNGB010000011.1 GCA_014384345.1 Candidatus Thioglobus pontius
TTTTATTATAAGAAAATTCTACTTTTACTGAGTGTTAATTTTTGGGAGGATTACATTATATTAAGCGTAAAGGGGTTGAAGGGTTAATTGCTAAAGCTGCCAAAAAGCTCAAGAAATATACCAAAGAAGGTTGTCCAGTTTGTTTGTCAATGAATTTGCAGCAGGTTGCTTTAGATGCTGAATATTAAAATATATGTCTTTTGTACTTTAAACGCTGGCTAGCTTCTCAACGGCAGTTTTAATATTGTTCATACTGGTGGCAAATGAAAAGCGCACATAGCCTGGTGCACCAAATGCAGAGCCCGGAACCAGGGCGATGTTTAACTTTTCCAAACAATAAGTAGACAGCTCAACATCATCTTTTAACCCCAAGCGCTTAATTAAACCTTCTACTCTTGGAAATGAATAGAAAGCACCTTGTGATCGTGGACACTCAACCCCATCAATAGCGTTAAGTGCATTAACGATAAATTCATGGCGCTCTTCAAATGCATCGACCATAGTGCCAATAATACTTTGATCACCATTTAAAGCCTCTAAAGCTGCAGCTTGAGCGATTGAGCACGGGTTAGAAGTTGATTGGCCTTGAATCTTTTTCATGGCTTTAATGATTGTTTCAGGGCCGCCTGCATAGCCAATGCGCCAACCAGTCATGGCGTAGCCTTTAGAAACACCATTAAGAATAATGGTGCGATCTTTTAAGGCGGGTTCGGCCATAACGATGTTAATAAAATCCTCATCACCCCAGCGAATGTGCTCATAAATATCATCAGTGATAATAAGTACCTGGGGGTGGTTTACTAGCACATCGGCAAGCGCTTTTAATTCATCTTTACTGTAAACAGCACCTGTTGGGTTTGACGGGCTATTAATAACAAATAATTTGGTTTTATTGGTAATACTGGCTTCAAGTTGCGCCGGTGTAATTTTAAAATCTTGCTCAAGGCCAGTTTCAACCACAACGGGTGTAGCGTCACCTAAAATAACCATATCTGGATAACTAACCCAGTAGGGCGCAGGAATAATTACTTCATCACCCTCATTTAACACTGCTTGACATAGGTTATAAAAAACCTGCTTACCGCCAGATGACACCATAACTTCCGTATCGGTGTAATTTAAATTATTTTCACGCTTAAATTTGTCAATAATAGCTTGCTTTAAAACGGGTGTGCCGTCGACAGCTGTATATCGAGTGTCGCCGTTATTGATTGCATCAATGCCAGCTTGCTGGATGTTTTTGGGTGTGTCGAAGTCTGGCTCGCCAGAGCCCATCGGTACAATTTGGATACCTTGGGCTTTTAATTCATTTGCTTTTGCGGTAACAGCAAGGGTGGCGGAAGGTTTGACTTTTTGAACTCTTTGCGAAAGAAACTCTGACATGATTATTGATAAAAAAATAGATTAAAATTGAATGTTAATGTTAATGAAAAAACACAAGCAGTGGGCAAGAAATTTCAACTAGAATCGCAATTTTCTCCAAGCGGAGATCAACCAAGTGCTATCAAAACTTTAGTTGATGGTATCAATGCAGGCGAGAAGTTTCAAACCTTGCTAGGGGTTACTGGATCAGGCAAAACATTTACTCTGGCGAATGTGATTAAACAAACCAAACGACCTAGTTTGATTATGGCGCCGAATAAAACGCTAGCCGCTCAATTGTATGCTGAGATGAAAGAATTTTTTCCGCATAATGCGGTGGAATATTTTGTTTCCTATTATGATTATTATCAGCCTGAGGCTTATGTGCCGGCCTCTGACACATTCATCGAAAAAGACTCATCGATTAATGAGCAAATTGAGCAGATGCGCCTATCAGCCACTAAGTCTTTACTAGAGCGTGACGATGTTGTTATTATTGCCAGTGTCTCTGCTATTTATGGATTGGGTGATCCTGAAAGTTATATGTCAATGCTGCTGCATTTGAGCGTTGGTGAGGTTTCTAATCAACGAGAAATATTGTCACGTTTGTCGCAAATGCAATATACGCGTAATGACGTTACCTTACTAAGAGGGCATTTTAGAGTCAAGGGTGAGGTGATTGATATTTTCCCTGCAGATTCTGAAGAGCAGGCCTTACGCATTGAAATGTTCGATGAGGAAATTGAGCGTTTGTATTGGTTTGATCCACTTACCGGTGAGCGATTAAAGTCCTTGCAACGTATTACTATTTATCCGCAAACGCACTACGTGACACCAAAATCTAAGATTTTAAATATGCTGGATGATATTAAAGATGAGCTTAAAGGTCGTCGAGATGAGTTGTTATCTTTAAACAAGCTAGTTGAAGAGCAGCGCCTAACGCAACGTGTGCATATGGATATTGAAATGATGCGTGAATTAGGCTATTGCACAGGAATTGAAAACTATTCTCGCTATTTGTCCTCGCGTAAACCAGGTGATCCGCCACCAACATTGTTGGATTATCTGCCAGAAAATTCATTGGTTATTTTGGATGAATCACACGTCACAGTGAGTCAAATTGGTGGCATGTATAACGGCGATAGAGCGCGTAAAAAAACCTTGGTGGAGTTTGGTTTTCGCCTACCTTCAGCACTTGATAATCGCCCATTAAAGTACAATGAATTTGAAGATCGAATTAATCAGTGTATTTTGGTATCAGCCACACCGGCCCAGTATGAGTTTGATGTATCAAGTCGCATCGCGGAGCAGGTGGTTCGGCCAACAGGTCTGCTTGATCCAGAGATAGAAATCTTGCCTGTTGAGACGCAAGTGGATGATTTATTGAGCCAGATTAACCGGCGTGTTGCTGTTGGTGATCGAGTGCTGGTCACCACTTTAACTAAAAAAATGTCTGAGCAATTGAGTGATTATTTAAATGAACACGGTGTTAAGGTTCGTTATCTGCATTCTGATATTGATACCGTTGAGCGCGTGGAGATTATTCGAGACTTGCGTTTGGGTGTGTTTGATGTTCTGGTAGGTATTAATTTACTTAGAGAAGGCTTGGACATTCCTGAAGTTTCTTTGGTGGCGATATTAGATGCGGATAAAGAAGGCTTTTTGCGTTCAGAAAGATCACTCATTCAAACTATGGGTAGAGCGGCTAGAAATGTTAATGGTAAGGCAATTTTATATGCGGATCGCATTACCAAATCGATGAAAAAAGCCATTGATGAGACGCAAAGAAGGCGTGAAAAGCAATTACAGCATAACTTGGACAATAACATTACCCCACGCGGTGTGGTTAAACCGATTATTAATATTTTAGATACAGATTTAACCAGTGAAGAAATTAGTGGGGATAATGAACAACTGGTTGTTGTGCAATTGTCGCCCGTGCAATTAGCTAAAGAAATAAAATCGCTGGAAAAACAGATGTATCAGTTTGCCAGTGATTTAGAATTTGAAAAAGCAGCTGATGTTCGCAATCAAATTAAACAACTCAAGGATACTCAATTTAAAACTGCTTTATGAATACCGATTTAAATATTACTGAAATATTCTACTCACTTCAGGGTGAAGCGCGAGAAGTTGGCTTGCCTACGGTGTTTATTCGTTTAACTGGCTGCCCACTTCGTTGCAGTTATTGCGATACAGAATACGCATTCAAAGGTAATAACTTGATGAGTATTAACGCCATTATTCAAGAAGTTAAGCGATATAAAACACAGTACGTTTGCGTTACAGGTGGCGAGCCATTAGCTCAAATTAATTGCCATACATTGTTGGATGCTTTAGTAAAAGCACATTGTTTAGTTTCTTTAGAAACCAGTGGTAGTATCGATATTTCTGAGGTAAATCCTAATGTGTCGATTGTGATGGATGTAAAGACGCCAAGTTCTAATGAGTCTGGGCAAAATAAGTATGATAATATTGCCAAATTAACTCAAAAAGATCAACTGAAGTTTGTAATTGGATCACGTCAGGATTATGACTGGAGTGTTAAATTATTAAACCAATACTCAACTGCAGCAGGTGTTTTGTTTTCCCCTGTATTTGGGCAAATAGCCCCCGCTGAGCTAGCTGATTGGATCATTAAAGATCAGCTGAATGTGCGTCTACAGGTGCAAATGCACAAATTACTTTGGGGCGATGAAAAAGGTAAGTAGCCTTATTGAATAGAAACTTTATTCGATTTAGGCTTGTCTAATTTAAGGATAGAAACCGCTAAGACGCCATCATTAAATTCAGCATTGACATTATCGCCATCAGCATCAACTGGTAGCGAATACGATTGAGAAAATTTTCTTGAAGATGAGTGTGAGCCGTTAGGTGTTTTTTTAATTTCTTGCACACTACCAACAATATGAATCATGCCGTCTTTGGTGGTAATGTCTAAATCTTCTTTTCCAAGCCCGTCAACCTTGATTTCAATCATGTAGTGATTGGTTTTGTCATCAAAATAACGGTTGGTTTGTGCGCCAAATACATTTTCATTTTGCATTTGACGCATTTCATTGCTAAATCTTTGAAACTCTTGATTAAAGTTCGACCAAACGTTGCCGCCAAAACCATTGTTAAAAAAATTACTTTGATAGGGCTGTGCATAAATAGCACTACTTATTGTAAGTAGTGTTGTTAGTAGTATGCCTTTCATGTTTCTCCTCAGATAACAGTTAAATACTCATGCATAATATATCCTTGATTGATTCATAAATCAAGAGTTAAAAAGAGCCTTATAGTATTTTTTTAAGCTAGCTTATCATCGGCAACATGGTATTTTGGATCTTCTAAAATGTTAACCTCTACCAAGTTTCTAGCAGTTTTTAGTAGTAGTCGACATTCAGCACTAAGGTGTTGCAGGTGTAGCGTCTTTCCGACCTTTTTATACCTTTCTGCTAACTTATCAATTGCTTGAATGGCAGAATGATCTAATGCTCTAGCTTCTTGGAAATCCACATAAACATTATCTGTGTCCGATCTAGGTTCAAATAATTCTTGAAAATGCTCTTTTGAGGCAAAGAACAGCACACCTTTAACTTTGTAGACGTTATCGCCATGTTCATTGTTCTCTTTGGTTGTGTAGATTTTACTCGCTGACTCCCAGGCAAAAGACAAGGCGGACAAAATGACACCAATAACAACCGCCAAGGCCAAATCACTGGTTAATAAAGTAATAACAGCAACCGAGATACCTGTAATCACATCTAACACTGGTATTTTTCCAAACAGTTTTAATGTGCACCATTGGAAGGTGCCAATAACCACCATCATCATCACGCCGACCAATACGGCAATAGGGATCATTTCAACGTATTCAGATAAATAAACAATAAAAGCTAATAGTGCCAATGAAGCAACAATGCCTGATAAGCGTCCGCGACCACCAGAGTTAACGTTAATAATACTTTGACCTACCATGGCGCAACCGCCCATACCGCCAAAAAGACCGGTTGTTGAGTTTGCAAGGCCTTGGCCAATACTTTCACGGTTTGGTTGGCCTGTGGTTTCAGTTAAATCATCAACTAGATTTAAAGTCAGTAAACTTTCAATTAATCCAACAGCTGCGATTGTTATGGCAAAAGGCAGAATTACTTTAAGCGTTTCTAAGTCAAATGCAATGTTTGGTAGATGGAATGGTGGAAATCCACCCTTAATAGAGGCTATATCACCCACAGTACGTGTTTCAATGCCCAGCGTGATTACCGCTAAAGTGCCTGCAATAACAGCAATTAAGATGGCGGGTACGGTCTTAGTAATTTTTGGCAAGAAGTGAATAACAGCCATGGTTGCAGCGGCAATGGCTAGCATGATCATCAAAGGTTCGCCAGTAATCCAGGTGCCGTCTTCCAGTTCAAACTGTTTGATTTGTCCTGCAAAAATAACCAAAGCAATACCATTAACAAAGCCTAAAAAGACAGGGTGTGGCACTAGGCGAATAAATTTACCCAGCTTAAGTACGCCAAATAGTATCTGAAATATGCCAGCCAAAATAACCGCTGCAAACAAATATTCTGTTGCTTGCTCGAGTGTTCCACCTTGTTCAACAATCATGGCAATTAATGGTGCAACCACAACAGCAACAGCGCCCGTTGCACCAGAAATCATGCCTGGACGACCACCTGCGATTGAGGTTACCAAACCGATGGTGAATGCGGCGTACAAGCCAACTAACGGGTTAACGCCAGCAATTAAAGCAAAAGCAACCGCTTCGGGTACTAGCGCTAAGGCCACGGTTAAGCCAGATAAAATATCGTTTTTAGGGTTTGTTGAGGCGTATTTATTAATCAGTGAAAACAGCATGTTTTTCCTTGTGGGTATGTTTACAGTTAAAGAAGGGTTATAGGTTTGTACCTGGTACAACAGGTGTTGAAGAGCTAACCCCTGTGTTTTGTGCCCTATGACGCATGACATGATCCATAATTGTCATTGCAAGCATGGCTTCAGCAATTGGGGTGGCGCGTATGCCAACACAAGGATCGTGGCGACCTTTGGTAATAACTTCAATTGGATCACCGTTTTTATCAATACTTTCAATAGGCAAGCGCAAGCTGGAAGTTGGCTTTAGTGCCATGGATACTAATAGATCTTGGCCTGAAGTAATACCGCCAAGTGTACCGCCTGCATGATTAGACTTAAAGCCACCCTTAGTAATTGCGTCACGATGTTCTGTGCCTTTTTGTACTACCGACTCAAAACCAGCACCAATTTCCACACCTTTAACGGCGTTGATGCTCATCATGGCGTGAGCGATGTCTGCCTCAATGCGATCAAAAATTGGCTCACCTAAGCCTACAGGCATGTTGGTAGCAACAACATTGACGCGTGCACCAATTGAATCGCCAGACTTGCGTAGTGCATCCATGTAGTCTTCTAGTTCTTGAACTTTGTTTGCATCAGGGTAAAAGAAAGGGTTATTGTGTACTTCATTCCAATCTAGTGTTTCTGCCTCAATGGGGCCGAGTTGTTTTAAGTAGCCTTTAATTTCAATACCAAACTCTTGTTTGAGATATTTTTTGGCGATACCGCCAGCTGCAACACGCATGGCAGTTTCACGGGCTGATGAGCGACCACCACCACGATAGTCTCTAAAGCCATATTTTTGGTCGTAGGTGTAGTCAGCATGACCAGGGCGGAAAGTGTTAGCAATATTGCCATAGTCTTTAGAGCGCTGATCCGTGTTTTGAATAATTAGTGCAATGGGTGTGCCGGTGGTCCTACCTTCAAAAGTGCCGGATAAAATTTTAACCAAGTCTTCTTCGCGACGTTGCGTGGTGTGGCGTGAGGTGCCTGGTTTCCTTAGGTCTAAGTCACCTTGTAGATCGGCCTCGCTAAGCGCCATTCCTGGAGGGCAGCCATCAACAATGCCGACCAGTGCCTCACCATGAGATTCACCTGCGGTTGTTACGGTAAATAATTTTCCAAAAGAGTTGCCAGACATACACTTAACCCAAGTATTTAATATTGCAATTAATTATACCTAGGTACTTGGTTATTTCGCCAGTTTGTTATAAAGCCAGGCAAACACAAGCCCACCAATTGCTGCATCAAAAAATCCCCAAACCATTCCAGTTACTACACCGCTAAAACTGAGTGAGTATCCCAGGTAAACCGTTGATAAAAAATCGACAATATTGTGCAGATAACTTTCTGTAATCATTGCACTGACTGATATGAAAAATACACCCAATGACCACATAATACCAAAGGCAAGTGCGACAGCTTTTGTATCGAGTTTTTGAGTCATGTATTACTCCTTATTTATCTTTGATAATTGATATTCTACCCCTTGAGCGTGTCTTTAAAGGAGTGTATCGTGTTACTATATCGTCTTTTTTTTGTTAATTGAGTTATTACATGTCTATTCAATATAATCAACTAGGCGATAGCGATTTAAAAGTGTCTAATATTTGTTTAGGCACCATGACCTTTGGACAGCAAAATACTGAAAAAGAAGGCCATCAACAACTGGATTATGCAATTGATCAAGGTATTAATTTTTTTGATACTGCTGAAATGTATCCGGTTCCACCGCGTGAAAACAACGCTTATTCCACGGAAACTATTGTTGGTAATTGGGTTAAAAACCAAGCGCGCGATCAGATTGTTTTAGCTACTAAGGCTGCTGGCAGTGCCCGCGGCATGCCTTGGGTTAGAGGCGGTGAGCATGCGTTTAATCGCACCAACTTACGCAATGCTGTAGAAGGATCGCTTAAGCGCTTACAAACCGACTATATTGATTTGTATCAGCTACATTGGCCAGAGCGCAACACGCCGATGTTTGGCCAGTATTTATTTAATCCAGAACAAGAGCGAAACTATACCGCTTTTGCTGAAACGCTAGAAGCATTATCCGAACTAATTACTGAAGGAAAAATTAGAAATATTGGTCTTTCCAATGAGTGGCCTTGGGGTTTGATGCAATTCTTGAACGCATCAGAGCGAGAAAATTTACCTCGTGTCGTGAGTATGCAAAATGCCTACAACCTCATTAATCGTACTTACGATAGCTCGCTTAGAGAAATGGGTTATCGTGAAAACGTGCCACTCTTGGCTTATTCGCCGATGGCATTTGGTCATCTTAGTGCAAAATATGTTGACGATTCACAATCCAGAGGTCGAGTTAATATATTTGACGGTTTTGCCCAGCGCTATGAGAAGCCGGCGGTTGAGCCAGCCATTCGAGCTTATGCTGATTTAGCTAACGAATTAAACACCACTCCAGCAACATTGGCGTTGGCATTTACTTATTCTCGTTGGTTTTGTGCCAGTAGCATTATTGGTGCTACTAACATGGATCAACTGACTGAGAATATTAATGCCATTAATTTTGAGTGGACTAATGAGATCGAAGAGGCGATTGAGGCGATTCATTTAAGGTTTTTTAATCCAGCGCCATAAGGCTAAATTGGTGCCCTCGAAACGATTCGAACGTTCGACCTGCCGCTTAGGAGGCGGCTGCTCTATCCAGCTGAGCTACGAAGGCAAGTTTGCTATTATCAACGCTGAGGCGGGATTATTCAAGTTAATATTTGCTTAAGTATAAAATCCGAATTGTTATAGTCAATCTTAATTAGTTTTTTAACACCATTTCTTTCCAAGACAAGCGATGGAAATCCATTAACACTAAGTGATTTTGACAGGTTAATATCGCTATCCAATTTTTCTTGAGTAGTGGGCGAATTTAGATCTCGGGTAAATTGCTGACTATCTAATCCAATTGATGTGGCGAGTTTAATGAGTGTTGAAGATTCAGAAGGGTTTTGCGCTTGTAAATAGTAAGCAGTTTGAATGCTGCTTATTATAGGAATTTCAAATTTCTTACCTTGGTTTTTAGCGGCAATAACTGCTCGACAAGCAGGGTAAGTTGAACGCTTTGGTGTGCAATTTTTCCAAAAATCGTAATTAAATTTTGTACCAGGAATGGTCTGTTCAATTTTTTGCCAATTTTTTTGAATGTAGCTACGCATTTCTTCAGGCATAATTTCATTGCTATCGGGCGCCAAACCGCCTAACACATACTGAATTTTCAGCTGGTCTTTAATTTGATCTTTAACTTGATTCCAGGTGTGGTTAAAGCCCCAACACCAAGAACACATTGGATCATGAATATAGTATAAAGTCGTTGAATTCATCCGAACAATTTCATCAAAAAGCGTAGAATATATACTACCGTAAATAAACTAAATGGAGTTGTTGTATGAAATTAAAAACACTGCTAGTAATCCCAATATTATTTGCTGCTCAATCAGTGGTTGCAGGTAACTATACTGATGTGGCAAAAATTACTTCTGTAGAGAAAATTTACCGAACGCACACGATTCGTGAACCATATCAAGATTGTTATATTAAGGAGTTTTACCAAGCAAATGGCGATGGTTCTGTTGCTAATGAGGTTATGGGTGGCATTTTAGGTGGTTTAGTTGGTAATCAATTTGGTGGCGGTGATGGCAAAGATGCCATGACAGTTGCAGGCGCATTATTAGGCGCTTCTTTGGCACATGATGATGAATTGAAAAAATCTAAAACAGGGCGTGTAATTACTAAAGAGATTTGTGAAACTAAATATCGTACTGAATCCGTTGAGCGCTTAAGCCATTACCGAGTTGCATATGAATATGATGGTCGAAATTTTACCTACACAACTCGAAACAAGCCGTTTGGTAAGACACTTAATATCAAGGTTGAAGTTTCGCCTAGATAGTTTAAGTGAAGATAGAAAAAACTTACAGTCAAATTAAAGCGCTTGCTGAGCAGGGCGATGCGCAATCTCAATATGAGCTAGCCTTAAGTTATGACTTAGGTATTGGCGTGGATAAAGATTTAACCAAAGCATTTGAGTGGTATCAAAAATCTGCCAACCAAGATTATGCAAAAGCACAGTATAATTTAGGCATTTTTTATGCCTTAGCAAAATCCGTTGATAAGGACATTGAACAATCAAAATATTGGATCAGAAAAGCAAATGAAAACGGCTATTCTGGTGGCAGTATTTTTTAATTAGGAATAGCCATGAAAGACATCAAACTTGAAGATAGATTAATTTTTGCGTTAGACGTACCCGAGGTTTCCCAGGCTAAAGACTTGGTTAATCAATTAGACGACAGTGTTAATTTTTACAAAATTGGCATGGAAATGTTAATGACTGGTCAATACTTTCAATTAATGGATTGGCTAATCGCTAAGGATAAAAAAGTCTTTGTTGATCTTAAATTTTTCGATGTACCAGAAACAGTGGGTAGAACCATTAATCGTTTGAGTCAAACTGGCGCAACATTTGCCACTATTCACGGCAATCAAGGGTTAATGGAAAAGGCTGCTGAAAATAAAGGTGATCTTAAAATTTTGGCAGTAACCGCACTAACCAGTCTTGATCGTGGTGATTTAGATGATCTTGGTTTTGATTGTGATGTGCAGGATTTGGTTATTTCTCGCGCCAAACGAGCCTTTGAAGCAGGTTGTGATGGTGTGGTTTCATCAGGTCTTGAAGTGCCATTTTTAAGGGAGTATGTTGATAACAAGTTGATTGCAGTTACCCCAGGTATTCGCCCTGTGGCAAATGATGACGATCAAAAGCGCGTGGTTGATGTGGCAACGGCGTTTAAGTCAGGATCGGATTATATTGTGGTTGGTCGTCCAATTAAAAATGCGGATGACCCGTATGCAGCAGCCAGTAACATTCAAGAAATTATCAAAACCTGTTTCTAGTATTTAACCCCCATACAGGGGTATAATTTCGCATTCGTTGTTAGCTCTTGCTAAGAACATTCTTTTATAGTCGCGTAGCTCAGTTGGTTAGAGCACTACCTTGACATGGTAGGGGTCGGTGATTCGAATTCACTCGCGACTACCATATTTCAAATTTTCATAAATTTAGGTTATTTACCAAGGTAAATGTATACTTGTGGTTAATTTTTTAACTTAAATCGTTTTTTTATGTCATTCAATTCCGAAATTAACAAATGGCGCAATCTGATTAGTTTATCTTTTTCTATTAAAACGCTATTTACTGGCCATATTTTGGCCATTGGATTATTAACAACGGGTGCGCTTAGTGCTAATGTCTCGCTGTATGAAAGAGGGCGAGATTATTATTTTGGTGACAAGGTTGAGCAAAATTTTGAAAAAGCCAGAACAGCTTTTGAACATGCGGCTAAATTGGATAATTCTGATGCTATTAATGCTTTGGGCATTATGTATATTACTGGTACTGGTGTTGATCAGGATGATGGTAAGGGTATTAATTACCTAACTCGTTCAGCCACCTTGGGGCATTCAAAATCTCAATATGATTTAGGCTCTATGTACTATTTAGGCATAGGTGTTGAGCGTGATTTGAATTTGGCTCATCAATGGATTAAAAAATCTGCCATTCAAGGCTATGCAGATGCGCAGAATAATCTTGCAAAGATGTATGAGCAGGGTATTGGGGTAAAGAAAAATCCAATACTTGCGAATAAATGGCGATTAAAGGCGGCAGAATCGGGCAATAGTGATGAGCAGTATCGTTTGGGTGTTGCTTATGCGGATGATGAGGATTATGAGCAAGCGTATAGTTGGTTATTAAAATCGGCAAATCAAAACCACGCCAAAGCCCAAGAAAAATTAGCAGCTTTGTTTGAGCAGGAATTTTTTCTTCATAAATTTGGCGCTCAACCTAGCGCCAAAAAAGCATTTTCATGGTATCGGAAATCGTATGACAATGGTAATGATAAATTAAGCTACAAATTGGCAGACTTATATGAACAAGGTGTTGGCACTGAAGTTGATTATGTTAAGTCGCATGCGCTTTATCGAAAGGCGCTCGACCAAGGAAATTTAGATGCTTATTTAGCAATAGCTCAACATTACAAACTGGGCAATGGTGTTAAGAAAAATCTGGAAAAATCTTATAGCTTTACCATTGCAGCGGCACGAAAAAATCACCAACCGTCACAATTTGAAGTGGCCAAAATGTATCTCAATGGCACCGGAGTCAAAGTATCAATTAGTAAGGCTAAATATTGGCTAAACAGGCTTCAAAAAAACAAGCATCAAAAAGCCATTGAGTTACTAAACTCATTAAATAAACGGTAGAAATTTGCCAGTTTTCTTTTGGTAGTTTTTGTAGTGATTAAATCGCTTTGATAGCAGCTTCTCTTCAAGGTTGGATTTTAGAAACAAATCAATAATAAGAATTAGCATAACAATTTGGCTAACAAGGGTTATGTTGGTTAGTAGTAAGCCCAAACAAGCCAGCATGACACTGGTATACATCGGATGGCGAATATAACCGTAAATGCCAACTGTAATTAATTGGTGACCTTCTTTTAGTGTAGGTGTGATGTTTAAATTGGAAATTTTCATATTAACCAAGGCAATAAGACCAATCAGTAAAGACAAGATTAATAAAGTGGTTGAGATGATGTTGAAATTGTTTAATTGAGCATTGCCAATTAAAAAGAAAATTGCACCGAATTGAATAACAACATAAATCATGATTGTCTTGGGTAGTTATAATAAGCTTATTATCTCAAATTATTAATGCTAGAAATGCAAACACCTTACGATATTGTAATTATTGGCTCAGGCCCTGCAGGTTTGAGTTTTGCATGCTCTATGCTTGATACCAATACTAAGGTTCTATTGATTGAGCGTTCAAACTTTGAGTCTATTTCAAAGCCACAAGAAGACGGCCGAGAGATTGCGCTAACGCATTTATCGCTTAAAATTCTAAAAAAATTGGGCGTTTGGGATTTGATTGATCAAACTCAAGTTGCGCCTTTGAGAGAAGCTAAAGTGTTTGATGGTGATTCACCCTCGCTGCTTAATTTTAAGCCTGATCAAAAAAATATTGATGCATTGGGTTATTTGGTACCTAATTACTTGATTCGTCAAGCATTGTTCAATCGAATTAAAGATGCTGCTAATATCGATCTTAGGTGTGATACCAGGGTGAGTGATGTTCAACAGCAGCCTAACCATGCGCAAATTGTGCTTGAAAATAATGAGCTGATTGAAGCTAAGTTGGTGGTTGCGGCAGATTCTCGTTTTTCTGAGATTCGACGAAAAGTCGGCATTCCGACACTGATGAAAGATTTTTCTAAAGTGATGATTGTGACAAAAATGACGCATGAAAAGCCGCACAACAATATTGCTCTAGAGTGTTTTGATTACGGCAAAACACTGGCTTTATTACCAATGGTGGGTAATGCCTCTTCTGTGGTGTTAACGGTTAAAACTAATGAGTCGCAAAAAATGCTCGACATGTCAGAAGGAGAATTTAATAATTTTGTGACTGATTTTTTCAAGGGTGAATTTGGGCATATGACACAAGCCGGTGTTAGGCATTCTTATCCACTGATTGGCACACATGCGCAAACTTTTATCGCTCAACGATTTGCATTGATTGGTGACGCCTCTGTTGGTATGCATCCAGTCACGGCACACGGTTTTAATTTGGGGCTTAGAGGGCAAGATATACTGGCTAACTTAGTTAAAGAGGCGCTGGCTCATGGTCAAGATATTGGCTCAGAGTCTTTGTTAAAGCTTTATGAGAAAAAACATATCAATCTAACTCGATTAATGTTTTTTGGCACGAATGGCGTGGTGGCCTTATTTACCAATGATGCACCCGTGGTTAAGCAAGTAAGAAAAATGGTATTAAAAATTGCTGAGCACTTTCCACCGATCAAATATCTTATTTCACATCACTTGACCGAAGCAAAAAAAAATAAATTTTTACCTTTCTGATGAGTATCGACCTACAACAACTCAGACGAGAATTTACCAGTAGTGGGCTATCACGCGCGCAAATGAACGACAATCCATTTGTTCAGTTTGAACAGTGGATAGAGCAAGCGAGTGATGCACAGTTAACCTTGCCAAATGCCATGAGTTTGGCTACCAGCGATGATGATGAAGTAAGCCTTAGAACGGTATTATTAAAATCATTTGATGAGCAAGGGTTTGTGTTTTTTACTAATTATAATTCAAAGAAATCGCAACAAATTAAAGCTAATCCAAATGCTGCTTTGTTGTTCCCGTGGCTAGACTTAGAAAGGCAAGTTAAAATCTCTGGTTCCGTTGAGAAAATATCAACCTTGGAGTCTGTTAAATATTTTTCATCACGCCCTAAAGATTCTCAATTGGGTGCTTGGGCGTCAAGCCAATCTAGTGGTCTAACCTCTAGACAGGCGCTTTTAATGCAATTTGAAGCGATAAAAAATAAATTTAAGCAGGGTGAAGTGCCCCTGCCTGATTTTTGGGGTGGCTATCGAGTTGTTCCACATCGAATTGAGTTTTGGCAGGGTAGAGAAAATCGCTTGCATGACCGCTTTGTTTATCTTAAGCAGGGCGATGATTGGATTATTGAGCGTCTAGCGCCTTAAGTTGCTGATGACTGGTTGAGTATTAGGTTTTTTCCCCGTCCAAAATTCAAAACTACTGGCTGCTTGTTCAACCAGCATCCCCAATCCATCAACAATCATAGCGGCATTATTAGCTTTTGCCCAATCCATGAAGGGCGTTTGTTTGCCATACATCAAATCATAACAAATGGCACCATTGGCACAACCGCCTGCAATATCGGGCATTTTTCCATCAAGTGATGCGCTGGTTGCATTGATGATAATATCTACTGGATCATGTTTAATTTTTTCTAACCCAAATCCACAAGTTTTGCCATAGCTTAAAAAATCTTGCTGTAGCTTTTTGGCTTTGCTAGCAGTGCGATTAGCGATCATAACCCGTTTGGGAGATTTTTCCAATATCGGTAATAGAATACCTTGTGTTGCGCCACCAGCACCCAAGATCAATACAACCTTGTCTTTAAGGTCAATCTTTAGATTGCTAACCAGATCATTAACCAGGCCGATACCATCGGTGTTTTCACCAATAATCACCTTGTCTTTAATCTTAATTGTATTGACAGCGCCAGCCATTTTTGCATTTAACGTTAGCTTTGAAGCAAAGTTAAAGGCATCCAATTTAAAAGGTACAGTGACATTAAATCCACTAGCACCTTCGTTTATAAAATGATTGGCGCTTTCTGAAAACCCGTTAATCGGTGCAAGAATTTTTTTATATTCAACTGTTAATCCAGTTTGCTGTGCAAATTGAGCATGAATATCAGGTGATAGACTGTGCTCAATCGGATTGCCAAATACGGCCAATTTAATCATTAGTTAATCTTCTAGCTTGATTTCTTGAGGTTTTGGTTGTTTAGTGGTTTCAGGTTTCGGTGTAGTCGCCTTATTGCCACTTTTTTGTGGCTTGTCTGCCACATTACCGTTAACTTGTTTTTTATCGGACTTATTGCTATCAGCTTGCTTCTTAGGCTGATTATTCTGCTGCTTAGGTTTATTCTGTTGCGGCTTATTAGTTTGCTTCTTAGGCTGATTATTCTGCTGCTTAGGTTTATTCTGTTGGTTTTGATTGGTCGCTTTGTTTTTGTTGCGATTACGGTTGCGATTCTTATTGTTTGGATTGTTATTACGCTTGTTTGGTTTCTTTTTCTTTTTACCAAATAGTGCCGCTTTTATTCTTGCAAATAAAGAAGGTTTTTGCACTTCTTTAGCCGTTGTTTCAGGAACGCGCGTTTGAGGGCGATTCATATTAATAGCTGGAATCTCTGATTCATCAGCTAATCCATTTTCAGCCAATGTTTGTTGCGGCTTAGAGATGCCTTGGTAGCTCTTATGTTGAGACTTTTTGTTACCTTTTTGCTTATTAATGGTAAAGTTCGGAAATTGCATGTACGGATTTGGCAATAGCGTTATTTTGATACTATGCTTAGCCTCTAATCGAGCAACATCTTGGCGCTTTTCATTAAGGATGTAAGTGATTACCTCAACACTGGATTGAATGGTTAATCTAGAAGTTTGATTACTGGCATTACAACCATCTTCTAATTGTCTTAAGATGTTAAGAGCTAATGTTGGAATGGTTGGCGTGGTGCCACGTCCATGACAAGCCGGGCAAGATTTTTCAACAGATTCGGTCACAGAGCTCATAAGGCGCTGTCTTGACATCTCAAGTAAGCCAAATTTTGAAATATTACCAATTTGAATGCGAGCTCGGTCTGACTGGGTTGCTGCTTCCATGGCTTTTTCAATGGCTTGTCGATGCTCTTCGGTTGCCATATCAATAAAGTCAATAACCACTAGGCCGCCTATATCTCTAAGTTGCAATTGGATGGCGATTTCTTTTGCGGCCTCTAGATTAGTGTTGTAGGCTGTTTCTTCAATATCAGAGCCTTTTGTGGCGCGTGCAGAGTTAATATCAACGGCCGTTAATGCTTCTGTTGGATCAAACACAACTGTGGCACCTGTGCGTAGTGTTACTTCACGATTGAAGACACTTTGCACTTGATTTTCAACACCCATGTGGTTAAACAAAGAATGCTCGCTGACATCAAAGAACTTAATGCGATCAAGATATTGAGGCAATACGAAGCTAACAAACTCTTTGGCATTTTGAAACGCTTCCAGTTCATCAATAATAACACTGTCAGTATCAGCACGCAGATAGTCTCTCAAGGTGCGAATGATAATGTCACTTTCTTGATAAATCAGGAAGGGCGCTGCACGATTTTCAGCAGCTGTATTAATGGATTTCCACAGGTCGGATAAGTAATCCACTTCCCATTGTAGCTCCTCTAGGCTTTTGCCACTACCGGCGGTACGAATAATTAGGCCTGAGTTTTTAGGCATAACAATTTTTCCGATAATTTCTTTTAATGATTGTCGATCATTTGAAGTAATTTGACGAGAAATGCCGTGACTTTTAGGATTGTTAGGCGTTAGGATCATGTACGCACCAGCAAGGTTGATGTAGGTACTCAAAGCAGCGCCTTTATTGCCACGCTCTTCTTTTTCAACCTGTACAATAATTTCTTGTCCTTCTTTTAGGACGTCAGAAATAGTGAGTTTAGATCCTTTCGGGGTAGCATCATTGTAGAGTGATTCGGCTACTTCTTTAAATGGCAGGAAGCCTTGTCTTTCTTTGCCGTAGTCAACAAATGCTGCTTCTAAAGATTGCTCTACTCGAGAAATCTTTCCGCGATAAATATTGCCTTTAGTTTTTTTATTAAGGCTGGTTTCAATGTTAAGCCCAGTGAGCTTTTTGTTCTTGACAACACCTACTCTGATTTCCTCTTTGTGAGTAGCGTTGATTAAAATATGATTCATGGTTAAGTCCTTGTTGTGGTGGACTTATATGCGCACATAGGTAATCAGCAATCAGGTGCTGATTTGATATTAAAGCGTGATCTATATTCATCATTAATGATAAAAACCTTTCTTTACAAGGGTTTAAGCCCTTTTTCAGGTCTTGCTACTCTGGCGTAATAAGACTTGAATTATTCTGTTATGTGGCGTTAATAAGCCCAAAATATTATTAAACTTTTGTGGCGTTACTGTTGGCACAAAAGTGTTTATAAATTCTTTATTAGCTGATAAAAACAAATATCAAGCTTCCTTATTTTAACACGAATGCTAAGGATTTAGTGTTAAAAAAATTTGATTTAGAAAGGGGTCTTTATTTGTTTTATTGGTTGAGTGATCGGCCACCGTCAACGGCAATAATCTGTCCAGTGATGTAGTTTGAATTTGCTAAAAATACGACAGTATCAGCAATGTCAGTTGCAGATCCTTGTTTGTTTAGGGCGATCTTTTTAAGCATGGACTGTTTTTGCGCTTGAGTAAGTTCTGCATCATTTTCAGGCCACAGAATTGAACCTGGCGCTACACCATTAACTCGAATATTTGGGGATAGATCTTTGGCCAGTGTTTTTGTCATCATGCCAATAGCGGCTTTGGAGATGTTATAAAGCGAGTGATTTTTTAATGGTCGATCTGCATGAATATCAACAATATTAATAATGCAACCGTGACTTGCTTCAAGCTGCAATTGCAGGTTAATAGATAAAAATAAAGGCCCCATTAAGTTAGTGTTCATCATTGTTTGATAAGTGGCTGGTGTAATATCGGCAATGGGTGTTGGGTAAAAAATTGATGCATTGTTAACCAAGACGTCAAGATTGGTAATGGTTTGGCATAATTGTTCAATATCATCTAAATTAGCAAGCTCGGCAGCTATTGTTTTAGCTGAATTAGATCGAATTTGATTTAATTCATCTGCTAGAGATTTAGCAGCAGATTTGGACGTGCGATAATGAATGATCAGATTAAATCCCGCCTGATGAAGGCTGCGACAAATTTGTTGACCAATACGATGTGCACCACCTGTGACTAAAGCTGTTTTCATATAAAATACCAGTTCGATGAACCTTGAAGAAATTATTAAAGATACCATTATACAAAATCAAGCGCCCATAGGTTTTGATGAATTTATGCAATTGTCTTTGTATTATCCAAAATTGGGTTATTATCGCTCGGGGTCTGAAAAATTTGGCGAAAAAGGCGATTTCATTACCGCGCCTGAAACATCAGATTTATTCGGATTTTGTCTAGCAAAGCAGTGCGCTGAAGTGTTAAGTCCGGATGCCAGTATTTTAGAATTTGGCGCTGGGAGCGGTGTACTTGCAGCTCAGATATTGTTTGAATTAGGGCGATTGAAGAAACTGCCCGAGCATTATTATATTTTAGAGTTAAGTGCTGAGCTTAAACATCGCCAACAACAAACAATTGCTAATGTGTTGCCCGAATTGCTGGATCGAGTAGTGTGGTTGGATGAATTACCCAGAGGGTTTTGTGGTGTTATTATTGCGAACGAAGTTTTGGATGCTATGCCGGCAAAACGAATTATCCAACAAAAAGAGTGTTTTTATGAATTGGGTGTGGGCTTAAGTCAGGCAGGGTTTGATTGGCAGATCAAGGGTGCTAAACTCAGTAAGGATGATTATGCATTGCCGCCACTCATGAGTGAAGGGTATGTGACTGAAATTAATCAGCAAGCGACCGCTTGGATTGACAGCTTGTACAATGCTGTTGATGACGCACTGATTTTGCTTATTGATTATGGCATGCATCGAGATGAATATTTTCATCCCCAACGTAAGGATGGTACGTTGCGCTGTTATCACCATCATCAAGCCAGTGATAATCCTTTTGTTAATATTGGTGAGCAGGATATTACCACATCGGTTAATTTTTCAGATGTTACTGATCAGGCTAGTTCAACAGGTTTTAATGTTATTGGGTATGCAACACAGGCAATGTTCCTGCTTTCTTTAGGAATTGATGAGTATCTTCTAAGCGAAACTGATGAAAACAAACGCATCACGTTAGCACAACAAGTTAAGCAGTTAATTTTGCCAAGCGCCATGGGTGAGAGCTTCAAGGTATTGGCGCTTAATACGACACAACAGGTAAAATTAACTGGATTTAAAGAACAAGACTTAACGCATAAGTTGTAAACTTACCTTATTATGGATTTCATTCAAACAATCGTATTAGCATTGGTTCAGGGACTAAGTGAATTTTTGCCAATCTCTTCTTCGGCGCATTTAATTCTGGTGCCAAAAATAACGGACTGGCCTGACCAAGGGTTGGCTTTTGATGTGGTTGTGCACATGGGCACTTTGAGTGCCATTGTGTTTTATTACCGAGCTATTATTAAAATGTTAATGGTTGATTTTTTCTACTCAATTGTTAAGGTTCAAACTATTGGCCAATCTAAGATGGCTTGGGGTGTTTTATTGGGCACCATTCCGGTTGGATTGGCTGGGTTGCTATTTAAGGATTTTATTGAAGTTAATTTACGTTCAACCGAAATTATTGCTTATTCAACCTTGGCTTTTGGCTTGTTGTTAGGTTTGGCGAGCTGGATTGATAGCCGCAAGACAGCGCCAAGATCTGAGTTGGGCTGGACAGACATTGGTTTTATTGGCATTATGCAAGCTTTGGCGCTAATTCCAGGCACCTCAAGATCAGGTATTACGATTACTGCTGGTTTATTGATTGGCTTGTCTAAAAACATGTCAACGCAATTTGCCTTTTTGTTATCCATTCCAGTGATTACATTATCTGCGTTATTAATGATGCTAGATCTGTATCAGCAACCACAATCAGTTGATTGGCTTATGCTGGTTATTGGTTTTTCTGTAGCGGCGATTAGCGCATATCTGACCGTGGTATTTTTTATTAAATTGTTAGATACGATTGGATTGATGCCGTTTGTTATGTATAGAATTATTTTAGGAGTATTGTTATTAACACTATAGCGCCACAACCGATTTATAGAAAAGATTATCAGCCTAGTGCCTATCTTATTCATACTACAGAGTTAAGCTTTGATCTGCGCGAGGTTGAGACGATAGTTAGTTCAAAGATTCATTTTTATAGAAATCCCAAGTGCTTGACTAATGACAATACACTTTTTCTAAATGGTATTGACCTAGAACTAATCTCTATTGTTATAGATGGTGATCAGCCTAATTATGAACTACAGGATGAAGGGTTACAGTTATATCAATTAAAAGATGAGTTTGTATTGGAGGTTGTTAATCGAATTCACCCTGAAGTTAATACCAGTCTTAATGGTTTGTATCAGTCTAGTGGTAATTTCTGCACACAGTGTGAAGCACATGGTTTTAGACAAATTACTTATTACCTTGATAGGCCCGATGTTCTAAGCGTATTTACGACACACATAATTGCCGATAAAGACAAATATCCAGTGTTACTAAGTAATGGTAATTTAACTAAAACGTCGGCAGGAAAAGTTACCTGGCATGATCCAACTCCCAAGCCCTGTTATCTATTTGCTTTAGTGGCCGGAGATTTTGCTGTTTTGGAGGATAGCTACACCACACTTTCTGGTCGAGAAGTGGCGCTTAGAATCTATGTTGAGGCGCATAATATTAGTAAAACTCAGTTTGCCATGGATTCGCTTAAACGTTCGTTTGCTTGGGATGAGTCGCGTTTTAATTTGGAATATGATCTAGATATTTATATGATTGTGGCCGTGGATGATTTTAATATGGGCGCCATGGAAAACAAGGGCCTGAATATTTTTAACTCAACCTTTGTGTTGGCAGATCCAAAAACAGCGACCGATAAAGATTTTATTAATGTTGAGGCGGTCATTGGTCATGAGTATTTTCATAATTGGACGGGTAATAGGGTCACTTGTCAGGATTGGTTTCAACTAAGTTTAAAAGAAGGTTTGACCGTTTTTAGAGATCAAGAATTTACCTCTGATTTACACGCTCGTTCGATTAAGCGTATTGAAGATGTTAACGCACTACGCACGTTTCAATTTGCAGAGGACGCAGGGCCGATGAAGCATCCGGTCAGACCAGAAAGCTATATAGAAATGAACAATTTTTATACGCTAACTGTTTATGAAAAAGGTGCAGAAGTGATCCGCATGATTCATAGTTTTTTAGGTGAAGTAGGTTTTCAAAAAGGGATGAAACTTTATTTTGAGCGCCATGATGGTGATGCGGTTACGATTGATGATTTTGTTGCCAGCATGAGTGATGCCAATGATTTTGATTTCAAACCCTTCATGACTTGGTATTCATGCTCGGGCACACCAAGCGTTAGCATTAGTTCGAATTACAACGAAAAAGAGCAAAGCCTGCAAGTAGTTGTTAAACAACTTGGTGAGCATTGTTATTTCTGGCCTTTGAATTATGCTTTGTTCAGTGAACAAGGTAAAAAGATCAAGCAAGGTATGTTGACGGTTGGTCAAAAACAACAAGAGTTTGTATTGACAGGGGTTACTTCTAAGCCGATTGCTTCGTGGTTGCGAGAGTTTTCAGCACCTATTAAGCTAGTTACAGAGTTAACGGTTGAGCAAAAAATAGTTTTGGTTGGCTGTGAAGAGGATGCATTTTCTATTTGGGATAATGCGCAACAAATATGGCTGTCAATGATTCTAACGCCGGATAAGGTGAATGAGGTGAATTTTTTCAATGCCCTTGAGAAATTCATTAACACAACAACAGATAAATCTTTAGTAAGCGAGGTATTAACCCCGCCTTCAGAGCGGCTGTTGCATCAACAGGTTGACGTGATCGATGTGTTTAAAATTCATCAGCAACGTGAGGTGGTCATTCAAAAAATACTCAATCGATTCGAATCATTACTACTTGTTACTTATCAATCGTTAATTAATACCGATGCTTATGAGTTGACGCCTGAAGCGGTTGGCAATCGATCTTTGAAAAATACTTGCTTATACTATTTGATTCAAGCAGGGCATTTGCAACTCGTTAATGAGCAGTTTAACCAAGCGAATTGCATGACCGATCAGATTGCTGCTTTCAATGCATTGCTTAGTTGCAAAAACTCTTATCAAGCGCAAGCTAAAGAGGTTTTTTACCAAACTTATAAAGATGACGTTCAGGTGATGGATAAATTCTTTGCCGCACAGTCCACTGCTAAATTGACAACCGTAGAGGATATTGAACGATTAATGACGCATGAGTTGTTCTCGTTTAACACGCCAAATCGTCTGCGCAGTGTGGTGGGCGGCTTTACTCAAAATTATATTAATTTCCATCATCAGGCTGGCTATGAATTTTTTACTGATATTATTTTAAAAATAAATAAAAGTAATCCACAAATAGGGGCAAGATTGGTATCGGTTTATAATCATTGGAAGCGTTTTACGCCAGAGCTAAAAGATCTTCAGCATCAGCAATTGACGCGAATTATGCAAACAAAAAATCTGTCAAATGATATTTTTGAAATTGTTCAGGCAGCGCTTAAATAATGTCAGCATTAACATCACTAACCAAGCTTTTAATTGAAAAACAACTCACGATTGCAGTTGCTGAGTCTTGTACGGGTGGTGGCTTGTCTTCATTGCTAACGAGTCAAAGTGGCGCTTCTGAATATTTTGACAGAGGATTTGTAACTTATAGCAATCAAGCGAAAATGGATATGCTTAATGTATCTGAACAAACGTTAAATGAATTTGGTGCGGTGAGTGAACAAGTAGCTGAGCAAATGGCTAGTGGCGTAATGCGCCATGCTAATACAGATATCTCTGTCTCTATCACTGGTATTGCTGGACCAACTGGTGGCAGTATACAAAAGCCTGTGGGCACGGTTTGCTTTGGTTTTTGTATTTTAGGGAAGTGCTTTACTCAAACTCAGCACTTTTCGGGTGATCGAGCTCAAGTTATTAAGGCGAGTATGCATTTTGCACTTACCACCATTGCGGATAGACTCAATGGTTAAGTTTTCAGTGGCGCCGATGATGGATTGGACGGATCGACATTGTCGATATTTTCATCGTTTACTGTCGAAAAAAGCCCAATTATGGACAGAAATGGTGACTGCCAAAGCCATTATCCATGGTGATAAAAATCGATTGCTTGATTATGATGCGCATGAGCATCCACTGGTTTTACAACTTGGTGGTAGCGACCCTAAAGAAATGGCTCTAGCGGCCAAAGTTGGTCAAGATTGGGGTTACGATGAAATTAATATTAATGTGGGTTGCCCCTCAGATCGAGTCCAGTCAGGAAGTTTCGGCGCTTGTTTGATGCAAACGCCAGAAACAGTGGCTCAGTGTATTGAGGCGATGGGTGAGGTAGTTGATACGCCGCTTAGTGTTAAATCTCGCATTGGTGTGGACGACATGGAAAGTTATGAGGAATTAACTAACTTTATTGAGGTAGTAAGTCAGGCGGGTTGTGCTAATTTTGTTGTTCACGCAAGAAAGGCTTGGTTAAAAGGCTTAAGCCCTAAGCAGAATAGATCTATTCCGCCACTTAATTATGATTGGGTGTATCAACTTAAAAAAGATTTTCCAAAACTGACTATTGGTATTAATGGGGGTATTAACTCTTTAGAAGAGGCGGGTGAGCATCTACAGTATGTTGATAATACGATGTTGGGTAGGGCGGTTTATCACCAGCCTTATTTGTTGGCTGGTGTTGATCAAGCGTTTTATCAGTCAAGTGCCTCAATTGTTTCAAGAGAGCAAGTGCTATTGAACTTTATAGACTATATCAAAATTCAACAAAAAAACGAGGTGCCGATTCGATCGATGACACGTCATATTTTAGGGCTTTATCATGCACAGCCAAATGCTAAAAGGTTTAAGCGCTTGCTAAGTGGCAAGGTTGTTGAGCTAACGCATTTATATGAATGGTTAGAGCAAGGAGATAATCATGAGTGATCGTGAATTTTTTGCCGGCATTGATCTTGGTTCTAGCAAAATTGTTATGTTAATTGCTGAAATTGAACAAGATAAAATTCATGTTTTTGCTCATGCATCTGGAGAGTCTGCTGGAGTAAAAAATGGTGTTGTAACTAATCAAGATCAAGCCACTAAAGCAGTGCGTGCGGTTATAGATAAAATTAAGCGTACGTGCAAAGAACGCGTTATTAATGTTAGTGTTAATATTAATGATCTGCATTTGAATAGCAACAATCAAAATCGTCCCATTAGCTTTTCTAGAAAATCAACGACTGTTTCCAAAGAGGATGTTGCAAAGGCAATTCAAAACTCTTCAGCAGGCGCTGTTGCGACTAATAAAAAACAACTCAAAGCGATTGTAAATGGTTTTACTATTGACGATCAGGTGGTCGATCAACCCATAGGCTTAGAAGCGCAAATTTTGGGCGCTGATGTGCACTTAATATCGGTTTCTAATCAGGCGCTAAATGGTGTGATTAATTGTCTGTCAGAGTGTGATTTAGGTATTGATACGGTCATGGCAGATTCCATTGCGAGCAGTGCTGTTTGTATCACTGACGAACAAAAAAAGGAAGGGGCGTGCTTATTAGATATGGGCGCATCAGTGAGTAATATTTCAGTATTTACCAAAGGCGGCGTGACGTTTAGCCATGTATTTAAATTTGGTGGAGATACGGTTACTGAAGCTATTTCACAAGCTTATAACACCTCTTTTGAAGAGGCAGAAAGACTCAAGCTGGCTTATGGTATATTGCAGCCGAATGCTAGCTTAAAAGATTGTTTGGTTGAATTTGAACAAATAAATTCAAACGAAAAATATTATTTATCATTGCACGAATTGATTAGTGTTATAGAAAAATCCTATCAAGAAATTTGCGGTATGATTAAGAAACGCTTAAAGGCTGAAAAGCTTGATAGGGCACTCAAAGCGGGTATAGTGGTTATTGGTGGTGCTAGCAAGATAGAAAATTGTGAAAGTTTTTTATTAAAAGAATTTAGAATACGCACTAAATTAGCCAAAATAAATCGAACACTGGTCAGTGGTAATGAAGACCTATTAACTGATATTGGTTATTTTTCGGCATTTGGTTTATTGACTTGTAACACTGTTGAGCCTTATTTACAGGAAACGGAATCAGTGCAAAAAAATGGCTTATTGGGTAAAATGAAAGGACTACTAGAGCTTTAATTAACATGAGGGTGCCTCCAAAAGCCCCAATACAATTTATGAAACACACAAAACAGCACCTTTTTCTGCATTCCTTAAATCGCACCGGGGTTTCTGGAGGTGCCCATGATTAAACAAAGAACCATTAAAAAAACTGTCAAAGCTCGAGGTGTCGGTATTCACAGTGGTGGCATGGTAAACATGACACTCATTCCTGCTGAAATTGATCATGGCGTTGTATTTAGACGTATGGATGTTGGCGGCAAGTTGGTTCGGGCGCACAATGCTTTTGTTAATGAGGTAGTGCTTTCTACCGGCCTTGAAAATCAAGGTGTTAAGGTATCTACTGTTGAGCATTTAATGAGCGCATTTTCTGCCTTGGGCATTGATAACGTATTGGTGGAGTTAGACTCTTTTGAGGTGCCAATTATGGATGGTTCATCAGCGCCTTTTGTTTTTTTGGTGCAGTCTGCTGGTATTGAAGAGCAAGAGGCCCATAAGCGTTTTTTTGTTATTAATGATACCATTCGTGTGGAAAACGGTGATTCATGGGCGCAAGTATCACCATTTGACGGATTTAAAGTGTCTCTAGAAATTGATTTTGATCATAAAAAAGTAAAAGAAAGTGGTCAAGAATTAACCATTGATTTTTCGCAACAGTCTTACTTAAAAGAAATTTCAAGGGCTAGAACTTTTGGCTATATGAAAGATGTGGAAATGATGCAGCGTCAGAATTTAGCCTTAGGCGCAAGTATGGACAACGCGATTGCACTGAGTGATGATGATGTATTGAACGAAGACGGTATGCGTTATCAAAACGAATTTGTTAAGCATAAAATCCTAGATATTGTGGGCGACATGTATCTACTTGGCTCTAATTTAATTGGGCACTACGAAGGTTATAAAACAGGTCATTTGCTTAATGATCAGCTGTTGTCAGCTATTTTAGAGCGTCCTGATACTTGGTCAATTGAGACCTTCGAACAAGATGATTCACCAATGCAATTCTATTCAGAAGATTGGCAAAATTCCTTGTAATCATAAGCA
>JACNGB010000055.1 GCA_014384345.1 Candidatus Thioglobus pontius
TCATGATAAAGTTAATCTCTTGTTGTAATCCTGATTCAATCATAGTTTTATTATAGGTTAATCGCTGAGTTCACGCAAAACACACATCAGCGGTTGTTCGTTATTTCTAGAAAATTGCGTTACCTGAGTCACCTTTGTTTGAGCAATATCATGAGAATATGAGCCGCACACCCCTTCTCCATCCATATGAATTTTAAGCATAATGGCGTTCGCTGACTCTTCGGTTTTTGAGAAAAATCGCTTCAATACTTCCACCACAAACTCCATCGTCGTATAGTCATCATTCAATAGCAACACATGGAATTTTTTAGGTTTTTTTAATTTTGGCTTGGCGACCTGGGTTTTTATCTCTTCCATATTATCGAGCTGAAATGCGCTTTAAATTAATCAGCGCAAAGACGAAAACAATTAGTGTGGGCGCAAAAGCCACCAAAAAATGATTTAAATTATATAACAATGAAAATTGAGCGCCAATGTTAGCTATCAATTGGAAAAACAAGCTAATCACAACGCCTAAGAAAATTTTCTTTCCCAGGGAGGCGTCTCGCAATGATCCAAATACAAAAGGGATTGAAAGAACAATCATTGCAACCAATGTTACTGGCTTGACCAATCTATTATACAATTCCACCTCATAGCCGTCCGCAGAAAGCTGGTTACTTGTTAAGTAGCCAATCTGCTTAAACAATTGCCAAGTAGACAACTCTTTTGGCTCTTTTTTTAACGATTTAAGCAACTCTTGATCAAATGCCACTTGGGTTGATAATTGAGGCAACACTTGTTTATCAACAATAGCAAATTGACCACTCTGATCAATTTGATATGATTGAGAGGCGCGCATGTCAACCACTTTACCATCAAAACTCGCTTGCTGACTGTGCGTCACAGAGCCTAAATCTTTCGCAGAGTTTAGTTTTATCAATGTCACATCTTTAAACTGATTACCATTAATGTTTTTATCAACATGGATAATATGTTGGCCATCTTTGATCCAAAAACCCTGTTGATTAACATCAACAATTTTTTGACCCATAGCTTCGGCTCGATATTTTTTGGCATAATTTGAAGCAATAGGCGCTAAAAATTCCCCGATAAGAATCATGACCAATGCAAAAACTAGGCTAATTTTAAGGGCAGACTTAGTTATATCAATAATTGACAGCCCAGTACTGCGCATTACCACCAGTTCACTATTCGCCGCCAAGCTGCCCAGGCTTAAAATAACACCCAATAAAATAATTAATGAAAATAGTAAATAAGCAATAGATGGTAAGGTTAAGCCAATATAGATTAGCGCATCAATTAATGTATACCCAGCATTACCAATATCATCAACCTCTTCTAAGAATTTAAAAAAAGCAAACACACCAACCAATATCGCCATCACAGACAAAGAATACTTAAACAACGTTTTAGCAATGTAGCGGTCTAAAATTTTCATTAAAATACGTAGCTTATAAATCGATTAAATTAATGGCACTATTATGACAAATATTCACAGCGATAGAATCCTTATTCTTGATTTTGGCTCTCAATATACCCAGTTGATTGCACGTCGTGTGCGTGAAATTGGCGTGTACTGTGAATTATTTCCTTATGATGTAGATGTAGACTTTATTAAAAATTTCAACCCAAAAGGCGTTATCCTTTCAGGTGGTCCAGATACCGTCACTACCGATGATTCAGCCAGAGCGCCGCAAATTGTGTTTGATTTAGGTGTGCCAATACTTGGCATTTGCTACGGCATGCAAACCATGGCTATGCAGCTTGGTGGTAAGGCCACCTCAGCTGAAAAGCACGAATATGGTTTCGCTCAAGTACGTGCGCGCAACCATTCGCCATTACTAACCGATATTACCGATGATGTAAACGATAAAGGCCACAGCTTGCTTGATGTATGGATGAGTCATGGTATTGAGGTCAGTGAGTTGCCAGAAGGATTTGATCGAATTTTATCAACCGATAATTGTGCCATTGCTGGTTTTGCCAATACAGATAAAAACTACTACGGCTTGCAATTTCACCCGGAAGTTACTCATACCACACAAGGAAAGCGCATTTTAGAGCGTTTTGTGGCTACGATTTGTGGTTGTGAAAAACAGTGGACTACCGAAAACATTATCACTGACTTAGTGCAAAAACTAAGAGATCAAATTGGTGATGGCAATGTGCTCTTGGGCTTATCAGGCGGTGTAGATTCGTCGGTGGTAGCCGCCCTACTACATCAAGCAATTGGTGATCAACTGACTTGTGTATTTGTTGATAACGGCCTATTACGTCTTAATGAAGGCGACGAAGTGATGAAAACTTTTGCTGATAACATGGGTGTTAAAGTCATTCGCGCCAATGCGCAAAAGAAATTTTATGATGGTCTTGCCAACGAAAAAGACCCTGAGAGAAAACGTAAAATTATTGGTGGTGCCTTTATTGAAGTTTTTGAAGAAGAGGCTCGTGAACTTGATGACATTAAATTTTTGGCACAAGGTACTATTTATCCAGATGTTATTGAATCTGCCGGTGCAGCCTCTGGTAAGGCCAAAGTAATTAAATCACATCATAATGTTGGCGGCCTGCCTGAAGATCTTAAGTTTGAACTGGTCGAACCCCTGCGTGAACTATTTAAAGATGAGGTGCGCACCATTGGCGTTAAGCTTGGCATTCCTGCACACATGTTGTATCGTCATCCATTCCCGGGTCCAGGCCTAGGTGTTCGTATTCTTGGTCAGGTTAAAGAAGAATATGCCAATATTTTGCGCGAAGCAGATGCAATCTTTATGGATGAGCTTTACAAGCACGATTTATATGATTCAGTCAACCAAGCCTTTGCGGTATTTTTACCGATTAAATCGGTCGGCGTTACTGGTGATGAGCGCCGTTATGATTATGTTATTGCACTAAGAGCTGTTGAAACTATTGACTTTATGACCGCTCGCTGGGCACGCTTACCGTACGATTTCTTAGATATTGTTTCCAACCGAATCATGAACGAAATCACGCGCGTATCACGAGTGGTCTATGATATATCTAGCAAACCGCCAGCAACCATCGAGTGGGAGTAAAAAATGGGGCAGGCAAGGCCTGCACCAAAACCTCAAAAATACTGGCATTATAATTCTCGCATATGAGCAACAATCATGATTACTATATGCAGTTGGCAATTGAGCAAGCAAGGCTCGCTGAAAAAATAGGCGAAGTTCCGGTGGGCGCAGTACTAGTACAAGATGGCCAGCTGATTGCCAGTGCACATAATCAACCCATTATTAACCATGACCCAACGGCACATGCAGAAATTCAGGTGTTGCGTGCTGCAGGCAAAGAGCTGGGCAATTATCGCCTACCTAATACAATCTTATATGTAACACTAGAACCCTGCACCATGTGTCTAGGTGCGATGATTCATGCGCGCGTATCACGCGTAGTATTTGGCGCGTATGATCCAAAAACAGGTGTGTGCGGCTCTTGTCAGGATCTTTCCACTAGTGCTTGCTTTAACCATAATATTGAAGTTAAAGGCGGTATTCTTGCTAGTGAATGCAAGGACCTATTACAAAGATTTTTTAAAAATAGGCGAAATAAATAGATAATAAAGAACTATACTAATCCTTTTACATTCTTGGGGAAGAAGTATGAAAATTGGTTTTTTGTTGTTTTTGCTGTTGTCTACGCCACTTCTGGCAGACAACACATCTACTGGAACCAATGCGCTTTTAAACATCACCACTGGCACAAAAAACGTTGCTATTGGTGATTCTGCCATGAAAGAAAACACCAGTGGTCTTAATAATACATCAGTCGGTTATTTTGGCCTGCGTAGCAACACCACTGGAAAACAAAACACCGGCATTGGCAGCTATTCTCTACGCTATAACACCACGGGTGATGATAACACCGCGGTGGGTTTTGAATCGCTCAAATACAATACCACTGGTGATAAAAATACCGCGGTGGGCAACTATGCCTTGCAAGATAACACCACTGGCACGAGCAATACCTCTATTGGAAATTATTCAATGAGTGACAACGCTACGGGTGATAAAAATACTGCGATAGGCAACTACTCAATGCGCTCAAATTCCTCAGGAAATGACAACACCTCAGTAGGTAACTACGCCATGCGTGCCAACACTTCGGGTTCTGATAATACCGCCAGTGGCAATTATGCAATGCGCTATAACACGACTGGTTCAAATAATACAGCCTTCGGCAATCAAAGCATGAAGGCCAATACCACCGGTGGATTCAACACTGCCATTGGTGACGATGCACAACTGGCTAACACCACCGGCTCTTACAACGTATCAAATGGCAACGGCACCCTTAATAGCGCTAATGGTGATAGTAATACTGCGATTGGTTATCGCGCAGGATATACCAACGCAACTGGATCAAACAATGTCTTTATTGGGCACAAAGCTGGCTACAACGAAACAGGATCAAACAAACTCTACATCTCTAATGGCGACACTGCTTCGCCCTTAATTCAAGGTGATTTTTCAACCCAAGAAGTAACCATTAATGGCAACTTGACCGTCAACACTTTAAAAGACGCATCTGGCAATAACGTACTGCGTAAAGTGGGTGATGTTGTGCATATTGGCACCAACTCATTCACCATTGAAGACGCATCAACCTCCAGCAGTAGCAAAGATGAAATTGCCTCCAGCATTAACGAATTGCAAATCGGCACCAGCACTTCTCACAATACCACCGTACTTGGCACACTAAGTGTACAAGCGCCAACGAGTAATAATCACGCTACCACCAAAATTTATGTTGATACTGCCACCAATGCCAATACAACTAGCATCACGACAAACAGTTCAGATATTAGTGCCGTACAATCAAAAAACACTTCCCAGGATGGCACCATTGCTTTAAATACCACAGCAATATCTGCCAATACCACCTTGATTAACACCAATGCTAGCGCTATTAATGTCAATATTAATGCCATACAAGAACTGGAAACTGGCGTGGCGCAATCTATGGCCATGGGCGCACTCAGCACACCTAGCTTCGGCAAGTCTAATTTTTCTATTGCAACAGGCAACTACAATGGCACTCACGCTATTGCTTACGGATTTTCACACCATGACAGTAAACAGGATATTGTCTTTCGCTTACTCGGCTCGCAATCAGGAAATATTTCCAGTTCAGCTGCGTCAGTTGGCTGGA
>JACNGB010000056.1 GCA_014384345.1 Candidatus Thioglobus pontius
TTACAAAATTTTGCTTGGAATTTTTAGAAAAGAGTCGCTTAAGTTGTCTTGACCCAACAATTATTTAAGATTACTACCTATAAATCCAATCTGACGCCAGGCTTCATAAGCAACGATTGATACGCAATTAGCAAGATTTAAGCTTCTAGAGCCATTTTGCATCGGCAAAGAAACCCTGACAAATTGATTAGCCACATCCTCTGGCAAGCCTTTGGTTTCAGGGCCAAATAAGAACGAATCTCCCGGTTGGTACGCCACATCAGTGTATTTTTTATTTGAGCCTGTCTCTACTGCAAAGATTCTTTCAGGTTTAGCTCTATCTATATAATCTTGCAAATTTTCATACTCAGTGACATTGGCAAGCTCTTTGTAATCAAGCCCTGCCCTCTTTAGGCGCTTATCGGTAATTTCAAATCCAAATGGCTTAATTAAATGTAGATTCACACCCATGTTGGCTGACAGGCGAATCAAACTACCGGTGTTGTTTGGAATTTCTGGTTCGAACAATACTAAATTTAACATAATATTTTATTTTTAACCTTGAATATGGCAATATCATCCCATAGATAGGTAGTAACTTAAACAAAAACCAAGAATAAAATCGATGAATATTGAAAAATTAACTTCTCAATTTCAGCAAGATCTAGGCGCTGCACAATCAATTGCAATTAGCAACAATCATAGTGCAATTGAAAGTATTCATGTACTTAGCGCGATGCTAAATGACGATGGGTCAAGCGTTAGTAATGCCTTAAAAGCGATTAACGTTGATACCACTACCCTAGTGAAAAAAACTGAATTAGAAATAAACAAACTGGCTGTGGTTAATAATCCAAATAGTGATATTGGCATTTCCCAAAATTTGCTACGCCTACTCACTGCTGCTGAAAAAATTGCCACCGATAAAGGTGACAGCTACCTTTCAACAGAATTGTTTTTACTGGCAATCATTCAAGGTAATGATACAACCACCCAACTATTAAAAGACGCTGGTGTTACTGAACAAGCATTAACCAAAGCTATCGAAACCCTTAGAGGAGGACAAAACGTGAACGAACAAAATGCAGAAACTCAAAGAGACGCCCTAAACAAATACACCCAAGATTTAACCGAGCTTGCTGAACAAGGAAAGCTAGATCCTGTTATTGGCCGTGATGGCGAAATTCGCCGCGCTATTCAAGTATTGCAACGTCGCACCAAAAATAACCCAGTATTAATTGGTGAGCCAGGTGTGGGTAAAACCGCTATCGCTGAAGGTTTGGCGCAGCGTATTATTAACAACGAAGTGCCAGAAGGTATTAAAGGCAAACGCTTATTGTCACTAGATATGGCAGCATTGGTTGCTGGTGCAAAATATAAGGGTGAATTTGAAGAAAGAATGAAAGCCGTACTGAAAGAAGTGGAAGCGGCAAACGGCCAAATCATCCTATTTATTGACGAGCTTCACACCATGATGGGTGCTGGTAAAGGCGAAGGCTCTATGGATGCTGGCAACATGCTAAAACCGGCACTTGCGCGGGGTGATCTGCATTGTATGGGTGCCACCACACTGGATGAATATCGCCAATATATTGAAAAAGACTCTGCCATGGAGCGTCGATTCCAAAAGGTATTAGTTGATGAACCAACTGAAGAAGATACAGTGGCTATTTTGCGCGGTCTGAAAGAAAAATACGAAGTGCATCATGGTGTGGAAATTACCGATCCGGCGATTATTGCAGCGGTTACTTACTCTACGCGCTACATTACTGATAGACAATTACCCGATAAAGCCATTGATTTAATTGACGAAGCGGCCTCACAAATTCGTATGGAAATTGATTCAAAACCCGAATCAATGGACAAACTTGATCGTAAATTAGTACAGCTCAAGATTGAGCGTATGGCGCTTAAAAAAGAGAAAGATAAAGCCTCTAAAGAGCGCCTTAAAGAGCTGGTTTCGGTAATTAAAGATCTTGAAAAAGAATACGCAGACCTTGAAGAGATTTGGAAAAAGGAAAAATCTCAAGTGCAAGGTGCACATCATCTTAAAGAGGATTTGGAGCAAGCTAAAGCAGACTTAGAAACTGCGCATCGTAACAACGATCTTGCCAAAATGAGTGAATTACAATACGGAAAAATCCCAGAATTGGAAGCTAAAATCACCCAGGCAGAATCAACTGATGGCGAAGAGATGACGCTACTGCGCAATAAGGTAACAGAAGATGAAATTGCTGAAATTGTTGCCCGTTGGACAGGTATCCCAGTCGATAAAATGATGGAAGGTGAAAAAGATAAACTTCTACAAATGGAATCTATTATTCAACAGCGTTTGGTTGGCCAAGATAAAGCCGTTAAGGTCATTGCTGATGCGGTTCGTCGCTCTCGTGCCGGCCTGTCTGATCCAAATCGTCCTGATGGCTCATTTATGTTTATGGGTCCTACTGGCGTGGGTAAAACTGAACTCACTAAAGCGTTGGCAGATTTCTTGTTTGATACTGAGCAAGCGATTGTTCGTGTGGACATGAGTGAGTTTATGGAAAAACACTCAGTGGCACGTTTAATTGGCGCACCTCCAGGCTATGTGGGCTATGAGCAAGGTGGCGTACTAACGGAAGCAGTGCGTCGCAAGCCTTATTCAATCATCTTACTTGATGAAGTGGAAAAGGCACATCCTGATGTGTTTAACATTCTCTTGCAAGTGCTTGATGATGGCAGACTAACCGACGGCCAAGGTCGTACGGTTGATTTTAAAAATACCGTGATTGTGATGACATCGAACTTAGGCTCTCACTTGATTCAAGATAACCCGGGTAAAGATGTATCTAATGAACTGATCAAATTAGTTGGTGAGCATTTCAGGCCTGAGTTTGTAAATCGTATTGATGAAATCGTGACCTTTAATCCACTAGGTAAAGACCAAATTAAAGGTATCGCTAAAATTCAAGTTGAAATCCTTCAATCTCGATTAGCAGATCTTGACCTGACTCTAGAGATAAGTGATGAGGCGATGAGTATTATTGTGGAACAAGGTTACGATCCAGTATTTGGCGCCCGCCCACTTAAGCGCACCATTCGACAATTATTAGAAAATCCACTCTCACAAAGAATTCTAGCAGGAGACTTCCTGCCAGGGTCGGCTATTAAAGCTAATGTTATTAATGATGAGATAGTTTTTTCTTAATAGTTAACTTGGATTAAAAAAGGAGGCCTTTGCCTCCTTTTTTTTTATAAGCTATAGATTGAATTAAAACTTCAACCCAACCTTAACCGCCAAGCTATCCGAGTAACCAGAATTCACCGCCTCTGTTCTCTCATAGCTGATGGATGAGTCCCATTCATCTTTGGTGTACATATCTGTACCGAGTACAAACTTCCAGTTAGAGTCTGCTTTGTTATCAAGCTCTAGCTGGTAGTTAGTCGTCTCGTTGTTGTAATGCATATTCACCGTTGAGCTGCCTGAGACATCTGCACCATATTCAAACTTCATAAACGGTCTGATGTTGCCGTTTTGGATTGGGATTAAATACTCCATATCAGCACCAACAGACAGCACTGTTGATTCAATAGTTTGCTTATCATAAGTTAGTGCAGTTGCACCACCTGATTCGCTATAACCGTCATACCAAGTTTTAGAGGTAAACACTTGACCGTAAGGAGAGAGTTTAAAGTCATTAAGCTTCCTGTCACCTTTTCTAAAGATAAGCGACCCAAATGCTTGATTTGCTTTATGCGAGCCAGTCAAGTTATCAGCGCCGTCTACACGAGTCTTATCCACTTCAACTTGTCCAATACCAAGCATTGCTTCAATGAATGGCTTGTTATTCTGTTTAATAACACCATAACTAGTCAAACTAAAGCTGTCTGCATCGACAGTAGCATTTGTACCGATATTGGTATCGCTCTTACCGATGCCAAACACCAAACCTATTAAATGCTCGTCTGATTTGGAGTGATTGTTAAATCTAATAGGTCTATCAAACCCTATTGATACATTTTGCGACTTTGATTTTTGTTCATTTGCACTAGTGGCTGCGTAAGTCTTACCTAGGGTAATCTTTCCACCTGTCCATACTGACCAATCATTTATTACCTTGCCGCCTGTAGCGTGCAGTATCTTATCAATAGTATCTTCACGAACTTTGGCAATCTCATTGAAGGCAGCTGTATCGAGCTGGCTTTTAACGTCTTGTGTTATTGCTACTGTACTAAGTGTGATATCTGCCAAGTTATTATGTAGGAACTCTAATGGTGTGTTAGTGGTATCAAGCTTTCCTGGTTTGGTATAAGTGGTATTCATAATCTTATCAACAACAGGGTCTGTAAATCTAATTTGAACGCCTTGGTGAGAGCGTCCTTTGTCACTACCAGGGATGGTGTTAGCATCCAGCCAACTGATACGATTACCAATAGCGGTAAAATTCATTTTTGCAACATTAGTAGAGATATCACCCATTGTTTTAATACTATCGGTGACACTAGTTTTATCAACAGGGTTGGATAAGTAGGTCCAGTTAAACCTTGTGGAAGGTTTGTTGACATACCCCATAGTATCAACAAACTTATTTGCATCAATATCAATAGATACAATACCTCCGTTTACTGGAGTTAAAGTCGCTGTAAAAATTGTATTATCATCATTGGCTATAAAATTAGATAACTGCCCATTTGTAACCTGTACATCCTCTAGTTCAAAGTTACGTATTAATTTGTTTGGAGTAAAGGTTATAGATAAAGAAGAATTCTCAGATGAGCCGTTGGCTAGAACCTCACTAGCAGTAATATCTATTATTGGCACAGGTGTTGTTTCAGTTTCCACTGTAACCGTCTCAACTCCACATTTAGTAACAGTGGTAGTAGTAACTATGGTTATATTAACAGGACCTATATCTACTGATGTAGATATTACCGTCAAGTTGGCACAGCCTGAGATTGAAATATCTGCATATGAAACACTACTGGTTATTACAAGCAATAGTTGTATCACTAGTCTAACAATCTGTTGAAGTATGACTGCTCTAATATTCATATAACTTTAGCTAGAGCGGAGCTCAATAATATTGAGTTAACACTAAAAACTCCTACGAACA
>JACNGB010000017.1 GCA_014384345.1 Candidatus Thioglobus pontius
CAAAATACACCATTGCTAATTAAACTTAGTTGTGCACTTATGATGCGAATTTACTTAATATTTCACTAAAAAATAGTTGTTTATTCCCACTAATGTAAAAATTTCGGAAATTTTATGAATGACTGATGTTTTTAGAATTACGTGTGTTGATTTACCCAATTGGTAAAGTCTGGTGCACTTAGTGCGCCCGAAACTCGATCAATTTCTTTGCCGTTTTTAAACATTACCAAGGTTGGAATTGAACGAATGCTATATTTAGCAGAAATAGCTTGTTCTGCTTCAGTTTCAATTTTGATAAAGCGAGCTTTCGGTTCAAGTTGACTAGCAGCTTGTTTGAAAGTAGGGGCGAACTGTTGACACGGACCACACCAAGTTGCCCAAAAATCGACCACTAAAAGTTCATCTGTTTTGTCAATGGCGCGAGTGAGTTGTGTGCCCGTCATAGAAATTGGATCGCCCTTATATAACGGTTGTTTGCATTTTCCGCAATTTGGATTGCTGTTTAATTTCTCTGTGGGGATTTTATTCAGTCCACCGCAACTTGTGCACATAGTAATCATAAATTTGTCCTTAGATTTTATTGGTATTAATCATTATCTATGGACAAGCAAGCTAAATTACAAGTTAGGTAATGTGTTCGCTAGAAGAGGTGTTTTTAAGTGGCGTATCTTGACGCGTGGATTTGCGCTTTGAGCGCGGCACTTTATTTTCATTGCGTTTAATTTTTTCTGCGGTTGAAACGATACTTTCAACAGATACTAATTGTTGAACGCTCTTATTAAGTGCTTTGAATGCTTTTGGTGCTTGTATTTCACAGATTTGCTGAACGATCCATTTTTCATCGGCTGAAGTCATTGCCTTTTGAATTTTTTCAGCAAAATAACGCATGAATAAATAGTTTGGCTCACCATCTTTAAATTCATAATCACTGTAATCTTGACTGCGAGCATTATAAGTTTGAATAAATTCTTGCCAGTGATCGCCGGGGCCGATACGCTCTTGCTTGTTTTCGTGATAATAGTCTGCCGATTGTTTGGCCAGTGCAATAATAAGCTCTTGACGTTGTTTGGCGTCAAGCACGTCAAAGGTTAGGCGATCAACACATTGTATGAGATAACACATGTATTCGCGAATAACGTCAAATACCTGAGCCTTTTCAATAATAAAAGCTTCGTTAATTAAATCTTCTAGCTGGTTTTTGGTGATACGCCATGAGTTAAACGCTAAGGCGCCAGCAATGTCGTCAATGGTTTTGACTTGAGATTTGTGCCAGGTACTTTTAACTCTCATATCGCATTATGTTAATTCAATGTAGTGAGAATTTTAACAAGCAAACCGGATGTATTTGCCGGTAATTAATGCGGGCGTTATTCGCAGTTGTAGTTTTTGAATGAACCCAGATCGTGAACTTCGTTAAAACCCATTTGAATAAGATAATTTTTAGCGGTTGCTGAGCGTGCGCCACTTAGACAATAAAGTACAATAGCTTTGTCTTTATCAATTACATTGGCAGCATTCATGATACCTTGAAGTGGCAAACTGATTGCGTTTGGCAGGGCGCCACGAGAAAATTCCGCCGCAGTTCGAACGTCAACAAGTTGAGCGCCATTGGCCAATAGTTTGCACGCATCAGCGGACGAAAATGAGTTAAACATAGTATAATTTCCCGAATAAGTTTTATTTAAAAGCTCTAGTTCAATTAGAGATTTAAATCAATATAAGGAAACCATTATATAACAATGCTGAGTAAAAAGCAACTAAGAAATGATGTAGAAGCTGTTGCTAAGGCGCTACAAAAACGAAATTTTTCCTTTGATATCAAAGCGTTATCAGCATTAGAAAATAGTCGTAAAAAAAATCAGGTTAAAACCCAAGAGCTGCAAAATTTGCGCAACACGCAATCAAAATCTATTGGCAAAGCTAAAGCTGCTGGTGAAGATATTAAGCCGTTGTTGGCCTCAGTGGCAGACTTAGGCGATGAGCTTGACGCGGCAAAGTCAGAGTTGCAATCTATTCAAGCACAAATTGATGATATTGCTCTATCTATGCCAAACATTCCTCATGATTCTGTGCCAGCGGGTAATTCTGAAGATGATAATGTTGAGGTGTCTACTTGGGGTGAGCCAGGACAGTATGATTTTGAAGTAAAAGATCATGTCGATTTGGGCGAGATGCACGGCCTTGATTTTGAAACGGCAGCTAAAATTTCCGGCGCACGTTTTTCAGTAATGACAGGAAAAATTGCACGACTTCATCGTGCTTTGACTCAGTTTATGTTGGATCAACACAGCGAGGTTAATGGCTATACCGAAGCCTACGTGCCTTATTTGGTAAATAGTGAATCGCTGACCGGTACAGGTCAATTGCCTAAATTTGAGGCAGACTTATTTAAAACCCATTTGCATGGTGAAGAGGGTGATGCAAAAACACTATACTTAATACCAACTGGTGAGGTGCCAATCACTAATATGATGCGCGATACCATGGTAAATGAAAAAGAATTGCCTTTGAAATTTGTTGGTCACACGCCAAGTTTTAGATCTGAAGCGGGCGCTTATGGGCGTGATACACGTGGTTTGATTCGTCAACACCAGTTTGAGAAAGTTGAGCTTGTGCAAGTGGTTAAGGCGCAAGATTCTTATCAAACCCTAGAACAGCTTACTGGACATGCTGAAGGTATTTTACAAGCACTAGAGTTGCCCTATCGAAAGGTGAATTTGTGTGCAGGCGACTTAGGTTTTTCCGCGGCAAAAACCTATGATTTGGAGGTTTGGCTACCTGGGCAAAATGCCTATCGCGAGATTTCATCTTGCTCTTGTTTTGAAGATTTTCAAGCGCGCCGTTTGCAACTTAGATACAAGAACAAAGAAACCAACAAGCCCGAGTTGTTACACACATTAAACGGCTCTGGTTTGGCAGTTGGACGTACTTTGGTAGCTGTCTTGGAAAATCATCAACAGGCTGATGGCAGTATTAAAATCCCAAGCGTTTTACAAAGCTACATGGGTGGCTTAGAATTTATTACACAATAGGAGAGTAACATGAATTTATTAGACTTAATCATTAGCCCTGCATTTGCAGAAGGTGCAGCAACTAGCGGTGGCGATCCATGGGGTGGGTTGCCATTTTTGATTATCATGTTTGTGCTGATGTATTTTTTACTCATCAGACCACAGCAAAAGCGTGCCAAAGAGCATAAAACATTATTGGCAGCCCTTAAGAAGGGTGATGAGGTAGTGACCAACGGCGGTGTTGTTGGCAAGGTTGCTTCTGTTGATGAGTCTTTTGCGACATTGGAAATTGCCGATGGCGTTGTGGTTAAGGTGCAAAAGCAAGGCATTAACCAAAAATTACCTAAAGGCAGTGCAACACTTTAATTAACCCTAGGCTTGTTATGAATCAGTTTTCCGCCCTTAAAAATACGCTGATCGCGTTTTTCTTATTGTTAAGTGCCTTGTATGCATTGCCAAATATTTTTGGCTCTGATTTATCGGTTCAGATTTCTGCTAATGGCGATTCTGCGCTGACACAAGCTGATTTAGACAAGGTTAAAAAATCACTGAACAATCAGACCATTAGTTACAAATCGGTTGAGCTAACGGGGCGTCGAATTCTGGCTAGATTTGCTGACAACAAATCGCAATTAAGTGCTAAAGAGGTATTGAAGCAAGACTTAGGCCGTAACTACGTAACAGCGCTGAACTTGGCGCCATCTATTCCAGCCTGGCTGGCTGATGTGGGTGGTAAGGCGATGTCATTAGGATTAGATCTTCGAGGTGGTGTGCATTTCCTATTGGAAGTGGATATGCAGGCGGTGATTAATATGTCGCTGAATAAGTCTTATAATGAATTGCGTACTTTATTGCGCCAAGATCGTTTGTATAAGCGTGTTGATATTAAAGATGACAATTTGGTGGTGCTGTTCAAAACAGATGATGCAAAAGCACAAGGCTTGAAGTTGATTCAGTCTGAGTTAACTGATTTGGTTATTTTGGATGTGCCATCAGACAATCCATTGCAGGTTGCTATTGGTATTAGCGAGAGCGCACAGTCAGAAGCAAAGAGCAATGCGTTAAAGCAAAACATTACCACGCTTCGTAATCGTGTTAATGAACTGGGTGTGGCCGAGCCTATTATTCAGCAGCAAGGCTTAGAGCGTATTGTTGTGCAATTGCCAGGTGTGCAAGATACGGCACGTGCCAAAGAGATTTTGGGCGCTGTGGCAACCCTAGAGTTTAGATTGGTTGATGAAAAGAATGACCCTCAAACTGCGATTCAGTCAGGCAAAACACCAATTGGCTCAAAGCTATATTATTTTAGAGATGGCCGTCCACTATTATTAAAAACCCGCGTTATTGCAACGGGTGAAAATATTACTGGTGCTGCATCTGGTGTGGATCAAGAAAACGCAACGCCAATGGTTAATATTACTTTGGATAGTGCGGGCGGTCGGGCTATGCTTGATACGACCAAAAAATACATTCATCATCGTATGGCGGTGGTTTTTATTGAAAATAAAGTTGAAACAGTTTTAGAAAACGATAAATTGGTTAAGAAGCGTTCTACCACGCAAGATATTATTAATGCAGCAACTATTCAAGGTACATTTTCTTCAAGATTTCAGATTACTGGTATTGATAGCGCCAGAGAGGCTAGAAATTTAGCACTATTATTAAGAGCGGGCTCACTATCTGCACCGATTGAAATTATTGAAGAGCGTACTATTGGCCCAAGTTTAGGTGCGGATAATATTGCCAAAGGTGTAATGAGTGTGGTGATTGGATTTATCTTGGTGTTAGTCTTTATGGCAGTACGTTATCGCGTGTTTGGTATGGTGGCCAATATTGCGCTAACGCTTAATTTAGTGATGATTGTGGCAGTCTTGTCACTCTTACAGGCAACCCTAACATTGCCAGGTATTGCCGGTATTGTATTGACTGTTGGTATGGCAGTTGATGCCAATGTGCTTATTTTTGAACGTATCAAGGAAGAGCTGGGTTCGAATAGTAATATTCAAAAAGCCATTACCGCTGGTTATGATAAAGCTGTACTAACCATTGCTGATGCGAATATTACTACGTTAATTGCCTCTTTGGTGTTATTTAGCTTTGGCACTGGACCAATTAAAGGCTTTGCCATCACGCTATCAATTGGTATTGTTACTTCAATGTTTACGGCTATTATTGTATCGCGCGCTATTATTAATAAAATTTATGGCGGTAAAAAGTTAGAGGAGATCTCAATATGAGCATGAAAGCTTTAAATATTCCAACCATTGATTTTGTTGGCAAGCGCACTTATGCCATTATATTCTCTGCCATATTGTTGGCAGTAAGTGTTTTTTCATTAACTACCAATGGGCTAAAACTAGGCATTGATTTCACTGGTGGCACGTTAATTGAGGTGGGGTATAAACAAGGGGTTGACCTGTCAGAAGTTAGGACAACACTTGATCAGGCTAAATTCAAAAGCGCCAATGTACAATATTTTGGCTCTACGAATGAAATTTTAATCCGCCTTGAGCCGCAAACTATCTCAAGTGCGAAACTAAGCACTAAAATTATTCGTCTATTGGGCGATGATGCTGATATCCGACGTGTGGAGTTTGTTGGCCCTAAAGTTGGTGAAGAACTGACTAATGATGGCGGTTTGGCAATGCTGTACGCCTTAATTGGCATTTTGATTTATGTGGCTTTCCGTTTTGAATATCGTTTTGCGTTGGGTTCAATTACAGCATTGGTGCACGATGTGATGATAACACTGGGCTTTTTCTCCCTGTTTCAAATTGAATTTGATTTAACAGTATTGGCCGCTATTCTGGCAGTTATTGGTTATTCTCTAAATGACACTATTGTAGTTTTTGATCGAATTCGAGAAAATTTCCTATCGACTCGACATGTAGATCCAGAGAGAATTATCAATGGTGCTTTAAATCAAACATTATCAAGAACCATTATGACTTCAATCACAACACTATTGGTGTTGTTAGCCTTGTTCTTCCTGGGTGGAGAGATTATCCATGGCTTTGCTATTGCGCTATTAATTGGTGTGCTGATTGGTACCTATTCTTCAATTTATGTGGCTAGCTCTATGATTCTAGCTATGGGTATTACAAAAGAAGATATGTTGCCTTCAGAGAAGGAAAAACAAGAGATTGATACTAGACCCTAAATTAATCATTTAGACATTAAAAAGGCCGCTAAATAAGCGGCCTTTTTAATAAAGTGCTTATGGTTTAAGACTTAAACTTTTCAAATACTAGACAAGCGTTCGTACCGCCAAAGCCAAAGCTATTAGACATTACACGATTAATCGATTGGATAGTTGTTGAGCGCACAATGGGTACACCGTCAGCCGCTTCATCGATATTGTCAATATTGACTGATTCAGCCATAAAATCATTCTGCAGCATGAGTAATGAGTAAATCGCTTCATTAACGCCCGCTGCACCTAATGCATGACCGGACAGGGATTTTGTTGAGCCAACATTTGGTATGTTGTCACCAAACACTTCCTTGATGGCGCCTAATTCTTTGACATCACCCACTGGGGTTGAAGTGCCGTGTGCATTAATATAATCAATTGGGCCGTCAACTGTTGAGATGGCTAGCTCCATGCAGCGTTTGGCGCCTTCTCCTGAAGGGGCAACCATGTCATAACCATCAGATGTGGCACCATAACCGGTTAGTTCGGCCAAAATAGTGGCACCACGTGCTTGTGCATGGTCTAGTGATTCAAGCACTAATGCACCGCCACCACCTGAGATGACAAAACCATCACGATCAGCATCGTAAGCTCTTGATGCGTTCTCTGGCGTTTCGTTATATTTGGTCGACAATGCGCCCATGGCATCAAATAACATAGTGAGTGACCAGTCAAGCTCTTCACCGCCACCAGCAAAAACCACGTCTTGCTTGCCCATCTGGATTTGCTCCATGGCATTACCGATACAGTGTGCAGATGTTGAGCAGGCAGAGCTGATTGAATAGTTGATGCCTTTAATTTTAAATAGGGTTGAAAGACAAGCTGATGTGGTTGAGCCCATGGTACGTGGTACACGATAAGGACCAACACGTTTAATGCCTTTTTCTCTAAGGATGTCAGCCGCTTCAACCACGTTTTGGTTAGAAGCGCCGCCTGATCCCATGATAAGCCCTGTACGAGGATTAGAGATTTGCTCTTCGTTAAGACCGGATTGCTTAATAGCTTGATCAAGTGCGATTGCATTGTAAATGGCAGCATCTGCCATAAAGCGCTTCATTTTACGATCAATAATATCACTTGAGTCAGCTTCAGCCACTTGGCCAGAAACATGTGATTTCAAACCCATTTCTGCTTGCTTCTCATCAAACTTAATGCCAGATTTTGCCGTTTTTAAGGATTCTAGTACGTCGTCACAATTAGCACCCAAGCTAGAAACAATACCCATTCCGGTTACAACTACTCTATTCATTAGAAAGCACTCGTGTCAGTGAATAGGCCAACTTTCAAGTCTTTGGCTTCGTAAATCACCTTGCCGTCAACTTCCATAACAGCATCAGCAATACCCATATAAAGCTTACGAGCAATGACACGCTTTAGGTTGATGCGGTAAGTAACTTTCTCAGCTTTTGGTAGCACTTGACCGGTAAATTTAATGCTACCACCTAATGCGCGGCCACGACCAGGGCCACCAAGCCAACCTAAATGAAAGCCGATCAGTTGCCACATGGCATCAAGACCTAAGCAACCTGGCATCACTGGATCTTCATTAAAGTGGCACTGGAAAAACCATAAATCTGGCTTAATGTCCAACTCAGCAATAATTTCACCTTTGTCGAATTCACCGCCTTTATCTGAGATATGCGTGATTCTGTCAAACATTAACATGGGTGGCTGAGGAAGTTGAGCGTTGCCTGGGCCAAACAATTCGCCATTGCCGCATTTAATTAATTCTTCGTATGAGTATGAATTTTGCATAGTGTTATCTTGTATCATTCTTTGCCGGAATTATACATCAAAGTCCTTTGTTTATATCGTCTATCAAGTCATCCACATTCTCAAGTCCAACAGAGATTCTGATCAGACCTTCTGAGATATTAGCCGCTTGTTTCTCTTCATCGGTTAAACGACCATGTGTGGTGCTAGCAGGGTGTGTAATGGTTGATTTAGCATCGCCCAAGTTGGCTGTAATTGAAAATATTTCTGTAGCATTGATAATATCAAAGGCAGCTTGCCGACCGCCCTTAACTTCAAATGAGACAATGCCGCCAAAGCCAGATTGTTGAGACTTGGCTAATTGGTGATGTGGGTGAGATTCAAGGCCCAGATAATGCACCTTTTCAACACTTGACTGCTGTTCTAGCCAGGTAGCCAATCTTAAGGCGTTGTCAGAATGCGCTTTCATTCTTAGGCTGAGTGTATCCAGACCTTTGAGCACAATCCAGGCATTGAAGGCACTTAAGCTAGGCCCTGTAGTACGCACAAAACCGTGTACTTGTTCAATAACTTCTTCAGAGCCCAGAACGGCGCCGGCTAAACAACGACCTTGGCCATCAATATATTTGGTGGCTGAGTGAATAACAATATCAGCGCCTAGGCTGAGTGGCAGTTGTAGCGCAGGGGTAAGAATGGCATTATCAACCGCCAAAAGAATGTTATTAGCTTTGGAGATTTTGCTTAATGCAATAAGATCTACTACCTGTCCTAAAGGATTGGAGGGTGTTTCCAGTAAGAATAGCTTGGTATTGTCGGTAATAGCATCTTGCCAGGCGTCCAAATCTGATAAATTAACAAAAGTAACGTCAATATTAAACTTAGAGATGATGCTATTAAGTAGTACAATCGAGGTGCCAAACATGTTGCGTGACGCCACAACGTGATCACCTGATTGTAATAGCGCCATCAGTGTGGCAAAAATGGCTGCCATACCTGATGAAGTTGCCGTGCAAGCTTGTGCACCTTCAAGAGCTGTAAGCTTTTTTTCAAAAGCATCAACTGTTGGATTGGTAAAACGCGCGTAGATATTGCCCGGCTCTTCTTTGGAGAATCTATTAGCAGCCTGCTCAGCAGAGTCAAATTTAAAGCTTGAAGTTAAGAATATAGCTTCAGAATGCTCTTGTTCACCGGTAGTTCGATAGCCTTCTCGAATGGCTTTGGTGTCAAAATTTAGATCTTTCATGAGGTTATCGTATTAGCAAATAAGACTATTCTACATCATTGCTGATCAAATCAGAACTTTCGTTGGTATTGTTCTTTTCTTTAACTGAATCTGCACGTTTTTTTTCAATACCATTTAGATATTGCTGATCGATATCGCCTGTGACATATTCACCATTAAAACAAGAGCAGTCAAATTCTGTAATGTTTTTGTTGCCTTGTTGTACGCACCAGATAAGATCGTCTAGATCTTGATAGATTAATTTGTCTGCACCAATAGTTTGACATACCTCTTCCGTGGTTTTATTATGTGCGACAAATTCTTTACTACTGGCCATATCAATACCATAAACATTAGGGTGGCGTACGGCAGGGGCAGCTGAGGCAAAAAACACTTTTTTGGCGCCAGCATCGCGAGCCATCTTGACAATCTGCTCACTGGTTGTCCCCCTAACAATCGAGTCATCAACTAGCAAAACATTTTTGCCTTTAAACTCTAGTTCGATTGCACTTAATTTTTGGCGAACAGACTTTTTGCGTAATTTTTGCCCAGGCATGATGAAAGTGCGCGCAATATAGCGATTTTTAATTAAGCCTTCTGAGTATTTCACTTCAAGCTCGTGTGCTAATTGCAAGGCGGATACTCTTGATGTGTCAGGGATTGGAATCACCACATCAATATGTTCATCATCCCACTCTTTGTGAATTTTAGCTGCTAAGCGCTCACCCATTCTTAGACGAGTTTTGTACACTGAAATATCATCAATAACAGAGTCAGGTCTGGCAAAGTAAACAAATTCAAAAATACACGGTGAGTATTTTGGCGCCTCAGCGCATTGTTGTATAAAGATATTACCTTCACGATCAACCACTACGGCCTCACCTGGCTTAATATCTTGAGTGATTTCATAGCCCAGTGCGGTTAGTGCAACACTTTCAGAGGCTAGCATGTGTTTAGTGCCACCGTTAGTGGTGCGCTTTCCAAGGATTAGTGGGCGAATGCCATTAGGATCTCTAAAGCCAAAAATGCCATAACCAGGAATCACACCAACACTTGCATAAGCGCCACGAACCCGTTTGTGCACTTGCTTAACAGAGTCGAAAATATCCTGCTCGTTAATACGTTGTTTTTGTAATTTCGCTAATTCACTGGCGAATACATTGAGCAAAATTTCAGAATCTGAATTAGTATTAATGTGGCGCAGATCTTGTTCGAATAACTCTTGTGCTAATTCTTCAGTATTGGTTAAATTGCCATTATGGGCAAAGGCAATACCATACGGAGAGTTAACGTAAAACGGCTGCGCTTCAGCGCCACTAGAGGTGCCTGCAGTAGGATAGCGAACATGGCCAATACCCATATCACCTCTAAGAGAAGTCATGTGTTTGGTTCTGAATGCATTTTTAACTAAGCCATTAGACTTGCGCATATAAAAACGACCCTTATGCGCGGTGACAATGCCGGCAGCATCTTGGCCTCGGTGTTGTAAGATGGTTAGCGCGTCATAAATATAGACAGCGGTGTCTTTTTTGGTAGTGGATAGAATGCCAACAATGCCGCACATAAAGAGGTTCCCTTATTTGTTTTCGATAAATAGTAAATGTTCTGACAAAGCTGGCTTGATATCTGTTGCCACATCTTGGAATGTTTTTAAAGCGCCGTTGGCTTCAATCCAGTAGTTTTGCTGCGAAATAGTATCGATACTTTGGAAGATTAACACCATGATCAAGATCGCCAAACTGCCTTTAAATAAACCAACTGCTAGACCGCCAATATTATTTTTGTTGCTATTGATATTTTTAGCATTGAGTTTTTCGTCTAAAAAATGCAAACCACTAAGAATTTTTTTAAATAGCGAGGATAAAAAACAAGGTTTTGAGGCGTCGATAGAAATATTAAGCATATTTGAAATACTGGCACATACACCTACAATAATCGCCAATGTGATGATAAACGCTAAGCCAATGCGAATAGAAGTGTCTGTAACCACAATTTCCATTAAACCCAAGTTGGCAATAATGTCTAGATAGTGCCAACTAATCGCAATGGCGGCAAGCATAAATACCAAATAGGCAAAGATTTTGTTTAAGGTGCAAGGATTGCTCACACGCGATGAGGCGGCAGTTAATTGGTATATGGCCTTTTTAATTAGTAATACTCCAATAAAAATAATGCCAAAGGCAATAGCCATGTGAGACTGATGCGAGAGTAATAGCCAGGTAACTGAGCCATGGATGGCAAGTGGCTGGTAAAACAACCAAGCGATCAATATGGCTAATAACAAAAAGCCAAGATTAATAAGCTCTTTAGCCATGCCACGTTTAAAGCCTAATACTAAAAACGCAATTAAAATTAGTAGCGTGATCCAATCAGACCAAACCAGTGATCCGATTAAATTCCAAATATTTGCAAAAAACTCATTCATTAATTCTTTCCAGAGGGAATTAGATTGTATGCGACAATTTTACAAGATTTTCCATTCAAACATCACTTAAACGCTTTTAATGCATCAGCAACCACATGAAACGATCCAAACACGACAACACGCCGCAAAGACGACTGTTGCTTGGCTTGTTTCATGGCAGACGCTACATTGCTACAAATATTAATAGAGTCTTTTAGGCTAAATTGGTCGGCTAAAAATTGGGAGTCTGCCGCGCGCTCAACATTAAGCGGGGCGACTAGCCACTGATTAATTAAAGGTGAAACAGCATCAATCATTGAGGCGATGTTTTTATCTTTTAAGGCAGAGAAAACAGCCAATGTGGGTTGTTTGTCTTTAGCCAGCTCTTGAGCTAGTGCATTGACTGCCGCTTCATTGTGCGCCACATCAAAGATGAATTGTTTGTCACCACTATTTTTTACTTGAAAGCGTGCATCTAATTTTGCAGTTTCTAGGCCTTGTTGAATTAATTGGTTGTTAACTTTAAATGATTGTTCAAGTTTTTCAACACAAAGGGCTGCTAAAGCTGCGTTACGTTGCTGATAACTTCCTTGAAGAGAGAGAGGCTCAGTATAAGGGGCCGATATAAATTTAAGTTTTGCACCGATGGCGTCGGCATGTTTTTGCAATGAGCGAGGCGGGTTTGCGTCACCACAAATGCACGGCCTATTGGTGCGCATAATGCCAGCTTTTTCATGGCCAATCAGCTCACGTGTATCGCCCAAATAATCCACGTGATCAATGTCAATATTGGTGATCACCGAAACATCAGCATCCACCACGTTGACAGAATCTAGCCTACCACCCAAACCCACTTCTAAAATGGCAATGTCTACTTGCTGCTCAGCAAAAATAAGTAGCGCTGCTAAGGTGGAGAACTCAAAATAAGTGAGCGATGTGTCACCCCGTACTTGTTCTATTTTCTCAAAGGCGGCGCAAATCTGCCCATCAGTTGCTTGAAGGCCATTAATAACAAAGCGCTCATTGTAATTAAGGATATGAGGTGAGGTGAACTTGGCTACTGTGTACTGGCTTTGTTGATAGATACTGTCAATAAAAGCAATGGTAGAGCCTTTGCCATTAGTGCCAGCGACTGTTATAACAGCAAAAGGCACACCATTTGGAAATAGCTTTCGATAGACATTTTGAATGCGTGTTAAGCCTAAATCGATGGTTTGATTATGCAACCCTTCTTGCCAGGATAGCCATTCATCAAGTGTGTTTAGTCTTCCCAAAATTCACCATCAATTGTGTCATTTTTTCCACTGTCTTTTTTATCAGAAGGTTTGGATTTATGTATAAAAATTGAGTTCTGTTGAGAAAATATTTTTTCCGTATTTTTGCTTAAAATTCGGTCAATAAAATAAACTCTTGAGAACGGCACCAATCCTAATAGCCCGACTATATCGGTAATGAATCCAGGTGTTAGTAGCAATACGCCAGAGATTAAAATAACCACACCTTCTAGCATTTCAAAGGCTGGCGTTTGGCCGTTTGCCATGGTATTTTGCGCTTTAGCCATGGTTGACCAACCTTGTTGTTTGAGTAACGTTGAGCCAATCAACGCAGTAATCACCACCAGTAGAACAGTTGAGAGGCCGCCAATGGCTTCGCCAACTGAAACCAGCACATAAATTTCTAGCAGTGTCATGATAACAAATATTGGAAAAATCATAGTGAGTCGATCCTAAATAAATATAAAAAAATCTTAACGTTATTTCTCGTTAGTGAAAATCATATCCCAAACGCCGTGTCCTAGTCGTTGACCACGTCGTTCAAATTTAGTGATCGGACGTCGCTCAGGTCTTGATAGATAGTTATGGGCGGTTGTTGTGTTTTTAAAGTGGGTGTGAGCTTCCAGGGTTTCCATCATTTGCTCAGCGTAGTGCTCCCAGTCAGTAGCCATGTGCACAAAACCACCATTAATCAGTTTTTTAGAAATGGTATGCATAAACTCATTTTGCACAATGCGACGCTTATGATGTTTTTTCTTATGCCAAGGGTCAGCAAAATAGAGTTGAAATCCTACTAGACTGTTATCAGCAATATTATTTTTCAACACTTCGACCGCGTCTTCTTTAATGATTTTAAGATTGGTTAGTCCGTGCTTATAGGCTTCATTGATTAGGCGGCCAACACCTGCTTCATAAACCTCAATGCCTAGAAAATTTCGCTCTGGTTCGTTAATAGCCATTTGCAGTAATGAGTCACCATTGCCAAAGCCAATTTCTAAAATAACTGCTTGTTTATTCTTAAATATTGAATCAAGATCAATGGTGTTTTCCGCAACTGGGTCAATGCCATATTGTGACCAAAGCTCATTTAAGCCAAATTTTTGGCCAGCACTCAAGCGCCCAGAGCGCCTAACAAAACTTTGAATTTTGTGAGTAGATTTTTCGCTCATAGATTGTAATCAATAATTAAAGGGGAGTGGTCAGAGAAGCGCTCATCTTTATAAACTGATGCTGATTTGACCGAACCCTTGAGGTTTTTGCTCAAAATTTGATAATCAATACGCCAGCCTGTATTGTTAGCCCAGGCTTGTCCGCGATTTGACCACCAAGTGTATTGATTCGGCTCTTGGTTAACCTCTCTAAAGCCATCGATATATTGAGCCTCTCCAAATAGCTGGTCCATCCAGGCTCGCTCTTCAGGCAAACAGCCTGAACGATTTTTATTGCCGTTGAAATTTTTAATGTCAATTTCTTTATGAACAATATTAATATCGCCACAAATAATGTAATCACGTCCATCTTCTTGTAGCGTTTTAAGATAAGGCATGAAGCGCTCGGTCATGAAATCCATTTTGTATGTTTGTCGCTCTTCCTTGGCTGACCCAGAAGGTATATAAATTGAAATAATGCTCAAATTGCCAAAATCGGCTTGAATAAAGCGCCCCTCAAAATCAAAATCTTCCCAGGGGCTAAAAATAACCTGATCGGGTTTTTGCTTGCAGTATAAACCGGTACCACTATAGCCCTTGCGCTCAGCAGGTTTGTAATAAGTGTAAATGCCTGAAGGATAAAATTTATCATCCAGCTGGTCTTCTTGCGCTTTGATCTCTTGCACGCAAACCACATCAGCATCTTGAGATTTCATCCACTGGAAAAAACCTTTTCGTTCAGCTGCTCGAATTCCGTTGACATTAGCCGTTATAATTCTCTTCATTGGAAATATTTTAATGAAATAAGAGGATTGTATGCAGCAGTATCAAAAAGACTTTGTGGATTTTATGTTGGAAATTGGCGCGTTAAAATTTGGCGAATTTACGCTTAAATCTGGCCGTGTTAGCCCTTATTTCTTTAACGCTGGTTCGTTTAATACGGGCGATCATTTATCTAAATTAGGAAAATTTTACGCACAAGCTATTACTGAAAGTGGTCTTGATTTTGACGTGTTGTTTGGTCCAGCATACAAAGGTATTCCGCTAGCAACAGCTTGTGCAATGGCACTTAATGATTCATTTAACACCAATGTGCCTTATAGTTTTAATCGCAAAGAGGCTAAAACACATGGCGAAGGTGGCGATATTGTTGGCCATGCACTGGAAGGTGATATTTTAATTATTGATGATGTGATTACAGCTGGTACGGCAATTCGTGAGGCCATGGATATTATCGATGCGAATGGCGCTAAAGCCAAGGGCGTGATTGTTGCGGTTGATCGCCAAGAAAAAGGCAAGGGCGATAAATCAGCCATTCAGGAAGTGGAAGACAATTTTGGCATTACCGTACTTAGTATTATTAACCTAGGCCATCTGATTGATTACTTGAAGCAGGGCGATGATCAAGCATTGATTGAGCGTATCGAAGCTTATCGAGATCAATACGGCGTTTAAAAACTTACAGCTTTATATTGATATTCCAAGCTCTCGGCAACTGCCTGGTGGGCGACTTTTCCTCGGTAAATATTCAATCCATTTTTTAAGTTTGAATTATCAAGCATGGCCAGTTGAGCGCCTTTATTGGCAAGCTCAATAATATAAGGCAGTGTCGCATTAGTAAGTGCTAAGGTTGCCGTTTGTGCAACTGCCCCCGGCATATTGCCTACACAATAATGAATAATTTCGTCAATCACATAAGTTGGTTGATCGTGCGTGGTGACTTTTGAGGTTTCAAAACAGCCGCCTTGGTCAATTGATACATCAACTAGTACTGAGCCTTTTTTCATGAGTTTAAGCATGTCTCTTGTTATGAGTTTCGGCGCTAATGCACCAGCAACAAGCGCTGCACCAACGATCAAATCGGCTATTTTTAGTTGTTGTTCAATAGTGGCTTGGCTGGATAAATTCACAGTCAGTTGTGAGCCATATATTTGTTGAAAATCGGCTAGTCGTTTGGACAATGATCGATTAAGAATGGTGACTTGTGCCCCTATGCCAAGTGCTACTTTAGCAGCATTCATACCCACAACACCACCACCAAGAACCAGCACTTGTGCAGCATCTACTCCGGTAGCACCACTGAGCAATACGCCAGACCCACCTTGGGTTTTTTCTAGGTGATGAGCGCCGGATTGGATTGACATGCGTCCCGCAATTTCACTCATGGGTTGTAGCAATGGCAAGTGTCCAGAGCCGTCAGTGATAGTTTCATAAGCGATGCAAGTTGCACCTGATGCCAGTAGCAGTTCTGCTTGTTTTGGATCGGCAGCCAAATGTAAATAAGTAAAGAGCACTTGGTTTTTGTTGAGTAATTTGCACTCCTTTGGCTGAGGCTCTTTGACTTTAATAATCATGTCAGCCTGGGTGAAGACAGATTCGGCTGAATTAGCAATATTTGCACCAGCTTGTTGGTAATCGTTGTCGCTAAAACCAACGCCATTGCCAGCACCGGCTTGAACAATCACTTGGTGTCCGGCTTTAACGAGTGTTTTAGCACCTTGTGGTGTTAGGCCGACACGATACTCATGTGCTTTAATTTCTTTTGGGATGCCGATAATCATGCTAATATTGTAATATGAATCATTTACGATTGACTATATAAATTTTGACATGTTGACCAAGGCTTATCCGCAAGAAACATTTGAGGGTGATGGTGTAGTTGTCAAACGACTATTTCCAATATCAAAACGAATGAATTTTGATCCGTTTGTATTATGGGATCATTTTGATATTTCTGCTGGACACGGCTTTCCTGATCATCCGCATCGTGGCTTTGAAGCGATTACTTATATGTTGTCTGGTGGTGTACACCATAAGGACAATCTAAATAATGATGCTTTTGTTGACAAGGGTGGTGCGCAAGTATTTTGCGCAGGCGGTGGTATCGTGCACTCAGAGATGCCAGCAGAAGAAGGTCAAAGCATTGGCATCCAATTATGGGTTAACCTGCCTAAGCATTTAAAAGCAGTCGAGCCAAGTTATCAACAGGTTTTAAATAAAAGCTTACCTATCGTTCATTTTGAAGGCGGAAATTATCGAACCATTGTCGGAGAAGGTTCTCCAGTTAAGCTGCATACAGACGTTAATTACCAGCATGTGAGCCTTAGAAAAAGCAAATATTATCAAACCCACATTGATCGAGGCTTTAATGTTATTGTGTATGTTTTGTCAGGAAAAGTGATAGTTAAAGGAGAGGAAGTTAGCTCAAATGAGGCGGTATTGATGGAAAACCAGCAAGATCAACAGTTATCTATCAAGGCCGATCAAGATAGTGAATTTATGTTTTGTTGTGGATTGTCACATCATGAGCCGATTAATCAACACGGACCGTATGTTGATTAATTATCATTGTTTTCTTAACTTTCAATCGCCTCTTCGGTGATAACCAAGTGGTTGATTTTCGCAAATGACAATAATCGCTCAAAAGTAAAAGGACAGGTATTTTCTAGCTGACTATCAAAGACAATAGACTTGATTCCGTCAATTTTCTTGACTTTAAGATGTCCATTGTATTTGATGAGCTGTTCTTTTTGGATGCAGACTAATCGTTCAGTCCAATCGCTAGGTCGGAATTTTTGTCCGTCTTGAGTAACGCCTGAGATGGTATATCTAGTAGTTATCATGCTTATTTTTAATATGGTGGAGGGACAGGGATTTGAACCCTGGAAGGATATTAGTCCTTGCTGGTTTTCAAGACCAGTGCATTCAGCCGCTCTGCCATCCCTCCGAAGTGGTGTATGATACAGCTAGTTAATGCAATAGTAAATAGGATTTTTATAAAATTTAATCAAGAAAGTTAAATAATTTTAAGTATAATTCCCTTCTTTTAGATTTTCGAAAGGTAGAGTCATGGCAAAGGTATGTCAAGTAACTGGTAAGCGACCAATTAGTGGTAACAATGTATCACACGCAAATAATAGAACGCGTCGTCGTTTTTATCCAAACCTTCACACACACCGTTTTTGGGTGGAAAGTGAGAACCGTTTTGTAAAGCTTAAGTTAACTGCGAAAGGTTTACGTATTGTTGACAAAAAAGGCATTGATGAAGTGCTTAAAGAAATCCGCGCTCGTGGCGAAAAGGTTTAGGAGTAGATTATGAGAGAAAAAATCAAATTAGTATCATCAGCAAAAACAGGTCACTTTTATACGGCGACTAAAAACAAGCGCCTTCACCCTGAAAAAGTTGAAGTTAAAAAGTATGATCCAGTTGTCAGACAGCACGTTATGTATAAAGAAGCTAAGATTAAATAATTAGCACTTTTAACAGAACAATAAAAAAGCCGCTTTAAGCGGCTTTTTTATTGCAGGTTCAATCAGTTTTAATTTTTCAAAATCGTATCTAGTGCAATATGGCCAACCGCTGTTTGATATTCAGCGATTTGATCAAAGTTTAAATACTGGTAGATATCTGTCGAAGCAGGCTGCATTTCACGCATGGCCGATAAATATTCATCGGTTGTCGGGATATGACCTAATTTAGCTGCAATGGCAGCGACTTCAGCAGAAGATAAGTACACATCAGCATTATCACCTAAGCGATTTGGAAAGTTTCTGGTTGAAGTAGAAATCACAGTTGCATTATCGTTAACGCGTGCCTGGTTGCCCATACAGAGCGAACATCCAGGAATTTCTGTATGCTGAGTGATTGTGTCAAATATTTCATAAACACCTTCTTTTTTTAGTTGTGCTTCGTCCATGCGCGTTGGCGGCGCAACCCAAAGTTCAGTTGGCAAGCTAGACTCATCCTTAAGTAGTTGTGCAGCTGCCCTAAAGTGGCCAATATTGGTCATACATGAGCCGATAAACACCTCGTCAATATTAGTATTAGCGACGTCTGACAGGGTTTTAACATCATCTGGGTCATTCGGACAAGCTAAGATTGGCTCCTTAATATCATCAAGATTGATGTCAAGCACAGCAGCATACTCGGCATTGTTGTCAGCCTCTAATAATTCAGGTGCGTCTAGCCATTTCTGCATAGCCTTGATGCGTCGTGCAAGGGTTTTTTTATCTTCGTAACCCATATCAATCATGGATGACAACAAGGCAATATTGGATTGTAAATATTCAGCTACTGGTGCTTTGTTGAGTTTAATCGTACAACCATTAGCTGAACGTTCAGCAGAAGCATCGGTTAATTCAAATGCTTGTTCAACTTTAAGATTATCCAAGCCTTCAATTTCTAAAATTCGACCTGAGAAAATATTTTTCTTGTTGGCCTTTTCAACGGTTAACAAGCCTTGTTGAATAGCAACATAAGGAATGGCATTAACCAAATCACGCAGCGTAATGCCTTCTTGCATAGTGCCCGAGAAACGCACCAATACTGATTCAGGCATATCAAGTGGTAGAACGCCAATTGAAGCGCCAAAAGCCACTAAGCCGGAGCCTGCTGGAAAACTAATGCCCATTGGGAAGCGGGTGTGCGAATCGCCACCAGTACCCACCGTGTCAGGCAGTAACATACGGTTTAACCAAGAATGAATAACGCCATCACCTGGTTTAAGCGCTACACCGCCACGAGATTGCATGAAGTCAGGCAAAGAGTGTTGTAGCTCTAAATCAACAGGCTTAGGATAGGCAGCTGTATGACAAAAACTTTGCATGACTAAATCAGCAGAAAATCCCAAACAAGCTAACTCTTTTAACTCATCACGAGTCATGGCGCCGGTAGTATCTTGAGAGCCAACTGTGGCCATACGCGGTTCGCAATAAGTTCCTGGGCGAATGCCGTCGACACCACACGCCTTGCCGACGATTTTCTGCGCCAGTGTATAGCCTGCGTCGCTATTGCTAGCGTCTTCTGGACGCAAGAAAAGGTCGCTAACCGGTAAGTCAAGATCTTGACGGGTTTTATCGGTTAGGCCGCGACCAATAATCAGTGGGATTCTACCGCCAGCACGCACTTCATCAGCCATGGTAGTTGGCGATAATTCAAAGGTAGACACAATATCACCGTCCGCATTAGTGATTTTCCCTTCATAAGGATAGATGGTGATTTCATCACCCATGTTTAAATTAGTTACATCACATTCAATCGGTAGGGCACCTGAATCTTCGGCCGTGTTGAAGAAAATTGGCGCAATATTGCCACCAAGTACAACGCCACCACCACGTTTGTTTGGTACGTAATCAATATCGTTACCCATATGCCACAATACAGAGTTTATGGCTGATTTGCGTGAAGAGCCCGTGCCAACCACATCGCCAACAAATGCTAAAGGCAAGCCTTTTTCTTTAAGCTGTGTAATAGTTGCTAATGGGTTATCCATTTTCTTAACCAGCATTGATTGCGCATGTAGAGGAATATCTGGACGAGACCAAGCTTCAGTTGCTGGCGATAAGTCATCCGTGTTAATTTCACCCTCTACTCGGAAAACGGTTAATTTAATTTCTTTTGGTAATTTTTCCTTACAGGTGAACCAGTCACCGTTTGCCCAGGCATCGATTACTTGTTTGGCAAAACTATTATTGGCTGATTTTTCCAAAACAGTTTGATAGGCTTCGTAGATTAGTAGCGTTTTAGATAAGGCGTCTGTTGCTGTTTGTGCAACTGTTTTAATATCTAATAGCTCTATTAAAGGCTCAATGTTATAGCCACCCATCATGGTGCCCAATAAGAAAGTGGCCTTTTCTTGGCTGATGGCGTTACAGATTTGATCGCCTTTGGCAACACTAGCTAAAAAGCTGGCCTTAACATAGGCCGCCTCGTCCACACCAGGCGGTACACGATGGGTTAATAGATCTAGATAAAAATCATCATCGTCAGCTGCAATAAGATGCGCCACAACGGATTGTGTTTGCTCTGCGTTAAGTGCTAATGGCGGTAAGTTGCTTTGTTGGCGTTCTTGAATATGTTTTAGGTAGTCCGATTTCACGAGGATATTTTATAAGAATAAATAAAAGCGTATAATTTTATCATTTTTACAGCCTTTAATAAATATTATGGAACTGAATGCTTTAACTGCCATTTCTCCGGTTGACGGACGTTATTTTGACAAAACCAAAGATTTGGCGGATATTTTTAGTGAATTTGGCCTGATTAAGTATCGCGTATTGGTTGAGGTTGAATGGCTTCAAGCTATGGCTGATAACAAAGATATTGGTGAAGTGCCTGCTTTTAGTGCGCAAGCAAGTGAGTTTCTAGCTGATATTGCGACTAACTTCTCTTTAGAAGATGCGCAAGCGGTTAAGGATATTGAAAAAACAACCAATCATGATGTTAAGGCAGTTGAATATTTCTTAAAAGATAAGATTAAAGATAACGCGGAGTTGAACGCAGTAAGTGAATTTTTTCACTTTGCCTGTACGTCGGAAGATATTAATAACTTATCACATGCATTAATGCTAATTGATGGTCGTCAAGTATTGCTTAAACAAATGCAAAATGTTTTGTCTTTGATTGCCAATATGGCTAAAGATAATGCAGCCATTCCAATGTTGTCTCGCACTCATGGTCAAACCGCCTCACCAACAACCGTAGGTAAAGAGATGGCTAATTTTGCTTTTCGTCTGAAGCGTCAAATTGATCATTTAGAAAGTGTGCAAGTTATGGGTAAATTTAATGGTGCAGTGGGTAACTTTAATGCACACTTGTCTGCCTATCCAGACCTTGATTGGCAAGCAATTTCAAAGCAGTTTATCGAAGGGCTTGGGATTAATTATGCAATGTATACCCCGCAAATTGAAACGCATGACTATATGGCAGAGTATTTTCATTCAATGAATCGTTACAATACAATTTTGATCGATTTTTGCCGTGATATTTGGGGTTATGTATCGTTAGGTTATTTCAAGCAAAAAACCATTGCAGGTGAGGTGGGCTCATCTACTATGCCACATAAGGTAAATCCAATTGATTTTGAAAATGGTGAGGGCAACCTAGGACTTGCGAATGCAATGAATACGCATCTGGCGGATAAGCTAGCAATCTCTCGTTGGCAGCGTGACTTATCTGATTCAACCGTGCTCAGAAATTTAGGTGTTAGTTGTGCACATTGTTTGGTGGCTTACGCTTCTATTGCCAAGGGTATTGGCAAACTAGAAACGAATGAAGCTCGCCTACATCAAGACTTAGATTCATCATGGGAAGTGTTGGCCGAGCCAATCCAAACGGTGATGCGTCGTTATGGTATTGAAAATCCATACGAAAAGCTGAAAGCACTAACTCGTGGCAACACCATTGATGCACAAGTATTAGCTGAATTTGTTAAAGATCTAGACATGCCAGAAGCCGCTAAACAAGCCTTGGCAGAATTAACACCAATGAGCTATACGGGTGATGCGCAAAAATTGGCGCAAGACCTTGAAAAACTGATATAATTTCGCGTCTTATATCTTTTTGATGTAAGCTATTAATAAATAAACGGAGCAAAAAACCCATGGTTAAAATTAGACTAGCCCGAGGTGGAGCCAAGAAAAAACCTTTTTATTCAATCGTAGCAACAGACTCACGCAAGCGTAGAGATAGTGGTTACATCGAGCGTATCGGATACTTTAATCCGGTTGCTCGTGGACAAGAGGTTAGGCTTACTATCGAAGAAGACAGACTAGATTACTGGGCATCAAAAGGTGCGCAATTATCTGATCGTGTTCAACAACTTGTTAAAGAATTCAAAGATCCTTCAATTCGTGAGAAGCGTGTAGCGGCTCAAGAAGCTAGAGCAGCAGCAGTTGCAGCTAAACTAGCAGCAGAAGAAAAAGCGAAAGCAGATGCAGAGGCAAAAGCAGCTGCTGAAGCAGAAGCTGCAGCAACAGAGGAAGAAGCGCCTGCTGAATAAGTAGTGAGCCAAAACTCTAACAATAAAAGGCTATTGATCGGACAGATTAATGGCCTTTTTGGCGTTCAGGGCTGGGTGAAAATATTCTCCTATTCGCATCCAAGAAAAAACATCCTTACTTACAAGCCTTGGCATGTTCAAGTTGATGGTGTATGGACAACACTTGAGATGGTCAAAGGGCGTGAACAGGGTAAGACGATTGTTGCGCAGCTTAAAGGGGTTAATGATCGAGAAGTAGCCAGAGGTTATATTGGCACAGAGCTTTATATTGAAAGATCGCAATTGCCAAAATTGCCAGAAGGTAAATACTATTGGGACGAGTTAACTGATTTAGAGGTGATTAATACGAACGGCATTGTATTAGGTAGAATTGCTTATATGGTTGATACTGGCTCAAATAGTGTCATGGTTATTAACGCAGAGAAAGAATCCTCATCAAGCAAGAACAATAAAGAACATTGGGTGCCTTATATGGAGCCATTTTTAATTTCTATAGATATGGATGCTCGTCAAGTATTGGTTGACTGGGATGAAGATTTCTAATGCCTATAGATTAAGCAATAAAAAAGCCTGCGATAATGCAGGCTTTTTTATGGGCAAGATAAAGAGTTGCTTAGTGGCTCATCAACTCGTTATCGATACCAATGTTTTCAAGAAAATGTCTTACCTTGATGTTTGCGCCAACAATGGTAATTTCTGCAGACTTTTCCTGACAAATGTTACAAATTTCAGCGATTGATCTAGAGGTTGTATAATCAATCACGGGCACATTGGACAGGTCTAGAATAACTCTGTTGTAGTCAGATTTAGTTGAAAAATCTCTCACAATACCTTTGGCTGAGCCAAAGCTCATCGGGCCATTTAGCTGATAAAACAAGGTATTTCCTGCGCGAAGTAACTCTTGGTGAGTTTCATCCAAGTGAGAAGCTTCTTCAATGGTTTGTACTGATACAATGCTGGCAAGTTGAACATCGGTCATTCTTTGTAAGAAAATCAAACTAGCCATAACCAGTCCAACACCTACAGCGGCCATTAGATTGTAAAATACGGTAATTCCTAATACAACAAGCATAACCAATACGCCAGATTTTGGCGTGCTAAATAGGCCTTTTAAGTATTCCCAATCAATAATGTCTGTACCTACTTTTACTAAGATGGCGCCCAATACAGCCAGCGGAATCTCTTTAGCGTATTGCGCGCCACCTAGAACAATTGCTAAAAGAATAATTGCATGAAGTGCACCTGATAATGGTGTTAGACCACCTGCTTTAACGTTGGTCATGGTGCGCATGGTAGCGCCCGCACCTGGCAAACCACCAAACAAACCTGATAATGTGTTACCAATACCCTGGCCAATTAACTCACGATCAGACTTATGGTGTGTGCGGGTAATTTCATCAGAAACCAATGAAGTTAACAATGAGTCAATTGAGCCAAGAATGGCTAACATCATGCCTGCTGCAATCATATCAACAACAATATTCATTTCGAAAGTTGGCATATTGAAATCAGGCAAACCGGTTGGAATATCACCTAGTAGCATATTGTTTAGTGGCTCCACGCCGGCGTCAACACCAGAAGAGAATGTTCCTGGGAAAAAGAATAAAACCAAGGTTCCTGTGATTAGTGCAAATAATGGCGAAGGAATGAATTTACCAATTTGTTTAGGCAGTAAGTAAACCACTAATAAGGTAATTAGTGCAATGGTCATTGCGCCTGTATTAACAAAGTAATTCTCTACATCTGCTAGCTGAGAAAAAATACCCATGGTCGAGCCTTTTATTTCATAAAAGCCAAGCACCTGAGGAATTTGCAGAATAATAATAATTACGCCAATTCCCGTCATAAAGCCTGATGTTACCGGGTGTGGCATGAGATTAATAAAGCGGCCTAATTTCAATAAACCAAAAATAATTTGAAAAATACCGCCTAGAACCACTGTGGTAAAAGCAATGGCAAGGCCTGCACCCAATGCTGCGTCATGAGTGTATATTAGCCCGGTAGCTGGATCAATCTTACCTTCAAAAAAAGTAATGAATTGTGTGACCACCAAAGCCATAACAACGGTCATTGGCCCTGTAGGGCCTGATACTTGCGCACCGGTGCCGCCAAATAATGCAGCAAAGAAGCCGGTAATAATGGCGCCGTACAGTCCAGCGATGGCGCCAGCACCTGAGGCAAGACCCATGGCAATGGCAAATGGTAGTGCAACAACACCAGCAGTAATACCACCGGTGATATCGCCACGAATATTGTTAAAGTGTAAATTTTCAAATAATTTCATGAATTGATCCTTGTGTATGAAATATGCCCTAGAAAAAGGACAATCGACTATTATACAAAATTACATGCACTAAATGAAGGGATTATTATAGGCGGATTCGACTCATAAGTGCACAACTCCCAATTGACGAGCATCAACACCCGTC
>JACNGB010000049.1 GCA_014384345.1 Candidatus Thioglobus pontius
ACAACCGTGACATTTTCGGCCACGACCAAGTCATCTTCACTAAATGCTTGAGCAACAGTAACATCAGACTTAATAAGAGATCGACGCTCATCACCAAAATCTTCAATAATAGCTTTTAACTCTTTTTTAATATAGGTTTTTAAACGAGTATCACTAGATAGTAACAATTCTAATTTATCTTTTTCTGCGTTCAGCTCTTTTTGCTCAGACTGAATTTTAACTTCTTCTAATTTAGCAAGATGGCGCAACTTAAGCTCTAATATTGCTTCAGCTTGGATTTCATCAAGCTTAAAGTGTGCCATTAAAATTGGCTTAGGCTTATCATTTTCTCTAATGATGGCGATCACTTCGTCAATATTTAGAAAGGCAACTAATAAGCCTTCCAAAATATGTAAACGCGATAGAATTTTATCTAGACGGAAGTTAAGACGCTTAGTAACAATCTCAATTCTATAAGTTAGCCACTCTTTAAGCATCGGCACCAAAGGCTTAACTTGTGGCTTGCCATTTAAACCGATCACATTCATGTTAACGCGATAATTCTTTTCAAGATCAGTTGTCGCAAACAAATGCAGCATTAAGTTGTCAACATCCACTCTATTTGAGCGTGGCACAATTACAATACGTGTTGGATTTTGATGGTCAGATTCGTCACGAATATCATCAACCAAAGGCAATTTTTTAGCACGCATTTGGCTAGCTATCTGGGTTATTACTTTAGAGCCAGAGGTTTGAAAAGGCAATGTCTCAATCACAATGTCGCCATCTTCTTTTTGGTAAGTTGCTCGCATCTTGACTGAGCCATGTCCAGTTTCGTAAATTTGTCTTAGGTCGTATGGGCTTGAAACAATATGCGCACTGGTTGGATAATCCGGCGCAGGAATAATCTTCATAATTTCATCCAAATCACTAGACGGCTTATCTAAAAGATGAATACAAGCATTGACCACTTCGACTAAATTATGAGGTGGTACGTCAGTTGCCATGCCTACTGCAATACCCGATGTACCATTCAGTAATAAGTTTGGCACTTGTGCTGGCAAGTTTTTAGGCTCTTGAAGAGATCCATCAAAATTATCTGCCCACTCAGCCGTACCTTGATTAATTTCACTTAATAGTAAATCTGCATAGCGCGAAAGCTTGCTCTCGGTATAACGCATCGCGGCAAAAGATTTCGGATCATCTGGCGCACCCCAGTTTCCTTGACCATCAATAAACGGATAACGGTAAGAAAAAGGCTGAGCCATAAGTACCATTGCCTCATAACAAGCACTATCGCCATGTGGATGGAATTTACCTAAAACATCACCAACGGTACGGGCTGATTTTTTAAACTTTGCGGTTGATTTAAGCCCCAATTCGCTCATTGCATAAATAATGCGGCGTTGTACCGGCTTAAGTCCATCGCCCACAAACGGCAGCGCACGATCAAGAATGACGTACATTGAATAATCAAGATAAGCGCGTTCTGAAAATTCTGAAACGCTTTGCTGTTCAAGGCCGATTTGGCTCATTTTCCCCCTGGAAATTACTAACTTTTGTCTAAAAGTTTTGAACTATTTTAATGCAACTTTTTGCGAGATATTAGCTAAATTATTATTCACAATCGAGAAACATAATCAGCTAGGTCTGATAACTCTTGATCACTCATAGTTTTAATCAAATCTAACATCTCAGGATTGCTATTAGCCCGATAGCCATCACGCATCCATTTTAATTGGCGTAATAGATATTCATAATGTTGAGATTTAATTCTTGGAAATGTTAGTTGCGCATCGCCACGCCCATCAAGACCATGACAACCGGTGCAATTATTCAAATAAAGCGCCTTACCTTGAGCGAGTCGATCGCCATCTCCCGTGCCATGATTACCAAGATCTGGCAGACTTTCTATGTAAGCAACAACATCAGCAATAGCTTGTACACCACCAATGGTTTTAGCATCTGAAAATGGATACATGGTTGGATTGTCGCGATGTTTATATTGTATATCTTTGAGCTGTTTAATGGTGACTGATTTATGTTGAGAGGCGATTACTGGAAAACTACCATTTGACTTACCCATGCCATTATCCAAATGACAAGTCGCACAAAGACGGTAACTTTGCTGACCATTAGTCAAATTAGGCTTTAATAACAACGCTTGTTCATAGGCATCTTGTGCACTCGCACCCGAGATGATCGCTTGACAAATAAAAACACACAATACAATAAATGACTTCATACAAAACCAAGATAGATGGGTAGAATACCCACTAGTTTATTTTAATATTGCCACCAGATGTTTATTAAAAATAGTTTATTTGTCATTTTTATTTTTTTCCTGAGTGTGTCAAATGCTAAAGAGCTTAGTTATGTTGAACTACCTTCCGGAGAGGAGACGGAAATTAGGATTTTTCCTGCCAAAGGTGACGTTTTGGTTATTGGCTTTGCATGTGATAACGGCAAAAGCAAACATGAAGAGGCTACAGCACAATCTTTAGCCGATGACGGTATTGAAGTCTGGATGCCTGACATGCTTGGCACTTACATGCTGCCAAAATCGCGCAGTAGTTATGCTGAAATTCCTAGCGAAGACTTAACTCATGTCATCTATGAAGCCATTTCAACCAAAAAAGACGTCTACCTAGTAGCCTCTGGCCCAGACACGCAACTACTATTGCGTGCAGCCGCACAATGGAAAAAATCTTACGCTGACTATCAAGACTTAAAAGGTGGCATATTATTATTCCCACGCCTTAATGATGGTGCACCTGAACCTGGTGTTGAGCCAAAATATGTTGAGCCTGTTGGAACTACAAGTATCCCCTTAATGGTACTAGAAGGTGGTCGCACACCAAATCGCTGGGGCGTTAATCATCTAACCCAAAAATTAGGCGCTTCAGGCAGCTCTGTTGTCTCTAAAATTGTCCCAGGAATTCGTGGCTATTTCTTTAAACGCGCTGACCCAAACAGAACAGAAGATGTTGTTACCTCACAATTATCAGGACTCATTAAAGTGAGCTTGTTTTATTTACAGGAATTAAAAAAATGATAAAAAACGCAATTGCTAAAAAAACCTTACTAGCCCTTTTATTGATTACAGCCGGCATTGTACAAGCAGCATCATTAAAACCATACACAGGAAAAATCACCAATCCCCAAGTTCAATTGAAAGATTTATCAGGCAACATTCACACGCTGGAGCAATACAAAGGTCAGGTTGTGCTGGTGCAATTCTGGGCAACTTACTGCCCACCTTGCGTTAAAGAGATGCCAAGTATGAATAAATTGCAAGACAAGTTGGCTAAAGCAGGTGTGGCATTTAAAATTTTAGCCATTGACATGGCAGAATCCAAAGCTGAAGTTGAGGCTTTTGTTAAACGCATTAAGCCCGAGTTTACTATTCTAATGGACGAATCAGGCAGTAGCATTCAAGCCTGGAACGTGTTTGCCGCGCCTTCAAATTTCTTAATCAACAAGCAAGGTGAAATTGCCTACACGTTGTTTGGCGGTGTTGAGTGGGACTCGACTGAGATAATCGAGACAATTACACAACTGTCTCAACAGTAAACTACTCGAAATCTTCTGTGGTAATACAAGAGCAGAATAAATTACGATCACCATAGACATTGTCAATACGCTTAACTGGCGGGAAATATTTATTCGTAATTAACGACTCAACCGGATACAAAGCCTCTTGCCTTGTATATGGATAAGCCCAATCGCCCGCCATCTCATGTGCTGTATGCGGTGCATTTTTAAGTGGATTATTATCCTTATCCCACTCACCTGAAATTACTTTTTGAATTTCATCATGAATGCTAATCATGGCGGTAATAAATCGATCAATCTCACGCTTCGACTCACTTTCAGTTGGCTCAATCATTAACGTACCCGCCACTGGAAACGACATGGTTGGCGAATGAAATCCATAATCCATTAAACGCTTAGCAATGTCTTCTTCCGCAATACCACTCAATTCTTTCAAGGGGCGAATATCAACAATACATTCGTGTGCCACCATACCTTGGTCGCCACGATATAGAATCGGAAAACTATCTTTTAGCGCGTCTGCAATATAGTTTGCACTAACAATCGCCACTTCCGTAGAACGCTGCATGCCGTATTTACCCAACAATTTAATATAACTCCAGGAAATTGGCAGAATTGAAGCAGAGCCATACATGGCCGCTGATACGGCGTTCGAATCTTTTTCTAAAGGATTACCTGGCAAAAATTCAGCTAAATGCGACTTAACACCAATTGGGCCCATACCCGGGCCACCACCACCATGTGGAATAGCAAAGGTTTTATGCAAATTGATGTGTGATACATCTGCACCAAACTCACCCATACGAGTCACGCCCACCATGGCATTAAGATTGGCACCGTCAAGATAAACTTGACCACCATTATCGTGAATAATATCGCAAATTTGCTTAATCTCAACCTCGAATACACCATGTGTTGATGGGTATGTCACCATGATGGCTGCAAGTTTCTCTTGGTGTTTTTCAACTTTGGCTTTTAAATCATTAATGTCAATATTACCCGCTTCATCACATTTAACAATCACTACTTTCATGCCAGCCATAATCGCACTTGCCGGGTTGGTGCCGTGTGCTGAAGATGGAATTAAACAAATATTTCGATCATGATCTCCACGCGACTGATGATAAGCATGAATCGCTAAAAGTCCTGCAAATTCGCCTTGAGAGCCAGCATTTGGCTGCAGCGATACTGCGTCATAGCCTGTTACTTCACACAATGCGTGCTCTAAATCTTTAAATAATTGCTGGTAGCCTTGAGTTTGATCTTCTGGTGCATAAGGATGCAATTTTGAAAATCCTGGCAAGCTGATTGGATACATTTGTGTCGCTGCATTCAGCTTCATTGTGCAAGAGCCGAGTGCAATCATTGAATGATTAAGCGCAATATCTTTATTCTCAAGGCGCTTTAAGTAACGCATCATTTCAGTTTCTGAGTGATATTGACTAAACACCGGATGGGTTAAATAATCAGAAGAGCGCATCATAGCAACTGACAACACTGGCTCTGATTGGGTCAATGTATCAATTGAAAATATCGCTAATAATGCTAGCAATTCAGCCTGCGTGGTTGTCTCGTCAACCGATATACTTAACTGATTGTCACTCAACAGACGAATATTAATATTTGCCTGTTGAGCTTGGCTAAATAAAGTTTGCGCTTGATCGGTATTAATGGTTACCGTATCAAAAAACTGATTAGCTGCTAGTTCAAATCCTGCCTCACTTAAACTTTTCGCTAAATCGCTCGCTTTAGCATGCACTTTGGTAGCAATTTTCTTAAGCCCTGCAGCGCCATGGTAAATACCGTAGGCTGCTGCCAAAACCGCCAATAAAACTTGAGCAGTACAAATATTACTAGTCGCCTTATCGCGACGAATATGTTGTTCACGAGTTTGCAAAGACATGCGCATTGCTGGCTTACCATGTACGTCTTGAGAAACGCCAATAATACGCCCAGGTACCATACGCTTATATTCATCACGCGTAGCAAGATACGCAGCATGCGGGCCGCCAAAACCCATTGGCACGCCAAAACGTTGAGTACTGCCCACAGCAATATCAGCACCCATCTCAGCTGGCGTTTTAATCAACGCTAATGCCAAAACATCACAAGCAACAATGGTTAATACGCCATTTTCTTTGGCTCTGTTGATATCACCGGTTAAATCACGAACCTCACCATTAGTGCCTGGTGATTGCAACAAAGCAGCAAAATAATCAGAGAAATCATTATTCTGGATATCGCCTACCACCAACTCTATGCCTAACGGCTTGGCGCGCGTTTGCAAAATAGTAATGGTTTGTGCATTGGTATTATGATCGATTAAGAATTTATTAGATTTATTCTTGCGATTGGCGCGCTTAGCCATCATCATCGCTTCAGCACAAGCGGTCGGCTCATCTAATAACGAAGCGTTGGAAATATCCATGCCTGTCAGATCGATAATCATTTGCTGGAAATTTAATAGCATTTCCAAACGACCTTGAGAAATTTCAGCTTGGTATGGTGTATAAGCCGTATACCACCCCGGATTTTCCAAGATATTACGCTGAATAACGCTTGGCATCAATGTGCCATAATAACCTTGACCAATGAAGTTTGTAGCCAGTGTATTTTCACTGGCTAATTTGGTTGCCAAATCAAGGGCATCACGCTCAGTTAGACCTTCGTCAACGGCCATACGATTACCAAATAAAATAGCCTCTGGTACGGTTTTTGATACAACCTCATCGACACTTTTGCAGTTAACACTGTTCAGCATGGAAGCAATATCTTGATCGCTTGGGCCAATGTGTCTATCTAAGAATTCGTTACTCATAATAAAATAAGAAGCACTAAAAAAGATAGAATTTTATCTTATTAAGTGCTTGTTTTGCTTACAAAAAATAGGGGTTTGTTTCTTAACCTGGAGGCCACTGCAATTGACGCCCAGCCAAACAATGAAGATGGATATGATAAACCGCTTGACCACCATCATTATTACAATTCATCACCACACGATAACCATCCTCAGCAAACCCTAAATCTTTGGCAATTTTGCTGGCCGTTAGTGACAACTTGCCCAACAATACAGCATCATCCGCCTCATTCAGGGTGGCAATGTGTTGCTTAGGAATAACCAAGAAATGATGTGGCGCTTGCGCTTCAATATCATGAAAAGCAAACACATCCTCATCTTCATAAATTTTATTTGATGGGATTTCGCCTGCAATAATTTTACAAAATAAACAATCAGACATAAAAATACCTCTATAAACTCTATCGGTATTGGCGCAAGTACCACCAGCCAAACACTTTTTTAGCAATATGCATCAGGCGACAATTTGGTAGCATTAAGCCACCTTTAAGCGTTCTGGACACATACATACCCTTATTATTTGAATCAACAATACACATCAGTTCAATTTTAAATGTGTGGCTAGCCTCTTTTCCATCAAGCATATCCAGTGCATTTTTAGCTGCAGCTTCTGCCTGAAGATCAGCCATGTGCGCTTGTTTTGGCATCCATTCTGGGCCAGGGAAAGAGCCCGAATCGCCAGCGACAAAAACTTTATCAACACCCTCGACCTCACAAAACTTATTGGCTTTGAGCATGCCACCTTCGCTACGTGCAAGATCAGTGTTGTCAAACCAAGTATTGCCCGTCATACCAGGCATAAATAAAATTAAATCAGCAGCAAACTCGCCACCTTCAGTCACCACTTTGTCAGCGCTAAATTTCTTCATTTTATTGCCCAGATGCGTAGCAATATTACGTTTTTTCATCTCGCTCAATAAGCCGCCAACTGCTTTTTCGCCAAGACGCGCGCCAGGCTTAGGCGCTGGGGTAAAGAAGGTTAGATTGAATTTATCACGTCGTCCTTCTGCGCGTAGCTGCGTATCCAATCCAAATAGAAATTCAAACATCGGCCCACCACGCATTGCACTCGGCTCTTTTGGATTACCACTAAAGCCAATAGCAATATCACCACCATCCATTGACTTAACGCGATCACGAATCGCCTCGGCCGCCTCTAGCCCCTCACAAGGGGTAATTGCATGCTCGATACCTGGCAGTTTTTTAATAAAACGCCCACCTGAAGCAATGATTAATGCGTCATTATCATAGGTGCCAATTGGTGTTACTACTGACCTGCCTTTGTTTTCTAATCCAGTTACGCTACTTACGATATGAACTACATTCATGCGTTTGAAAAAATTATCTAAAGGAATAACAATGTCTTTTTTACTTGCCACACCGGATGGCACCCAAATCAAGCTTGGCATGTAAACCAACTCTGCTTTAGGGGAAATAAGTGTAATTTCAGCTTTTTTATCTTTTTTTCGAATAGTTCGAACAGCGGTTAACCCGGCAAATCCTGAGCCGATAATAGTAATTTTTTTCATATCTAAAAAACCTCTAAGTTGTTAGGTGTCATTGTACTCATATTGGCAATAGCACCAAATCTTTCCATATTTTTAGGCCAGCTTTCTCTCGCCTCCAGTTGCTGTCTAAAGCTTTGGTGATGCGCCTTACTCTGCCACTTTATTAAACAATAGATCCGTTTATTTTCATCAATACCTGAATCACGTGAAATAAAACCATCAGCCTTAGCAATATCCTCGTCAATTTCTTTGGATAAAGTTTTCCAATCTTCTAATAAATCTTTGCTATTTAATTCAAATGATACTATCACAAAATATTCGCTCATCTCTTACTCCTCCTACTTATTATGACAAAAATGTCCACTATCCGGCTCTTCAACACTTCTGGCAATATTCTCTACAAACGCTTGTAATTCGTCAAATTCTAACACCGTTAAAATTCGAGTAACCACATCTGGTGAAACTCGCAATGTACACATACCACCATCTTTAAGCGTTACTTGCATGCCGGCAGCATTCATCATTAGCGCATCATCTGTTTGCTCTAATAACGCTTCTAACTCATCTTGCAATACATCATACAAATCTTGCAGCTCACCCAGTATAGAATCATTTGTATCATCAGCAATTGAGACGATCTCACCTTGGATCGAGCCAAAACTCTCATCATCCTCGCATTTAAATTCTATTCCCACCTTTGTCAAATGGTCTTTGAATTTGCCTGAGAGCGAAGCATTGAAAAATATATAATCTAGCATATCAATTTTGTAATTTTATTGGAATATTTTAATGCTTGAGCAAGACGCACTAGACACTTTATTTATTAATGCTAGAAGTCATAATGGCTGGCTAGATCAAAATGTATCAGATGAACAAATTAAACAAATTTATGAACTGATGAAATTTGGCCCAACCGCAGCTAACAACTGCCCAGCGCGCCTTACCTTTGTAAAATCTAGCAAAGCAAAAGAGCAGCTAAAAGCGCATCTTGATGAAGGTAATGTTGAAAAATCTATGGCCGCACCCGTCGTGGCCATTATTAGCTATGACACAGAATTCTATGAAAAACTAAACTTCTTGTTTCCACACACCGACGCACGCAGCTGGTACGCTGGCAACGACGCAAAAATCAAACAAGCGGGTGAAATGAATGCCACACTACAAGGTGCTTACTTTATGCTTGCTGCTCGCGCAGTAGGGCTAGATTGCGGCCCAATGGGTGGGTTTAATAACACAACTTTAGATGAAGAATTCTTTCCAGATGGGAAAACTAAATCCATCTTTATTTGTGCACTTGGACAAGGTGACGAATCAAAGATTTACCCACGCGGACCGCGCCTAAGCTTTAATGAGGCTTGTAAAATAATTTAGCAAATTATTCAAATAGCTGGTTTTGCAGTATGCCAACAAGAAAAAACCCCTTTAAAACAATGTTTTAAAGGGGTTTTTAGCTAAAAATGATACTTAAAACCTTGCCAAATCAAAAATTTAGCAAATTTTTAAAATCAAGAAAAACAGCTATTTTTCATCTGTTTTTTCGGTTTTTTCTCTTGGCGGGCAGCCATTATGCTTTAACCATAAATCCTCATGACCAATGGCTTTAGCAAAAGCTGGAATTTCACATTCTTCCGCTGTTTTTTCAACAACTTCTGATGCTTTAGTCTCTTTATCATCACTTAGGCCAAACACAGCAAATGCACCCAGTGCAATTAACGTCCATGAAATGGCAAATAAAACTCTAATTCCTTTCATATTTTCTCCTTATTAATTAATAATCAAATTCCATTTGTTCAAACACCCATTGCGCATTCTTGCCAGCAATACCTTGATGGCCACTTAGAAAATGAAACGCTGTTTGATCTATTCTACTCGCCTCAAGCATGTCACCTTCATTATCTAAAATCTTGGCAATATTGGCAATTAAAAATTGCAAATATTGCTGAGTGTTTTTAGTAGCTGTTGCCAAATCAGACACCCTTCCATGACCCGGAACAATATACTCTGGTTTAAATTCTGCCATTTTTTCAAATACATCTACCCAGCTTTGGGCGTTTTTAGCAGGGCCAATGCCCAGCATTCTATCGTTAAAGACAATGTCACCCGTAAACATGGTTTGTGCGCTTGGCATCCAAACAATAATATCGCCCACGGTATGCGCTGGGCCAAAATGGTATAACTCTAAATCTACATTACCCAGTGTAAGCTTCATTTTTTCATCGAAAGTTTCAGTCGAATAAAAAGCAACTGTACCATCAAGACTCTCATGAATAAGACCGCCCAGTCTATTTAAATGATAATCAGTTCTTGCTTTTTGATCTTGATGCGTTTTTGCTGAAGATATAATTCTGGCGCCAAGCTGCTGAAAATAATCGTTACCGAGCCAGCGATGATCTTGACCACCGCTGTTGATAACAATTTTGACAGGCTGGTCAGTTAATGTCTGGATAGCTTTGTGAATTTCCTCAGCACCCAAAAGGCTGGCGCCTGAATCAATAAGAATTACACCTTCTTTAGTAATGATAACGCCATGCGTTGAATTGTTACCAAAGTTAGTAGGTGAGCGCTGAGTGGTTTCACCCTCTAGTGCATAAACATTATCAACAACTTTTTGCACGTTGAGTGCGGCTTGCGCTATTGTTATGTTGGCAATTAACATTAAAAATATAATTATTCGTTTCATATTATTCTCCATATCTTTTTAAATATGTATTCATTATCAAAAAAAACCAAACACCTTTTAACCCCTTAAAGGGCAAAAGTATCATCATATGGCTTATCGCCTTTTACTGTAGGCAAATCTAGCCAATTTCCCCAATGTGACCAACCACCATTGTAAAGTCTTACATCTTTGTAGCCCAAATGCTTAAGTTGCAAGAAAGATTCACTCATACGAAAACCGTCGTCACAATAAACATATACAGTATTACCCTTAGGCACAGATTGGTATAAATCTGCCAACTCGTCATCTTCTAGCCAAGTTTGAGACTGAGCATCTGTACCATCCATACTTACGATATTAATGGCGCCGGGAATATGACCTTCTTGCACACCATGAGAACTACCACCAGCATATCGTTCTGGCGGACGGGCATCAATTAGCGTGATGTTGTTTGAACGGCTTGAAGTGACAAAATCATAAATCTGAGGAAATTCAACAAACATAGATTTATCAGCCTCAGATAGAATGATGTTACTAGCTTCCCTTACAGGAGATATGTCTTGAGTAATGTCCTCAAATGCAGACCATGCCACAGTGCCGCCATTAAGAATTTTTAATTGAGATTCATCAAATCCATATAATTTTAATAACACCCATAATCGAGCTGCAGTTACTGTACGGGTATCATCATAAATTACAATTGTCGAATCTTTCTTTACACCCCATTTACGCAGTGTGGTTTGAAATTGCTCTCTAGAGGGAAAGCGTGTTACATTTAAGGATTGATTATCAGCTAAATCTTTAAAACGCTTTACTTGTATCGCCCCTGGAATATGACCTATAGTATGATAACGATGTGGATGATATCGCACCTCAAGTACAATCAGATTCTCATTTTCAATATTATCTGCAAGCCAATCTGAATCAACCAAAAAATCTGGCATTGCTTGAGCCATGATTGGCAATAAAAGCACAAATAAAGCATTTAATAGTTTCATTTCATTCTCCAAAAATTAAAAATTTAATTATCCCGCCAAATGCCAAATAAAAAAGTGCCAATATCGACAAGGTGAAAATAACTTTTTGTGCCAAGCTAAAGGTTTGAATCTTATCTCTACCTCTATTTAAATCACAGGCTTCTCCTGGACAATGCTTGACCTTTTCATCATGCACTAGATTGTATATTTTGCAACCTGCACAAATACCAAAAACTGCCTCAAAAAACAACAGACCCAAACACAAGGCACAAGTAAGGATATTAATTGGACCGCGAATTTCATTTAAGACGACCAAATAAAACATAATCGCTGCCAAGGTAAAGCCAATACTCCAAGCCCATCTTTTTGGCGCCGCATCTGTATATTCTGGCTTTTGGTTATTCACCATCCAACGCCCAAGCACCATCGACGGTGCGTATTTAGGGCTTAAAAAAATACGAATGAAAAAATCAAATAAAAATACCGTTACCATGAGTTTGGTCGGCTCATTATTACCCGTTAGAAAGCCGTTCATAAAGGCCATAAAGGCAAAGAAAAACACAATGCCAGCGGCAGCACGAACTTCACGTTCGTTGAACATAAGCCCGTCATAACCTGTTACTTTTTCACCAAATGCAAACATACATTACTTTGTAATTACCAATGCGCCAATCATACACAAGTCGCAAAAAAAAATCAGTTTTTAAACCACTTGCCCCGCTGCCCATCCGGAAGACCAAGCCCATTGAAAGTTATAACCACCAAGCCAACCAGTCACATCAACAGTTTCGCCAATAAAATACAGCCCCGGCTGTTTGTTTGATTCCATGGTTTTGGAGGATAACTCATTAGTATCAACCCCGCCCGTACACACTTCTGCCACACGCAAGCCTTCAGTGCCACTTGGCACTAACAGCCAATGATTTATTTGATGACCAAAGGCCTTTAAGTCGTTGCGTTTAATTTCACCCAAAGTAGTGTCAGCCAATAACTTAGTGCCCAAAGTATTAGCCAGGCGTTCGGCTAAGCGTTTAGGGAAAAACTCACCCAAAATGGTTTTAAGCTCTGCCTTGCCGCGTGAGCGTTGTTTATCTAGTAAATATTCGCTTACATCTATATCAGGCAATAGGTTGATTTTAATACAATCTCCTGGCTGCCAATAGGAAGAGGCTTGCAAAATAGCCGGTCCACTTAACCCTCTGTGTGTAATTAACAGTGCCTCTCTAAAACTAACCCCTTGACAAGTCACTACTGCGTCTAGAGATAATCCAGATAAATCTTTAAAATAGGTGTTAATATCATGCTGATGAAACGTAAATGGCACCAATGCTGGTTTGAACGGGTGTGTGTTCAAATTAAATTGCTTAGCAACTGTTAATCCAAAATCAGTTGCTCCCATTTTGGGAATACTTGGTCCGCCAGTGGCAACAACCAATGAGCTCGACTCAAACTCCCCTTGATCAGATTGAATAAGATAGTTTGAATCAAATTTTATGTTGTTAATATTGCAATCCAAAACAAAATCAGTTTGTTGACACTCATCAAGTAGCATTCTTAAAATCGCACCAGATTTTTGATCGCAAAATAATTGCCCCAAAGATTTCTCTTGCCAGCTCAGATGATGGCTTTGCATTAACGCCATAAAATCCCATTGCGTATAGCGCGATAAAGCCGATTTACAAAAATGCACATTGTCAGACAAAAAGGCTTGAGGCTCAATATATAAATTAGTAAAGTTACAACGGCCACCGCCAGAGATTAAAATCTTTTTTCCAGCTTTGTTAGCTTTATCTAATATTAATACCTTTCGACCACGTTGTTGCGCTTGTGCGGCGCACATTAAACCAGCAGCGCCTGCACCAACAACAATCACATCGTATTTTTTTAGATTAACTTCCATAGAGGCAAAACCTCCCAAACTGTTTATCAGTAATATTGCTTTTTGATTTTAGTGTAGCGTTTGCAACTTGCTGATGTGAGGAATTGCCTCGTCCAGCAGCGCCTGCACCAATAATAATAACGTCGTATTTTTTTAAATTAGTTTCCATAGAGGCAAAACCTCCCAAACTGTTTATCAGTAATATTGCTTTTTGATTTTAGTGTAGCGTTTGCAACTTGCTGATGTGAGGAATTGCCTCGTTCAGCAGCGCCTGCACCAATAACAATCACATCGTATTGCTTCACAGCAATTGACTGATCGTTTTAACAATATTTGGCGCATCCCATTCTAATGCACCTCGATAAACGTATCGAATAGTACCGTTTTTATCCAGCAAAAAATTTGACGGATAAGCGTAAACACCCCAGTTTTTAACAGCAATACCAGACTCATCTAACAATATAGGCAAGTCAAAGGGTACTTTTTTCATAAATTCATTAATTTGCTGTTTAGACTCGCCGACATTAATGGTTAAAATTTGAAAATCTGTCGCTTTGAGTTTTTCATTTAATCGAGCCAAAGACGGTACCTCCTCAACACAAGGCTTGCACCAACTAGCCCAAAAATTAAGCAACACCACCTTACCCCTATATTGATCAAGACTGACTTTTTCACCGATTAAATTATTAAGCACCAAATTAATTGATTGTTTTTGCACATAAGGCTTTAACACGGGCTCACTAAACGACAGTTCGGTTGTTTTTTTATTGGTTTTTTTAATGATTAGTGGCTTGGGTGGTGTAACCGTTAATAGTAAATTTGATGCCAATAAGTAAGTGTCTGCTAGCGCATCTTTTTCTTGTAGGCTTACCTTAGACAAATCTTGTTCATTACGCATATGAAAGCCGCCACTCACCCCTTTAAGTCTATGAGTAAATACTGAACTACCACCTTTTTTCAGAGCTTGAACAATCTCTTCAGCGCGAAAATATTTAGTCCCGTACTCGGGCAAAATTAAATAAACTGGCAAATTACTAACTCGAGCCACATCTACATACTGTGCATTAGTGCCTAACTGCGGCTTACCTAAAATAAGGTGTGGAGAGTGTAACAAATGACCTTTTAAATAGTTAGAATTCGGGTTATCCAATTGCCACTGATTAGCAACCTTAAGTGCCAATTGCGCTCCTCGACCTGAGGCAATAAAAAATAATTGCTTAAAACCCTGTGCTTTAGAATAATCAACAAGCTCTAATAAATCATTCACATTAAATTTGTCAATACTACTACGGCGTGGTGCAACCATATAACTTGAGTGCAGATCAACAGCCCACAATGTATGATTTTCAAATGCCAATTGTTGTGCAGTAGTCACATAACCCTTGCCCAAACCTCGCTCCGAAGGTAGCTGCAAATACAAGACCTTCCCTTCACCAGGATAACTGTCAATCGTAATCACATCGCCTGAAGACAGTTCTACATCAAATTTTTCCCCGGCATACAATGTCGCAGAAAAGAACGTTACTATTAAAATTAACCACTTCATCTAGCGTTATAAAGCTCCAAAATATAGTACAAAAATACCCCCTCTGATGAGCGCGCAGGGCCGACAACCTTAGCTGCGTAACGATGATCATCTGGATTTGACTGATCCATGGCAACTTGCAAATCTGAGACAATCTCTACATTATTAGCCGGCACACGCCCGCGTTTCACTCGCGGTATCAATACCACGGCAAAAGCTTCTTTAGCAACATTAGCGCTGGGATGTGGATCTAATGAATAACCTCTCATACGTCTTTGGTAATAATTTTTGAACCGCACACCTGATTGGCTGGAACGGCAACATGGATTTTAGCTGGCAACGACAACTCCATCGCATTCACACGACGCACAAATTCTGCTTTATCGACTTTACCGCCTATCATTTCATTAAATACCTTTTCTTCCCAAATTGAGCTAACCGTGCGTCCGCCATAATCGTGTGCCGGATACACATAGGTTTCATCTGGCAAGGTAAATAATTGAGAAATAGAATCAAATAATTTTTCAGCGGATCCACCCTGGAAATCACAACGACCGCAACTCCTAATTAGCAAGGCGTCGCCGGTAAAAACTTTATTACCAATAACGTACGACATACAGCCATCAGTATGTCCTGGTGTTGATAGAGCGTTGATTTGATATTCGCCAAAATGCAAACTTTCACCATCTTTGATTAAAACATCAGCGCAAGCAACAGGGTTAAACTCACCCAAAACAATTTTAGCTTCTTTGAATTTTTGTTTAAGCGGGCAAGAACTGGTAATATGATCTGCATGTACGTGGGTTTCAATAATGTATTTAAGATCCAAACCTAATTCTTCAATCAGACCAATATCACGCTGCTTAGTCTCAGCAACTGCATCGATAATCACCGCCTCTTTAGTTTTAGAATCGGCCAAAAGATATGTATAAGTTGAGCTTTCTTTTTCAAACAACGGTCTAAAAATTAAACTCATGGCAAGACTTTTTTAAAGGGTTTAACAATCACTTTTTCATAAGCACCCGATGCCATATATGGATCGGCATCTGCCCAAGTTTGCGCCTGTTCAAGTGAGTCAAATTCAGCCACCACTAGCGACCCAGTAAACCCTGCCTCACCGGGCTCATTATTATCGATCGCAGGATGGGGTCCAGCCAAAATTAATCGCCCTTCATTTTTTAAACTGGTTAAACGCTCAATATGTGCAGGACGCACAGCCATTCTTTTTTCTAATGAATTCTCAACATCTTGAGAAATAATTGCATATAACATTTAAAAAACTCCTACAAATCTAGTACGTCTTGCATGGAATACAATCCTGCAGACTTGCCTTCTAGCCAATTTGAAGCACGAACTGCACCATTAGCAAAAGTCATTCTTGAAGAAGCTTTATGAGTAACTTCAACGCGCTCACCTTCCATAAAGAAACTCACTGTATGTTCACCCACTACATCGCCACCACGAATGGTTGAAAAGCCAATGGTTTGACGATCACGAGGCTGCTCAATACCTTCACGACCATAAATAGCGCACTGCTTTAAATCTCTACCTAAAGCGTTAGCTATCACCTCGCCCATTTTCAACGCTGTGCCCGAAGGGGCGTCAACTTTATGGCGATGATGCGCCTCAACAATTTCAATATCGGCTTCTTCGCCAATCACCTTGGCAGTCATTTCTAATAATTTAAGGGATAAATTAACACCGACACTCATATTTGGAGCAAAAACCACAGGGATAGTTTCAGCAGCCTTGTTAATCGCTGATAAACCCTCATCATCAAAACCCGTTGTACCAATAACAATAGATTTTCCCGCTTGCTGACATACTTGTAAATAATCAAGCGTCGCCTCAGGCCTAGTAAAGTCAATCACCACATCAAACTGATTAGTCACTGCCGCTAAGTTATCACCTTTGTCTAGCGTTGCACCCAATGTTGCTTTATCGTTTTGATTAATGGACTCAATAATCGTTTGACCCATGCGCCCTGAAGCACCAACCACTGCAATTTTTGTCATGTTTTGCCTACCTTATTAATTCAAATCAAGCTTCAATTATTCTGTTCTAACTCTTAAATACACCGGATATTTATAGTTACCTTTGTTTGTGAAGCCATAATATTTGAAAGTAATTTTACTACCAATAGCGGGTGGATTAGCTCTGTCTTTATCTTTAAATCCTGAGCCAACTTTAAGTTGTTTGCCGTTATCATCCTGACAAAGAACCGAGCCCATTTTCCCTAAATATTTACCCTTACCTGGCAGCACCTTTAACACCACACATTCGGTATCAGAATATTGTTTAACCTTTAAGGCTGAAGATAATCGCCCTGTTGCATATAAACTATCCGGATTGCGCACCACTACCCCTTCACCTTTGTTACTAACCACTTCAGCTAAAAAATCCTGTAGTTTCTGTTGATCGGTAATTTCGGTTTGCTTAAGCACTTTAAGATGTGTCACAAAATTCTGGTCTAAATAAGCGTTTAATACATCTAGCCTTGCCAACAAACCACCAGACTGATTTGGCACTTCAAAAATATTATGAGTAATTTGCTGCCAACGATAATTTGAATCTTTGCTGCGTACAATCGATGAAATATTTTCAAAATCTCCCCGCTTAGTCCATAGCTCGCCATCAACGGAAAATGGTGGATAATTTTGAGTAAACCAGGTCGGCGGGTTGAGGCGCTTTCCACCTCGCGTTAGTAATTCTTGCCCCGTCCAAAAACCTCGAATACCGTCGAGCTTTTCACTCATCACCCAGCCGACGACCTCTTTAGAGTCATCATAAGTTTTAAGTAAAAACAAGTCTGGCTTGTTCGCCAGACTATTGCAGGACAAGAACAGTGCAATGATTAACGAAATAAACCGATTAATCATTGCACTTAGCCATTAGCTTAACTGATCTTCCAAAAAACCGTTTTGTTTGGTAATGGTATCAATATCTTTAAGCGTTTTAAGCATGTCTGCCATTTTGTGAATCGGGATCATATTCGGACCATCACTGAGTGCATTTTCAGGATCTGGGTGAGTTTCCATAAAAAAGCCACTCACACCAACGGCTGCTGCCGCTCTTGCTAATACTGGCACCATCTCGCGCTGACCACCCGAAGTCAGACCGTTTCCACCGGGCTGCTGCACTGAATGCGTAGCATCAAACACCACTGGCTGACCAGTTGAGCGCATGGTTGACAAACCGCGCATGTCGGATACCAGTGTATTGTAGCCAAATGAGGTGCCTCGATCACAAATGGTGATTTGTTGATTGCCTACTTCAAACGCCTTATCAACAACATTTTGCATGTCCCATGGCGCTTGAAATTGACCTTTTTTAATATTAACTGGAATACCTTGACTACACACATTTTGAATGAAGTTTGTTTGGCGCACTAAAAAAGCCGGTGTTTGCATCATATCAACCACATCTGCCACTTCGTCAAGCGGCGTATCTTCGTGCACGTCTGTCAACACTGGCACGCCAATTTCAGTTTTAACTTTTTCTAAAATTCGTAAACCTTCTTCAATGCCCAAACCTCTAAAACTACCCGTACTAGAGCGATTAGCTTTATCGTAAGATGATTTGTAAATAAAGTTAATACCTAGTGCGTCCGTTACATTTTTTAAATGCTCTGCTGTACCAAGCGCTAGCTCTTCTGATTCAATCACACAAGGGCCGGAAATCAAGAAAAAAGGTTGATCAATACCAACTTCAAAATCTAATAGTTTCATCGTAATAAAAATGGTTAAAAGTGATAAGGTCAATTATAAGCCAAACAATTCATTTAAAATGCTTAGCATTCAGAAATAAATTTCAATCATGACAAACACACCTGACATTCTAAAAAAAATCATTGCTCGAAAAGAGCAAGAGATCAAAGAGGCACTCAAGCATGCTTCTTACGACAAAATGATGGAAAAAGCTTACGAAGATCGCGCCACACGTGATTTTTATCAGGCACTTAAAAATAAGGCCGATCTTAAGCAAAATGCCATTATTGCTGAGATTAAAAAAGCCTCCCCTTCAAAAGGTGTACTGCGTGAGAATTTTAATGTGGCCGAAATCGCAAAAAGTTACGAACAACATGGCGCCGCTTGCTTGTCAGTATTAACCGACAAAGACTTCTTTCAAGGTGATGACAAATACGTAACTGAAGCTAGATCTGTAGTCAATTTACCTGTGTTGCGTAAAGAATTTATTATTGAACCATACCAAGTGTTTCAATCAAGAGTTTTGGGCGCAGATTGTATTTTGCTCATTGCTGCTTGCCTTGATGACCAACGCATGGAAGATTTAGCCATGTTGGCTATTTCTTGCCACATGGATGTATTAATTGAAGTGCACAATCTTGAAGAGCTTAAGCGCGTCCAACAATTACGCCTACCAATGGTGGGCATTAACAACCGTGATTTACGAACTTTTGATGTTACCTTGCAAACCACGATTGGCCTATTAGAAGCCATTGACGACGATACACTCGTTATTACTGAAAGCGGCATTCTAGGTGCAGAAGATGTCAAACTCATGAAAGAACATGACATTCATTCATTTTTAGTGGGTGAGGCGTTTATGCGTCAAGACAACCCAGGGCAGGCATTAGCAGATATTTTTGCCTAAAATAGGAATAACAACATGAACACAACAGTTAAATGGATTGATGGCATGATGATGGTGGGCGAATCTGCCAGTGGACACGCCATTGTGATGGACGGCCCTGAAGAGTTAGGTGGTAATAATTTAGGGGTTAGACCTATGGAGATGCTGCTACTTGGCATGGGCGGCTGCACCACGGTTGATGTGATCTCAACCCTAAAAAAGATGCGAGAAGTGGTTGATGATTGTCGCGTTGAAATTTCAGCTGAGCGTGCTGATGAACATCCTAAGGTATTTACTAAAATTCACCTGCATTTTGTTATCAGTGGCAACAACCTCAACGAGAAAAAAATAGCCAAAGCAGTTAGCTTGTCAGCTGATAAATACTGCTCTGCTTCAATCATGCTTGGAAAAATGGCTGACGTTACTCACGATTTTTCTATCAATGACTAACAACTGGGGCTGGCTCGGCACCATTACTGGTATAACCGGAGGTTTACTAGTGGCGCTCAATTTTGAGTATTCTAAATTTGGCTACCTATTTTTCATGGTATCAGCCATTAGCTGGATCATTCAAGGCGCTAAAAATAACGACAAATCGTTAGTGCTACTAAATGCTGTTTTTGTTTGTGTCAACACTCTAGGACTTTATCATTGGTTTCTTTAAAGCAGCTTAGTAAGGCGTTACTATTATTATCGCTTGGATTCGCACAAGTAGCATTTGCTGAAAATACAACCAATGAAACCATTAACGTTGCTGATGAGATTGAATCCATTAACTATGAAATCCTAGATTTAGAAGTCAGCTATGAAATGGGTGAAGATGTGTACGATGTCAATCTTGAAGCAACGGATATTCAAAACGAGCTCTTGTTTCATGAATATCAACTTGGCACCCCTAAAGATGAAAACAGCAATTGGAATGAATCAGAGCAAGCCATTCTTGATGCAAAAATTAAACTTCAGGCCTTGCAAGAGAAAATTAAACTAGAAGGAGACTGGGGTCAACTGCGCTTTAGAATGATTGATTTTAAAGGAGATGACCCTGGCGCACTCAAACTTCGCTATAACTACGGTTTTTGAAACTGGCTATTTAAATTTAAAATATTTAGCGTATAATATTTTTTTTCATGGAGAGTTGGCCGAGTGGCTGAAGGCGCGCCCCTGCTAAGGGTGTATAGGGTTTATCCCCTATCGAGGGTTCAAATCCCTCACTCTCCGCCATAATTAATAAACCTTTATCATTATGACTGATGCACCTCTAGTAATTGCCGGAAAAACTTATAATTCTCGCTTACTGGTTGGCTCAGGAAAGTATAAGGATTTAACCGAAACAAAACTCGCAACTGATGCAGCTGAAGCTGACATTATTACTGTTGCCATTCGTCGTACTAACATTGGCCAGGATGAAAACGAACCGAATTTACTTGATGTTATCTCGCCAGATAAGTACACCATTTTGCCAAATACAGCAGGCTGCTACACGGCTAAAGATGCTGTGCGCACTTGCCAATTAGCGCGCGAATTATTAGGCGGGCACAACTTAGTGAAGCTTGAAGTGCTGGGCGATGAAAAAACCCTATATCCAAACATTGTTGAAACACTAGCAGCCGCAAAAACACTAGTTAACGACGGCTTTGATGTCATGGTTTACACCAGTGACGACCCAATTGTTGCTAAAGAGCTTGAGAATATCGGTTGTGCCGCCGTAATGCCACTCGCCTCACTGATTGGCTCAGGCCAAGGCATTGCCAACCCTGCCAACATCAAATTAATCAAAGAACAAGCTAAAGTGCCTGTATTGGTTGATGCAGGTATTGGCTGTGCCACGGATGCAGCGCGCGCAATGGAGCTTGGTTGTGATGGCGTCCTAATGAACTCTGCTATTGCCAATGCGCAAGACCCTATTTTGATGGCCAGTGCAATGAAACATGCAGTGATTGCTGGCAGAGAGTCCTACCTAGCAGGAAGAATGATGAAAAAAGCTTACGCTTCTGCCTCCTCACCGATGGAAAACTTAATCTAAAAAAACTTAAAGATTCAAGTAAAAAATACCGATAAATTAGCGGTATTTTTTTTCAATTCAAATTACTCTAAAAAGCTTTCAGGCTCTTTTTCTGATTCTGGCTTTTTAGTTCTTTTGGCAGGTTTGGCCAACACCTCTAAGTAAAACGTATCCAGGCCTTCATCATGCGCCTCTGCAATAACTTTGTTAATTTCTGACACATGAATAAAACCAGCAGAGGCTTCATCCGCACCAAAGCGGCAGTCAAAATCCCAAAAGTCCGTATCATTAGGTAATTTTTTATTGCGTTCACGCTTAATATATTTTTTTAACTCATGCTTAATGGCATCTGCCACTCTAGGTCTTTGTTTTTTAGGATGGGAAAAGCTGAATGTCTTTTTCATGGCGCTTAGATAATAATAATTAAGTTGTTATTTTAAGCGAGACTTAAAACAGTATTTAAGTTAATCCAACTCTTTCAATTCAGTGGTGTTGTTTATAAAGATAAAACCATCGTAACGTCTCGGCAAAATACTGGGCACATAGTGTTTTGACTTTTCATGGTCTGGATCGTAAACAACGCCAATAGCTCGGTGTTGACGATATTGGTTAAGCAATAAATTTGCCCGATCTTTGTTGTTAAACAATAAGTAAAAACTAGGTTTGCTGATCTGACTTAATATTTGCTCATAACTCCCATCAACACCAATAGGAACAGTCATTACTTGCATGGGCTCACCCCAACTATGTGCCGCAGACACTTTTCCTTGATTCGTGCCAAACCCTAGAATAAACACTCGGCGTTCTCCAAATTCGGCTCTGCTCAAATGACCAATATTATTTAAACCACTTGAATACATGGGCGTAGCTCTTGCATCGCCCACATGTGTATTATGTGCCCAAATAATACCCTTAGATTGATCGCCGTGCAAAGCTAGCAATCGCTTGATTGATAACCACATGTGGCCGGCACGACTATTCCAGGAGTCGGTATTTTTATCAAGATCACTTAAACGGTAAAAAGATTCGGCATTTTTAACAATTAGTGCATTTTGCTCAGCCTGAAAAAAATCAAATTCTTTAAAAGTATTATTAGTCGCAACAAGATAATGCAGAAGATTAGCAACAGCAGTCAAACCCTGTTGACATGAAAAATCGCCACGTGCTATGTTTTGCTCCCAATATTGGCGATACCTCCTGGTAAAGCACTTAAGATTTTGATTAACTTGGGTGTAATAATGAGGAAAATATTGATCGATAAATACCAACAGCCCGTCAATAGCATCCTGTTGTTCGTATACGTCCATGCCATAAATACCCACTTTTTCATGATCAGGCAAATTAAAGTTATATTTTCTTAGCCACTCGGCAAGATTTTCAATATAACTATTTTTCCACATCCACTCTGGCCAACGGTTAAAAGTGTGCAAAACCTCTCTAGCCGATGATAAAGAATTTGAGGTATTTTTAACATACTGATTTAAACGAGCAATTGAAGCCCAATCACCCTCCACAACAATAAAATTAAATTTCTTTTCACGGATTAGACGCTTGGTAATTTCCAGACGCTTAGCGTAAAACTCTGCACTGCCATGCGATGATTCTCCCAGCATTACTAATTGACGATCACCCATTAACTCAATCATTTCATTCAGACTGCTTGTAGTGATTAATGGCTTCGCCTTAGATGAAAAATATCCAAGCAGGTAATCGTCTGAAGGTACTGCATTAGCAAAAGTGACTGATGAAAACAGAATGATGAAAAATAGCCTTATCTTTTTCATAGTGATCAGCAAGTTTTACCAAAGAATAAGTTAATTCTACACTCATACAACGAACAAATAAATATTAAAATAAGGCTTATGAATTTTTCAGAAAAATTATTAGCCATTAAAAAAAGCCATCTTTATCGATCAAGAAAAGTGTCTGAGAGTGCGCAAGATACACAAATAATAATCAATGGAAAATCACTGATTAATTTTTGTTCAAATGATTACCTGTCATTGGCTAACCACACCCTTGTTAAAGAATCACTCAAACAAGGGGTTGATAAGTTTGGTGTCGGCTCTGGCGCTTCCCATTTGGTCAGCGGACATTCTCGTGCCCATCACGATCTAGAAGAGGCATTAGCCGACTACACGCAACAGGAGCGAGCCTTGCTATTCTCAACGGGCTATAGTGCTAATTTGGGTGTTTTTTCAGCGCTTAGCGATGAGCTAGACTGGGTATTACAAGACAAACTCAACCACGCATCACTCATTGATGCCAATCAGCTCATTGGTTTACCATTACAACGATATTTGCACAATAATATCGAATCACTCAATAAAAAAATTAGCAAACAATCAGGTCAAGGCATGATTGTGACCGACAATATCTTTAGTATGGATGGTGACCAGGCAAATATCGATGATTTACAAAAAATCTCAAATTTTTCTAATGCAGTTTTAATGCAGGATGATGCGCATGGATTTGGCGTATTTGAGCCAAATATTCCGAAAAATTCTATTTATATGGCCACTTTAGGCAAAGCTGCAGGCACAATGGGCGCTTTTGTAGCTGGAAACGCTGATTTTATTGAATTTTTAATCCAAAAATCGCGCCCGTACATCTACACCACCGCCATCTCGCCTGCCATTTGTACAGCAACACTCAAAAGTCTAGATTTAATCAAACAAGGTGAGCAAAAAGCTAAATTACTCGCCAATATTGATTTTTTCCGAAATTTTTCCGAAGCTATCGGTCTGCCAATTTCCAAATCTAGTAGTGCCATTCAACCACTCATTATTGGCAATAGTGAAAAATCCCTAAAAATTAGTCAACAATTATTTGAACAGGGATTTTATGTCGGTGCCATCCGCCCACCAACTGTACCCAAAGGCACAGAGCGATTGAGAATCACCCTGAATGCTAATCACTCTCAAAGTCAAATCGAACAGCTACTAGCTTGTATTAAAAATGCTCTATAGTCAAACCACAGGCGTTGGCCCCAATCTTGTACTGCTTCATGGTTGGGGCTTTAATTCAGATTTATTCGATAGTCTGATTGAAAAATACAAACATCAATATCGAATTACTAAAATTGACCTACCTGGTCATGGCAGAAGTGATGATGTTGCTGGAGGACTGGATGAATGGTGTGATGAAATTATTAAACTATTACCCAAAAAGCCAATTCTATTAGGCTGGTCATTGGGTGGATTGCTAGCCATTAATCTGGCTAAAAAAATCAAATTATCAAAATTAATTCTTGTAGCATCTACCCCAAATTTTGTACAGAATTCTCATTGGCAATACGGTATTAATGCTGATAATTTTCAACAGTTTTCTAATGCATTGTCACTTAATTTATCAAAAGGATTAAAGCGCTTTGTTAGTTTACAAACTCAAAATAAAAATCAGCTGAAAACTTTAAGTCAGTCAATTGATGCGCTGCCAGCAAGTGCAAGTGCGCTCAATCAGGGTTTGGAAATTTTATTAACCAGTGATTTAACCAAGCACTTTAAACATCTATCAATTCCTATTGAAGCAACTCTAGGTAGTCGTGACACGCTCGTGCCACATGCAATCAAACAATGGTACTCAAATCAAAATATATCGGTATCGTTATTGGATACTGGCCACCTGCCTTTTTTACACAACGACTTTAAACTATGAATAAAACTAAATCAATTGCACCAACTCTGCTAATTATATTTTTAGTATTTTGGGGTATTTTAGCGATCAATCCGATGTATCGAAATATCTGGTTTGCGGAAAATATTATTTTAATTATTTGTATTTCTTACTTAATATTTCATTATCCGTCCTATCAATTCTCTAATACTGCCTACTGGCTTATATTTATTTTTTGCATATTGCAAACTATTGGCGCGCACTACACCTATGCACAAGTGCCATTTGGATTTTGGGTGGCAGAACTGTTAGATTTACAAAGAAACCATTTTGATCGACTTGTGCATTTTGCATTTGGATTTTTAATTATTCTTCCATTTAAAGAAAAATTTGATCGCGTTGTTAGTTTTTCAAATCATCGTATTGAAACTTTTACGCTGGTTATGATTTTTATTGGCATTGGTGCCAGCTATGAAATACTAGAATGGTGGTATGCAGAAATCTATGAACAAGACAGCGCATCCAACATGTTTCTCGGTTCTCAAGGTGATATTTGGGATGCTGAAAAAGATGTGTTTCTGTCAGGCTTAGGCGCTTGGCTTTTTCTAACCATATTCAACAAAGTTAAAAAACTATAATTTTTTAACTTTGTTTTGCTGCTCTTTTAAATTGCCGACATAAGTATCAGCATCACCGTAATCAATAAAGTCCCAATACCGATCATGTGGATTTTTCACTCTTCTTGCATGTTTTATAGGGCAAAAATACTGCTCTGTCATAGAGGCTATCTCACCTACATAACTCAACAAGCCATTTGCATAACCACAATACATGCAGCCGATTTTTTCAATAGTATTGAGATAACCAAGCTTATGCCTGTCAATCACAATATAGTCACTTCTTTTAATTTTTTGCACTTTGTAAACTGGAAAACAAATAGCTTGATACAAAGATACAAATAAGTCCAATAAAAGTAATGGCACAATCAAAATATAAATAAGAGGCGCGGTAATGATAATTAACGGATTGGCATCAAATAAATAGCGCAAAGAACCTGTTTTTAGCTTCTTATGAGCTTTAAGCAAAGTTCTTTCAAAGGTAATCCGTTTTTTACTAAATTGATAATTAAATTGTTTTCGCTTGGATTCAACATTTGTTTCTAAGTTTTTCTTAATTTGGTTAAATTGATCAATAAGATCTTGAATGGCTGAATTTGACATAATTAGTCACTAGTTAAAATAAACAATACCTTGATTTTAACCGACTATATCCATCCCATTGCTATCTATGTAGATGCTATTTGAGTATAATTTCCATAAAGTTACAAACCTTGGAGAAGGCAATGAGTGTAGTTGTTGGTGTTATTATGGGGTCTAAATCAGATTGGCCAACCATGAAAAATGCAGTAGAGATGTTGGAAGAATTTGGCGTAGCGCACGAGGTTGAAGTAGTTTCTGCACATCGCACCCCAGACAAAATGTTTGACTACGCTGCTAGCGCCGAAGATCGAGGCTTAAAAGTAATTATTGCGGGTGCAGGTGGTGCGGCGCATCTACCTGGTATGGTGGCCGCCAAAACCATTGTTCCCGTACTCGGTGTGCCAGTACAATCGCGCGCGCTGAGCGGTCAAGATTCACTATTGTCAATCGCACAAATGCCAGGTGGTATTCCTGTTGGAACGCTTGCTATTGGTGAAGCAGGTGCTAAAAATGCCGGTATTTTAGCTGCACAAATTATTGCCAATCATGATGATAATGTCAAAGCAAAAGTTGCCGCTTTTAGAGCGAAACAAACTCAAGACGTTTTAGATAATCCAAACCCTGCAGGCTAAACGATGAAAATTGGTGTACTTGGCGCAGGCCAACTTGGCAGAATGATGGCAATTTCAGGCTATCCTTTAAATCATCAATTTGGCTTCTCTGGCAACTCAAACAATGAGCCTTCTGCATTGCTTGGACACATGTTTGCACTGGAAGATAATGCAGACAATGTTGAATCACTAGTTGCCTTTGCTGATGTTATTACTTATGAAAGTGAAAATACTGATGTTGAGGTAGTCAGAGAAATTAATAAAGACGTTCAAGTTTATCCAGGTGAAAAATCACTATTTATTACGCAACACCGTGGTCGTGAAAAAGCTTTATTTGACCAACTAAGCATTCCTTGTGCGCCATATCAAATGGTTAACTCTGAACAAGATTTGATCGATGCGGTAGATAACATTGGCTTACCGGCTATTTTAAAAACAGCAACTGAAGGCTACGATGGCAAAGGTCAATTTCTAATTCGTGAAACGAGTCAAATTGCTGATGCTTGGAAAAGCATGAATGGTGTTGAGTCCATTCTTGAAGGTTTTGTTAATTTTAAACGTGAGCTTTCTTTGATTGCAGTGCGCGGTATTGACAATGATCATAAATACTACCCTTTGGTTGAAAATACACATCACGATGGAATTTTACGACTTACCATTGCCCCTGCACAAGCCATTAATTCTGAAGTGCAAAAAACAGCCGAACATTACATGCAAACCTTGTTAGATGAAATGGATCATGTTGGTGTGCTGACTATTGAGTTATTTGAAACTGAAGATGGTTTAGTTGTAAACGAGATGGCGCCTCGCGTTCATAATTCGGGCCACTGGAGTATTGAAGGTGCTAACACATCACAATTTGAAAACCATGTGCGCGCCATTAGCGGCATGCCGTTGGGCGATACATCACCCACTCATCCATTTAGCGCCATGATTAATATTATTGGTGAAATTGGACCAACTGATTTAGCACTTAAAATGTCAAATGCGCACTTGCATTTATACGACAAGGCCGAGCGTGCCGATAGAAAACTAGGGCATATTAACATCACTGCTAATACTCAATCTGAACTAAACGCCAGCATTGCCACCTTAACCGACTTTTTACCCAACTAAAAACTATGTCTGACGAATACAACTGGCCTGCATCCATTCTTTATCATCCAATGGGTGACCCAATTAACATCAAGCCGATTGATGACAATCCTTCTTTTGGTGAAGATGAATTAGCAACCTTTATTGGCGGACCTATTGATCAAATTAAGCTTGATAATGGTATGCTGATAGTCAACGAACAAGGCAAAGAGATGGGGTTGGCACTCAATGATATGGCCAGTAAAAATGGTTATTCGCTATATGGTAATGTTATGTTTGTGCCGAAGATCATTCAACCGGCACCTGAACCGATTAAGTTCGATATCAAAAATCTATAACACTATTGCACTAGGCAACACAGAGATAACCAACAGGATGGCCATGGTTCGATTGAACCACTGATAGTGGGCATCTGTTTTAATCAATTTCTTCATTTGAGATCCTAGAAACAACCAAGATCCATTACATGGAAAAATAGCAACCATAAAACTTAAAGCTAATACCCACGTAGTTGACTGTATGTTAACGCTTGAGGTAAATGCACCAATTCCACTAAAAATCATCACCCAAGCTTTTGGATTGACCCATTGAAATAATACAGCTTGAATAAAACTTAACGGTTTGATTTGGCTATTGATTGATTGCTGCTTTTTGGTCATAAATAATTTATAAGCCAAATACAGCAAATAACCAACACCCAGTATTTTAATCATATTATGCACCAACGGAAATTTGACCACGATTGAATCTAGGCCAAAACCAACTGCCAATAACATCATTGGAAAGCCGATAGCGATGCCGAATAAGTGCGGTATAGATCGCTTGATGCCGAAATTTAATCCGGAAGCAAGAATCATAATATTGTTGGGACCTGGAGTAATAGTCATCACCACAGCAAATAGAAAAATGGATAATAAATTATCCATTGCTAAACTTAACCTTAAAGCTTTCTGCCAAACTAACTTCTAATTGGTAAGCTTCCTTTTCACTGATAGGCTTGTCACGCAAATGCTGAATAACATGAATCATCTCATGACAAAACGCGGTGATAAACTTATCTATTGATAGGTTTTTATCAATATCGATATAGAATTTTCCTTCGCCTTCATGATCTGTCCAAGCTTGAGCGTTTTTCACGACTTTGATTTTTAGATCAACATCAATTTGTTTCTTGATGTTTAATGCCTGGGAACAGAAAACATAAAGATCTTTTGCCAATCTTTGTTGAACACTCGACCCACCTTCAACATAGATCATGAACTAGCCAAATTCTTTCTCTAAATAAGCTTTAATGTCAGCTGACTCAAACATCCAGGTTACTTTGCCGTTCTCAGTAATTTTCAAACAAGGCACTTGGACTTTGCCTGTTTCTTTCATCATTTCTTCACGATACATGCCACCACGGGTTTGTGCGTTACGCGTTACAATATTAATGTTTAAACGTCTAATAACGCGTCTAGTGATAATACAAAATGGGCAAGCGAAAAACTGATAAAGCTCAATATCCTGTGCTTTTTTGTCAGCAACCGCTTGAGCTTCAGCGTCTCTTTTTACTTTTTTGACTGGAATTAATCGACTGATTAACGCAATCAATGCGCCCAGACCATTTCTAAATGCTTTTAATAAAATTTTCATGTTGTTTATTTCCTGTTTTCAAATGCCGTCAATGTATTTTCAAGTAATGTGGCGATCGTCATTGGTCCGACACCACCTGGCACTGGCGTGATCCAAGCTGCATTAACACTCGCCGCGTCAAAATCTACATCGCCAACTAATTTTCCACTATCAAGGCGATTAATACCCACATCAATAACAACAGCACCCGGCTTAATCCAGTCACCTTGAATCATCTGCGCAATACCAACAGCAGCAACCACAACATCAGCTTGACGAAGTTTTCCTGATAAATCTGTGGTTCTACTATTGCAAATAGTCACGGTTGCACGTGCATTTAACAACTCCATAGCCATTGGGCGACCCACAATATTAGACGCACCAACGACCACACAATTTTTACCCACTAGATCAATACCCGTTGTGGCCAACATAGTCATGACACCCTTAGGCGTGCACGGGCGCAAATAAGCCTTATTTTGCATCAATTTGCCGATATTTTCACTATGAAAACCATCTACATCTTTTTCGGGAGAAATAGTCTCAATCACTAAATTTGCATCTAAATGTGCCGGCAAAGGCAGCTGCACTAAAATGCCATCAATTTTATCGTCGTTATTAAGACGTTCAATTTCATCCAATAATTGCTGTTGGGTGATATCGGCTGGTTTGTTAATTTTTTCTGAATAAAAACCCACTTCCTTGCAAGCATTATCTTTGTTACGAACATACACAGCAGAGGCAGGATCGTCGCCCACTAAAATGACTGCTAAACCAGGTGCCCGGTCTAATTTTCCAACTTTTTTAGCAATATCATTACGCAAATCTTGGGCAATTTTCTTACCATCAATAATCTTCATTTTTTTTAACCTTTGTTATTGGGTGCTAATGCAGCCAGCACCTTGTCTAAATCATCTTGGGTGTCCACGCCAAAACCTGTATCACCACACGCATTTTCCACATGAACATCAAATCCTTCATTGAGTACGGTGAGCTGCTCAAGTTTTTCAACTTGCTCCAAACGTGAACTGTCCATCTTTAAATATTGTTTGATAAAAGCGCTGCGATAGGCGTAAATACCAATATGCTTGTGACATAGAGATAAATCAAAATCTTGCATTTCTCTAAAATAAGGGATGGGTGCGCGAGAAAAATATAACGCCCTACCAAATTTATCAAATACCACCTTAACGCAATTTGGATCTAGGTATTGCACCTTATCAGCAACAGGCTCGCACAAGGTGGCCATCTGCATTTGGCTTTTGTGTAAATTATCAGCCACTTGATTAATCACTGCCGGATCCAACATAGGCTCATCACCCTGAACATTAACAACAATCTCATCATCGTCAATATTAAGCGTTGTTAGCACCTCAGCAATTCTCGAAGTGCCCGAGGTATGTTCATTGTTTGTCATACAAACAGTGGCGCCAAATGCCTCACAAGCCTGCGCAACGCGCTGATCATCAGTGGCGACAATAACCTGCGATGCACCACTTTTTATGGCATTTTCATAAGTCAGTTGAATTAAAGGCTTGCCATGAATATCTTTTAGTAGTTTTGCAGGCAGTCTGCTGGAAGCATAACGAGCTGGAATGATGACGCTAAAGCTCATCAATCAATCTAGCTTTCTAGCTTCTTCTTCTAACAGCACTGGAATGCCGTCTTCAATTGGATAAGCCAAACCACTAGTTTTACAAATAAGCTCATCACCCACTTGTTCTAGGGGTGCTTTAGATTTTGGGCATACTAATAATTTTAATAATTCTTGATCGATCATAATTTTGCGTCTAGCTTAGTCAGAAAATCTTCGCTCAAATTGACTTCAACATGTAAATACCACATACGGTCATTAGCGAACTCACTACATTTTACACAATCCTTTGCCGTCATAATAATCGGATGCTCGTCATCAAATGCCAAATCCTTATCCACATAAGGGTGATGATCTTTAAATTCATGGCGATACAAAATAGCGCAAAGATGTTTAATAACATCAAAAAACCTTTGTGGATGGCCAATACCGGCCACACCATGACACACCTTTTTAATGAAAAAATCTAGCGGCTGTTGCTCACCTGTTAATACATTGACAAAAAATTTAGGCTCTAATCTTGCGGTAATTTCACCTGCTTGTATTGCGCCATTATTGATCACAAAATCCACCTCATTAAGTCGTGATTGTGACTCCCTGAGTGGTCCAGCCGGCAAGAAAAATCCATTGCCAAATCGACGTCTACCATCAACCACTGCTATCTCAACATCCCTACCCATGGCGTAATGCTGTAAGCCATCATCACTAACAACAACGTCTGGCTGATGCTGCTCAATAAGATCATAAACCGCCTTGGAGCGATCCTTATTAACCATTACAGGCGCGCCTGTTTGCGTGACAATCAACAAGGGTTCGTCACCTGATAAGATGGCGTTCGTATCAACATCCACCAGCAAACTACCAGACACATGTGAACCGCCATAACCTCTAGATACCACACCTACTCGCTTTCCTTGTTGTTGAAAATGCTTGACCAGTTTAATAACAATTGGTGTCTTGCCACTACCGCCAACGGTAATATTACCCACTACCACGACGGGAACCTTAAATTGATTAGTCGTAAAAACCCCAATTCGATAGAGCATTCTACGCAAGCTACTTAATGCATAAAAAACACCGGAGATCGGCAACAGTAAATAATTAACAACCCCCCGAGTATTTAAATCCATTTAGATTTATTTAAAACACTCATTTGAATTTTCAAATTTCTTCTCGGTAAATCTTAAAAATCCTGCGGCAATGGTTAATATCAAAATTGCAACAACCATAATTAACACATTGAACTTATCTGCAGAAACTAATTCTTTCATGTCAATGACTAGGAATCTAGTGATGGCTGTGATGGCAATAAAGATTAAGAAAATAACTGGCAGTCGATGAGTTTTAAAATAAATACCCGTCATCGCGCCTAATTCTAAATAGATGAATAATAGCAAGATATCTTTAAGTGATGCAAAGCCAGACTCATGTTGCATGATGATTAGGTATTCACCAATGGCTGACCAAACAATCGTACCCCCAATAACAAACAAACCGACAACATGAAAAACCTCAATTAAAAAATCTCCCAACTGATCAATCCGATCTTTTGCTGTTAACTTCTCCATTCCCTTCCCCTCATTATTTAGTTATTTACAAAGTGCTAATTATGACAAAATATCAGCACCATGAGTATCGAATTTGACATTTCTAACCAGTATTTGCGATCAAATCGCAAAAAAGGCTTTGTATCCTTTATTTCTGGCGTGTCAATGATAGGGTTGATTTTAGGTGTGATGACACTAGTGACGGTTTTATCGGTCATGAATGGCTTTCATCAGGAGCTTCGAGATCGAGTATTAAGCGCCATATCGCATTCATACATTAGTGATTATGATGGCGCTCTATCCAACTGGAAAGCTGCACAAACAACCATCAATCAAACACCTCATGTTATTAACTCTGCCCCTTATATTGAAAAATACGCCCTACTCAACACCGCCAGTGGTGCTCAAGGAATTAGCATTCGAGGTGTTATCCCTGAGCTAGAAACACAAACCTCGGTACTATTAGACAATATGAAGCTGGGTGATAGTAACCTCACCAAATCTGACATATTGCTCGGATCTGGATTAGCAACACAATTAGGTGTTACGCTTGGCGACAAGGTAACATTGCTCACCCCACAACTTTCCTCAAGCATTATTGGCGTTCAGCCGCGCTTTAAGCGCTTTAATGTCTCGGGCATATTTGATGCTGGCGTCAATGAGTACGATAACAATTTGGCGTTTATTCAGCTTCATCAAGCACAAGTGCTTTACTCAATGAAAGATAAGGTGAGTGGCATTCGACTCAAAGTGGATGACCTATTCAATGCCAAGTCTATTACCCAAACAGCGGTTAAACATTTAGGCGATCATCAATACTACGGCATTGATTGGACACAGCAAAAAGCTAATTTTATTAAAGCGCTAAATCTTGAAAAACAAATGATTGGTATTGTTCTGTCACTCATTATTGCTGTTGCTGCCTTTAACATTGTTTCAATGATGGTGATGGTGGTAACCGACAAAACCGCAGATATTGCTATTTTACGTACCCTAGGTATGACCCCAAAACGCATTGTTAAAGTGTTTTTCTACCAAGGGCTCACCATTGGTATTATCGGTATTGTGATTGGCTTGATATTAGGTGTATTGCTGGCTTTAAACATTGAAGCTATTGTGAGTGGTATTGAGGCGTTACTAGGGTTTGAATTCTTTCCAAAAGATGTATTCTATATCAACCGATTCCCTTCTGACATACAGCTCAACGATATTATCATGATTGCCTTAGGTGCTTTTATATTGGTAATACTCGCCTCTATTTATCCTGCCAAACGTGCTGGCAAAGTGGCGATTGCCAAGGTGTTAAATCATGAGTAGTATTATCCACTGCAGAGGTCTCAACTATCGCTATGAGGATGGATCTCAACAAAATCAAATTATCAATAATCTTAATCTTGAAGTGCAAGCACAAGAATCAATTGCGATTTTAGGCCAGTCAGGCTGTGGCAAATCCACTTTGCTAAATTTATTGGGTGGCATTGATCGGCCTAGTAGTGGTCAAGTAATTATTAACAACACAGACCTATCAACCCTAAATGAGACTCAAATTACACAGCTTAGAGCTGACAACTTAGGCTTTGTTTATCAATTTCACCATTTACTTAAAGATTTCAGCGCGATCAACAATGTCATGATGCCACTGCTCATTCAAGGCATTGATAAAAAATCCGCCCAACAAGCAGCAACAAAAATGCTAACCAGTATCGGTCTTGAGCATCGTTACAACCACCTTCCTAGTGAATTATCAGGCGGTGAAAGACAACGCGTTGCTATTGCTAGAGCGCTGATTACACAGCCAAAATGCTTGTTGGCGGATGAGCCAACTGGCAATCTTGATCGTCAAAATGCTGATGAGGTATTGAATTTAATGATTAAACTTAATCAAACGCACAATAGCGCCTTGGTTATTGTTACTCACGATGAGCGAATTGCAGAAAAAATGCAACGAGTATTGGTATTGGAAAATGGTCAGTTTAGCTAATGGACGAACTCTTTCTCGTCAGCACGTTGTTTTCATCAACGTAACATAAAGTTGGCGCAAAATTTTTAACTTCTTCTTCATCATAGCTTGCATAGGAAGCAATAATCAACAAGTCGCCAACCGCTGCTTTATGAGCAGCTGCACCGTTAACTGAAATAACCCCGGTATTTTCTTTGCCACGAATGGCGTACGTGGTAAAACGATTACCATTTGCAATGTTATAGATTTGAATTTGCTCAAAAGTACCAATGCCGGCTGCATCTAATAACGCACCATCAATTTCACACGAACCTTCATAATCCACCTCAGAGGCAGTAGCAGTTACTCGATGAAGCTTGGCCTTTAAAAATGTTCTTTGCATAATCGTTTATTTTAGATAATTAAAGATGTTCTTTGACAAAAATTACAAGATTGATATTTTTATTTTTTACAAGGTAAATTATTTTTACACTGTTAAAACAAAAGATTAGCCTAACAATTGGATCATAATACCTGCTGCAATAGCAGAGCCAATAACACCCGCCACATTAGGACCCATAGCATGCATTAACAAGAAATTATGCGGATTTGACTCTAGCCCCACTTTGTTAGAGACGCGCGCTGCCATTGGTACAGCGGACACACCGGCCGAACCAATTAACGGGTTAATTTTATTCTTGCTGAATAGATTCATGGCTTTAGCCATTAACAAGCCACTAGCTGTACCAATCGCAAATGCAACCATACCTAACAGCAAAATACCCAAGGTTTCTGGTTGCAAGAACTTATCTGCCATAAGCTTTGAACCAACTGCCAAACCTAAGAAGATTGTTACAATATTGATTAGCGCGTTTTGAGTAGTATCGCTTAAGCGATCAACCACGCCAGATTCTTTCATTAAATTACCAAAGGCAAACATACCCAATAATGGCGCCGCGTCTGGCAATAGCAACGCAACCAACATTAACAACATAACCGGGAAAATGATTTTTTCTGCTGTTGACACTTCACGCAATTGCACCATTTCAATTTGGCGTTCTTTTTCAGTGGTTAATGCGCGCATGATTGGCGGCTGAATTAATGGCACTAATGCCATGTATGAATAAGATGCCACAGCAATTGCACCTAATAATTCTGGTGCCAGTTTACTAGCCACATAAATACTGGTTGGGCCGTCTGCACCACCAATAATACCAATGGCGGCGGCATCAGTTAAACTGAAATCAAACACACCAGCTGCAGTTAATGCCATAGCGCCAAGTAGTGTTGCAAAAATACCAAATTGTGCCGCTGCACCGAGTAACAAGGTTTTAGGATTAGCCAATAGTGGACCAAAATCGGTTAATGCACCAACACCCATAAAAATGATCAACGGAAAAGCGCCTGACTCAATACCGATCACATAAAACAAGTGCAATATGCCATTACCTTCAGCAATACCCGCACCTGGAATGTTAGCTAAAATCGCACCAAAGCCAATCGGCAATAGCAACAAAGGCTCAAAATTCTTAATAATGGCAAGATACAATAACAACATGCCAACTAACAACATGAGCCCCTGACCCCATACCATTTGGTACAGGCCTGTATTAAACCAAAGTGAATTTAACTGTTCCATATAAAACTCTAATTAATTACGCTAATGATAATAACGTTTGACCTACAGTTACCGCATCACCCTCTCTAACACTAATATCTGTTACCACGCCACTTCTGGCCGCCTTAATTTCTGTTTCCATCTTCATAGCTTCAAGAATAACTAATACATCACCCTCATTCACTTTTTGATTGGCAGAAACCATAATTTTCCAAATATTTCCAGACAATGGCGCACCAATTGCTTCGCCACCTGTAGCTGGCGCCTCACTGACGATTTCTTTTTGCGCAGTAGGTGCTGCAACAGGCTCGGCAGAAGCAGGCTGCATAGAAGTAATATCACCACCTGCTGACACATCAACCGTATAAGAATTACCCTTGAATGACACAGTGTAAGTACCTTCTTCACTATCTGGTGCTGAGCAATTATCACTCTCTTGAGGTATAGGCTCAAAGAAACCTGGATTATTACGATTTTCTAAGAATGAAATACCTACTTGCGGGAATAAAGCATAGGTCATTAAATCATCAATCTTATTAGCAGCTAGCTGAATATTCTTTTCAGCAACAATTTTGTCAAATTCTTGCTCTAGAATATGCATTTCCGGGGCAATATTGTCCGCTGGACGACAAGTAATTGGTTTTGAGCCCTCTAATACTTTAACTTGCAAAGCTTGATCAACATCAGCTGGCGTAGCGCCATACTCACCTTTTAAAACACCAGCAGATTCTTTAGTAATAGTTTTATAGCGCTCACCCGTTAATACATTAAGTACTGATTGTGTACCCACAATCTGTGACGTTGGCGTTACTAATGGAATATAGCCTAAATCTTTTCTAACACGCGGAATTTCGGCTAATACTTCATCCATCTTATCAGCAGCATTTTGCTCACGCAATTGATTTTCCATATTAGTCAGCATGCCACCAGGCACTTGGGACAACAAGATGCGTGAATCCACACCCTTTAATGAGCCTTCAAATTTAGCATATTTACAACGAATCGGACGGAAATAGGCATCAATCTCTTCCAACTTTTCTAAATCCAATCCAGTCTTTCTAGGGCTGTTTTCTAAAATAGAAACCACTGAATTGGTCGCAGAGTGGCCGTAAGTCATACTCATAGAGCCAATCGCTGTATCAACACGATCAATGCCCGCTTCAACCGATTTAATAATGGTCGCTGTAGAAAGACCTGTCGTTGCATGTGCGTGCAGCTGAATCGGAATGTCAATGGTTTCTTTAAGTTGTTTGACTAAATCATAGGCAACATATGGTTGCAACAAACCAGCCATATCTTTAATACACAAAGAATGTGCGCCCATGTCTTCAATACGCTTAGCCATGTCTAGCCAGGTTTGCGTATTATGCACTGGGCTAACTGTGTAAGAAATAGTGCCTTGAGCATGTTGATCTAACTTAACTGCCTGATCTACAGCAGTTTTTAGATTTCTAACATCATTCATGGCATCAAAAATTCTAAACACACCGACGCCATTTTCTGCACAACGATCTACAAATTTACGCACCACATCGTCACTATAGTGACGATAACCTAATAGGTTTTGACCACGCAATAACATTTGTTGTGGGGTGTTTGGCATTACCGCTTTAATCTCACGAATGCGGTCCCACGGATCTTCGCCTAAATAGCGAATACATGAATCAAACGTCGCACCGCCCCATGATTCTACAGACCAGTAGCCAATTTTGTCTAGCTTGTCAGCAATCGGCAACATGTCGTCAATGCGCATGCGGGTTGCAAAAAGGGATTGGTGTGCATCTCTGAAAACAAGCTCAGTAATTTCTACTTTTTTGCCTTCAGTATTGGTTGATTTTTTAGTCATATTCCTTAAAAAATTTAGCATGATCCTTATGCTCCCCTATGCATCTTGATTGCCTGTTCAATCACAAATTTTGTCTCCTCGTCAATCTCTTGTTCGAGGGTTGTTGTGCTGTTATCTTGCTCAGATTCATTAGTTGATTTGACCTGAAGCTTTTGAATAATAGCTGACATTGACTTAGTTACAAAAACCAACAACGTCAAAAACAAGAAAACAAAGCCCATACCAAACATGGTTAGGTTTAAAGCTTGTGCTAATAAGTCTGCTTGTTCCATACTATTACTCTTTTATTAATTTGGTACCGATGGACGGGGTCGAACCGTCACTCCGTGAGGAACCGGATTTTGAATCCGGCGTGTCTACCAATTCCACCACATCGGCAATAAACTGTGTTACTTGTGTCTAAAAGTAATTCTACCCTTAGTTAAATCATACGGTGTCATCTCAACGGTTACTTTGTCACCTGGAAGAATTCGAATATAGTGTTTACGAATCTTGCCCGAGATATGCGCCAGAACACTATGGCCATTTTCCAATTCAACCGTAAAAGTTGTATTAGGTAGCTTTTCCTTGACCACGCCTTCTAACTCAATGTAATCGCTTTTTGACATAAATATTTTTAAATTTAAACTTAGTAAATTGGAACATTTTACCCGAATGTCGCGCCGTTAACAAATAAAGGGAAAGACACTTCGAGTTTTTAAATAAGCTATAATTAGCCTATTTTTAGCCAACGTTACAAACAAATGCAGTTAAGTTTTGAATTTTTCCCGCCTAGAACCGAACAAGGTAAATTAAATCTTAAGCAAGTTCGTCAAGAATTATCTGCCATTAACCCGCATTATTTCTCAACCACTTTCGGCGCTGGCGGCACCACACAAGATGCCACACTTGAAACAGTTTTAGATATCCAGGCTAATGACGGCGTATCGGCAGCACCACATCTTTCTTGTATCGATTCGGATAAATCAAATATTTTGGCGCTATTAAATCAATACAAGGCTGCTGGCATTAATCGCATCGTTGCACTACGTGGCGACATTCCTTCAGGTGTTCGAGACATTGGCGATTTTCATTACGCCAATGAACTGGTTACTTTTATTCGTCAAGAATTTAATGATCATTTTCATATTGAAGTAGCAGCCTACCCTGAAATGCATCCGCAAGCAAAAAATATGAATGCCGATATTGAGCACTTTATCAATAAAGTTAAAGCGGGTGCAGATGGTGCTATTACTCAATATTTTTACAATGCTGATGCCTACTTTCGCTTTGTTGACGAAGTGCAAAAACAAGGCGTTGATACGCCAATTACCCCGGGCATTATGCCAATTACCAATTATGATCAGTTGTTGCGATTTTCTAATATGTGTGGCGCCGAAATACCTCGTTGGATTGAGAAGCGCTTAGCTGCTTTTGGCGATGACAATGAGTCACTAAGCGCTTTTGGCTTTGATGTTGTTGCGCAACTGTGCGACCAATTAAAATCTCAAGGGATTGATCATTTTCATTTTTATTCAATGAACAAAAGCCAGCCTACTTTACAGCTGGCTCAAACGCTAATTTAAAAACTAGTGCGTCTGCTGATCAACCCAACTTTGCAACTCGTTAAGCGGTTGTTTGTCTTGTTGGTGACAACATTTCTCCAATAACTCTAAACGCTCGCCCAGCTCCAAAAACACCAATTGATAATGCTTGTTCTTGAGCTCTTCTTTATAAAGTTTAGATTTTAATGAAGCAATAATTGTCATTAATGCTTGCTCATTTTCTTGTTTAATGATGTCAGCTGCGCCTGCTTTATACATTGCATCAGCCTTAATGCGCTGCATTTTTTGCAAATGTAAATCACGCTCTGAATGTAGGCTATGATTTGGATAAGCCAGGCGAATACTGTCCGTGGTTACGTAACCTTCATGGGTTTGCAATTTGCCCGAATTGATTTGCTCTTGAATATTAGCACGGCTTAAGCCTAATCGACGAGCCGCTTGTGAAACGCTAAGTTTAACCATGTTATTCCCTCTCCCCAGAAAAATATCATTTATTACTGACTAAATTAATCAACTTATGATTGTTTGTCAAGTGTATCAATGGTTGCTAATACATCGACAATTGCTTGATTACCAATATCAGCGGTAACCAATACCTGTAAGAATCCCTTAGATAATGCATATTGACGAATACGTTGACTCAATACAATCAGCGGATAAGCTGTTATTTTTTCTAGCTGATTGAGCTGGCTAGCCAACGCTATCAAGCCATCCAAATTTTCATTACTAGTCACGCTAATCACACCTTGATCGTTGGCAAGAAATGTTGTTAGTGCTTGCTTATGGACACTTGTTTTCTCGCACACCACTCGATCATACACCTGAGCATATTCAACCTGATTATGGTTTTTTTCCAAACCTAATCTTAGCGTTTCACGACCACCCTTACCTCTAAAAATTAAGATATTTTTATGGCGTAACTGCGCAACTGATTTAAGTGCCAACAGTGTCTCACTTGAGGCTTTTTCTATAGGAAATCCGTCAACTATGATAGCTTGATCGGTTAAGCGTTTAGCTGTTGCTGAGCCAACTGCATACACAGCCGAATAGTCTAGCGTGTTTAGTAATTCCAACCCATGATCAACCGCATTGGCACTGATAAAAATCACTGCATCATAATGTGCTCGTTGAACACTTTCCTGTAGTGTAACAACCTCCAAAGTTGGAAATAATAAAGGCTGCCAACCTTGATTGGCTACCAATACTTCAAGTGATTTAACTTGAGCGAGTGGACGTGTTAATAAAACATTCATTAATCTAACAGCCTAAAATTTCTGCAATCACTCTAATTTTGTTTAACGCCTCACTTTCAGCATTTTGACAAATAAGAACACTCTGCTTGTTAATGGTTGAAACCGATTCAATATAATTGCGCATTTGAGCCTCATCCCAGCTTTCACGTGTGTACAAGACCGGGGTGTGATTGTAATACAGCCATTGTCCAGCCAACGCTTCAACCGACAAAGTACAGACTAATTGTTTGGTCGATTGAAAAGATAATCGATACTCTGCCAATAGCGCCATAATAGCCTGACTAGGTGCCTGCTCTAATTCACAAAATAAAGTGAAATCCGCTTTATAATCTGACACCGAATCTAACAATGAATTCAGTGTATTGATATCATTGAGCTGCTCATTGGTAATGCTCAACACCAATTCAAACACTTCTTCTGAATCACTTAATTCATCAAAAATCAACTCCAAATCTTCTTGGGTATCAATGGGCAGACATAGTGCTTTAAATTGGGTTGCGTAATAATCAAAACGCCACTCATTAGGCAAATCATCCGGATAAAAATCATCCACCAAATCAAGGCCACAACGACCAATTAAAAACTCTGTTTCGTTCATCTTCTATTGCCTGGGCTTTATAATAAGCAAAAATTTAACAAAAAATCAATATGCCCGATATTCTACTACCAATTATCGCCTTGCTATCAGGTTTTGCACTTTTAATTTGGAGTGCGGATGAGTTCACTGATAACGGCGCCAAAATAGCGAATATATTTAATGTTTCACCGCTGATTATCGGTCTGCTTATTTTTGGTTTTGGTACTTCTGCACCAGAGATGTTGGTGTCTGGATTGGCTGCTATGGATGGCAATACTGGGCTAAGTATTGGTAATGCAGTCGGCTCCAATATTTTCAATATTGCTTTGGTATTAGGCGTTAGCGCAATCATTGCACCCATTGAAGTACATAAAGATATTTTGAAAAAAGAATGGGTGTTTTTAATGATTGCCACCTTATGCGCAGGACTGTTGTTAATGGATCAACAGCTAGATCGCGTAGATGGATTAATTTTACTCACCCTGTTGATATTGTTTTTAACTTACACTTTTAAAGAGTCTAAAAACTCCTCTCATCATGAGTTTGACGACCTAGCGCAAACGGTTGATAAAAACCAAACCACTAAAGCCTGGTTAATGCTGTTAGTTGGGTTAATTGTATTAATATCAAGTGCAAAATTAGTGGTTTGGGGTGGTGTTGAAGTGGCGAAAGCTTTCGGTGTCTCTGATCTCATTATTGGACTAACCGTAGTTGCCCTAGGCACTAGTCTGCCAGAGCTGGCAGTTTCAATTGCCAGTGTACTTAAAAAACAATTTGAGATGGTGGTGGGCAATGTGATTGGATCAAACCTATTTAATACCATTGCAGTACTTGCTATTCCTGGCTTAATTCACCCTTCAGACGTACCACTAGAAGTTATGCAGCGTGACTATCCAATCATGCTATTACTCACGGTCTTGCTGTTTATCGTCTCTTATAAATTTGGCAAAAAGCATATTATTAACCGATTTGAAGGCGGGATTTTAGTGGCTGTGTTTAGCCTATACATGTGGCAATTGTTTTGATTATTGAGCTAGAAAACGTCAATCAAACCCAGGCTTTTGCCAGCCAATTGGCCAACTGTGCAATTAGCTTAAAACAAGGTTTGATTATTTACTTGGATGGCGATTTGGGCGCTGGAAAAACAACGCTAGCTCGTCAATTTATTCAACACTTTGGGTTTGACCGGGTTAAAAGCCCAACTTATTCTTTGGTTGAAAGCTACATCAATGAACAAGTCAGCATTCATCATTTTGACTGCTATCGCCTGAGCGATCCTGAAGAACTAGAATATATTGGCATTCGTGAATATTCAGGTGCAGGACACATACAGTTAATTGAGTGGGCTGAGTTAGGCCAAGGTATGATCGAACCTGCCGACATGGTGATTAACCTCAAAGGTGAAGATGATCATCGTACCCTAACCATCAGCACACATAGTGACGCCGGCGAACAGCTTTTAGCATGCATCGATACTTAATATCACTATTATTGTTGACCACTTTCCTTCAAACGCCAGATAAAAAATAACAAAATAGCGGCAATTATAAGCAACATCCATTGCAATAAGAACACCTCTCTAACCAAATAAATCGATATTGAAAAACTAGCAACTGTTAACAAACTGGCGCGAATTTTAACTTGTCGAGTGACGGTTTTAGTTTTCTCCCATTGTCTTAACAAGTCACCAAACCAAGGATGATTGAGTAACATTTGATGGAATTTTGTCGAGCTTTTGGCAAATAAGGCTAATGCCAAAATCAGAAAAGGTGTGGTTGGCAACACGGGTAGTAGGGCACCAATTGCCGCTAGAATAACAAATATCCAACCCAGTGAGATGAATAGATTTTTTTGTATGATCTTTTTCATGCAATTAGTTTAAATTGCATAGGCTAGCTACTTAAGCTTTGGCTGGCGCATGACCTTGTTCAGGCTCAGTGTAATCTGGATCATTCGGATTCATAAATACAAAACTATAATCTTCGCCTGCTTGTAGTTGATCAAAATCTACTACCATACCCTCAAGTAAGGCCTTTTGCTCATAAGCAAGAATATATTCAACCCCATTGGATTCAAGATGGATATCACCATCACGACGCTCGTCAAAACCCATTAAGTATTGAAAACCATTATCGGTTTGGTCAACAGCAAAGCGAATGATTAACCCCTGTGTTTCAGGATTATGGGTTGATAGAGAGATCTCTTCCGCTGCTTTTTTAGTAATAGTGATCATAATGAATTTTTCTTAGTTTTGATAAAATCAACAAATTGTACAACCCACTGATTACCAGCAAGATTACGTAGATGTGTATAGCAGGCTAGTAAATTATACTTAACAATACCATCACGCTTATTATCCACACCTACGCCACGCAAAACCTCAAAAGCGTAGCGTGTATTGAGATCAATATTTTCTAAAGTCGAATAATGAAATTCATGCGCTTTAATGGTGCTGGCAACTGATTGCCAAGGGTGTGCTGCAAGTGGCGCTAATTGCACATATCCACGGCCAATTGGTTTGGGCGTCATTTTAGTATCTGCATCAATAACACCAACCATTGGATAACACTCGTCTTTACTGGTAATTTGATTGGTTAAGTACATCAAGCCACCACATTCTGCATAAGTAGGTAGACCTTGTTCGATTTTGCTTTTAATATCACTTAATAGTGATTGATTACCACTGAGTGACGATAATTGCATTTCTGGAAACCCACCACCAATAAATAGCCCATCACACTCAGGCAGTTGTTGATCGCTCAAGCTATCAAAATAGCTAATCTTAACACCAAGCGCTTCAAATTTATCTAAGTCATCTTGATAATAAAAACCAAAACACTGATCTTTTGCTACAGCAACAGTTAGTTTGGGCTCAACTAGGTTAATTGCTGCTTGACTAGTTTTTTCTGCTTCAACTTGACAATCAACCATACGCTCAAGATTAACCTGATCTGCAATTAGGCGTGATGCGGTATTAATAAATGCTTGTGATTGCGGGGTTTCATTGGCAGGCATTAAGCCTAGGTGACGCTCATCAATGATTAACTCTTTAGAGCGTCGCACTGAGCCAATCACCTCAAGATCTGTGTAATGCTCAATAGCTTGAATCAGTTTTGACTGATGGCGCTCACCCGCTACTTTGTTAAGAATAACACCAGCAATATTAACTGCCGGATCAAAATCTTGATAGCCTTTTACCAACGGTGCCACACCCCGAGTAATGCCGGTTGTATCCACCACCAAGACCACAGGAGTATTTAATAGTTTAGCCAGGTCAGCATTAGCATCACCACCAGCAACACTCATGCCATCATACAAACCCTTATTACCTTCAATAATAGAGACATCAGCTAATGAATGTTTAGACTGATACAGCTCAATAATCTCGGCCTCAGTCATGTTATAAAAATCAAGGTTATAACAAGCTTGTCCACTGGCTTGAGTCAGCCAAATTGGGTCAATGTAATCTGGGCCTTTTTTAAATGGCTGAACGGTTAGTTTTTGAGCGCTCAGAGCGCCACAAATCCCCAGACTAACAACGGTTTTGCCTGAGGATTTGTGTGCTGCAGATAAATAGACAGACATGAATGCCCTGCCCTAATGGCTATTAGCCCTTATGATGGGGATCAGCCACATCATCTGCCAAACTCTCTGGCAAGAACGGTAAGAACTTAATTAGATAAGTTACTGCAATTAACGATACTGCAATACCACCCAAGCCTAACATTAGCTCAGCCAATGTTGGTGTATAAGCAGCAATGCCACCGTAGCCTTCAAGAATTTCTTTACCTGGGAATAGCTCCATTGGGTAAGCCTGGCCACCAATAATAATGACGTATAACTGCACAAGACCACCAATAATAATCAATACTGAAGCCAGTCCAAGCATTGTACGGTTGCCTCTAGTTGCGGGCGAATACAATAAAGCTAAGGGTACCAAGCTACCTAAGATGATTTGACCGTACCAGAATAATTGTGTGTAGATACCGCCATCAACTAAGAAGAAATTCTCAACACCTGAATTTTCTGCAAGATATAAATTACCCACATGGTATACCGCAACAAAGTAAAGTACTGCTGCTACAAATACACCCAAAAGATTACTTAAACGATTGACAATAGCGTCGCCTAACTGACGCTCAGTCCATTTGTAACTTGCCATTAAAATCAAGATAAAGAATGCCAAACCAAATGCAAAAGACATAATCACAAACATCGGTGCCATCATAACTGCATCATAAGCTTGTCTAGCTACCAAGAAGCCGAAAATTGAACCAGTACCAGTAGTTAAAATTAAACGCCAAGTAAAGGCGGCAATACCTACAGTACGACTATATTTATTCATACGACGCTCGAACATCATCCATAAATAAACACCGACAATTGCAAAGAAACCGTTATATAAAATAATATTCCAAGCGAAAATTGAATTGAAGTTATACTCAGTCATCGCTACAATTAAACGATCTGGGCGACCCAGGTCAAGTACCAACACCATCAAACCACCCGCAAGCAACGCCAAAGCGACTAAGCCTGATAAGCGTGATAACGGTTTATAAATTTTCTTTTGAAACACCGATGCAATTGACGCGACATTCAGCGCACCCGAAGCGGCGACAATCAAGAATAAGGCAAATACATGCGGCAAACCCCAAACAATACGATTACTCATACCAGTCACGTGGTGACCATTATGTTCCATGTAGTAAACACCAGCCAGAGCGGCCAAAATAAAAGCGCCCAAGCCAGCAATAAATGCATAAAAACCAAGACTCTTACCCTGCGTTTGTTCGTAACGAATAATACTCATAATCTACTCTTAAATTCCACTGTAACGTACGCCCGTATTCAGATTTAGATCTGCACGGATTTGTGTACTTTGAACTTTCTTTAATGTCTGATTGATCTTGCTAGTTGGATCGTACAAATCACCAAAAACAACTGCGTCACTGTTAACACTGGCAACACAAGCTGGCGCCTCGCCTTTGTCTACTTTGTGTACACACATAGTACAAGCTTCAACCGTACCCTTGCCACGTGGCATATGGGTTTTTTGATCTGTTAATGTTTCGTGCACAAACGAACGTGCATCGTATGGACAAGCCATCATACAATAACGACAACCAATACATAGGTGACGATCAACTAATACAATGCCATCTTCACGCTTCATTGAAGCGTTAGTTGGACATACATCAACACAAGGTGGCTCTTCACAATGCTGACACATTAATGCCAAATTACTAATACGTTCAGTTGCCTTATCTTTGACTTTAACCTTTTTAATCCAGCCGGCTTTCTGATCACCGGTTGAGTGAGTTTCATTGCCCCAGCCATGCTCTTCTTGACAGGCATTAACCATATCGTCAATATTAGACTCAGTTAACTTATTAGTGTCAATTAACATACCCCAGCGTTTTTCATTGGTTACCGGATCAGATTCTTTAGGTCGTGCTGCGTAGGTTGTTAATGTAATACCACTGGCAATAGTTACCACACCAGCCGAAGTTGCTGTAGTGGTTTTAATAAAATCACGACGATTTAATTCTTTCATTACATTTCCTCCGCAGGTGTTGTACGATGACAAGAGAAACAATCTAGGCTAGTTCCTACCTTCTTATGACAAGTAGAACAGAATTGATCTGGCGCATTAACCGGGATAAACTCACCGTTTTTATCAACTGACGTATGACATTCCACACATTTATTCAGCTGAATAACGCCACCACGCACACCTTGGCGCAATGTTTTATCACGCTTGTGTGACAACAGCTCAGGATGCATTTTACGTTGCAAAATTAAGCTTGCCGCATGGCTCATGCCATCACGCTTATGCGCTTCTTTACCCTCATCCTTAAACTCAGTAGCTTTCTCACCAAGATTAGGAATGTGGTGATCAGCCTGTGCAACAACACTGCTTAACATCACACTTAAGAACACAATCAATAAACGACTCATAATCACTCTCTTTAAAAAAATTAAATCGTATTACTCACCAAGACCCATCTGAATGTAGCCTGTAGGACATACGTCAGCACAAATATGACAACCAACACACTTATTGTAATCAGTATCTACGTAACGACCTAAAGTAGCTTTGTCAGCTTTCACTTTAAATACTGCATCCTGAGGACAATACATGACACAGTTATCACACTCAAAACATAAGCCACATGACATACAACGCGCCGCTTCTGTTTGCACTTCTTCTTCTGTGTAACCAATTAAACGCTCTTCAAAATTACCCAATACGTTTTCAGTATCAACCACTTTATGATTACGCGTATTACGCTCTTCGTTATCAAAGTGACCTAGGAATAATTCAGTGTGAGAAATGATTGATGCATACGCACGATCTTCGTAGTTGTGGATTGCATACTCAGCTGTATCTGTACCTTCACCTGCAGTACCACCCGCTTCATAACCTTCTGGAGATAAATCCCACTCATCAAGCTTCTTAGCCAAATCAAAGTAATGTACGTCAACCTTGTTACGAGCTTTTTGATCATTGCCTGATAAGTAATCATCAATACTTTCTGCAACGATTGCCGCTTGACCAATAGCAGTTGTTAATAAGTGAGGGCGAACCACATCACCACACACGAAGTAGCCAGGTTTGTTAGGCACTTGGTAGTTCTTGTCAGCATCAATAAAGCCGTACTCATTAAAGAATGAATCATCCATACCTTCAGAATCAACACCTTGACCAATCGCTGATACGATTAACTCACACTCAATGTCAAATTCAGAGCCTTCAATTGGTGTATTACCGTCTTCTTCGAGGCGAACAAAACGTAATGCGGTTGCGCGGCCTTCGCCATCAGTAATCACTTCAACTGGGCTTAATTGGCCTTGAATATCAACACCTTCGCGAGTTGCATCATCAATTTCTTCTTGTGCCGCAGGCATGTCTTCTAGAGTAGAACGTGTTGTTAATAATACATCCGCACCTAAACGCTTAGACGTATCAACCACGTCGTGCGCCGTGTCATCAAAGATGATGTGCTCTGGACGATCCTTATCAGCAACATTAGTAATATTACCCAAGCGACGAGCAACTGACACAACGTCAATTGACGTATCACCACCACCAATACAAATTACTTTACCGGTAATATGCTGTAAGCGACCTTGGTTGTAAGCTTCAAGGAAAGCCACACCAGACACACAGTTAGAAGCGTCGCCACCTGGAATTGGTAGCGTACGACCACTCATTGCGCCGATTGCAAATAACACAGCATCATATTCTTTTTCTAATTCTTCAACGGTTACATCAACACCCACTTTAGTGTTCATCTTGGTTTCAACACCGGTTGCAATAATACGATCAATTTCGTGACCTAATACATCACGTGGAACACGGTAATCAGGAATACCGTACATCATCATGCCACCTAATTGGTCGTATTTTTCAAATACTGTTACTGCATGACCACTACGACGCAATTGCAATGCAGCCGCAAGACCGCCACAACCACCACCGATGATAGCAACTTTCTTGCCTGTATCTGCTGCATCGATTTCAAATGTGTAACCTTCTTTCTTAGCGTTATCACCAATAAATTGCTCAACCGCATTAATACCAACCGTGTCTTCAACTTCATTACGGTTACAGCCATCTTCACAAGGTGCTGGACATACACGACCCATAACCGATGGGAATGGATTTGCAGATGTAGAACGACGGAAAGCGTACTCTTGCCATGACATATCGCCTGATGGCTTTTCCATACCGCGAACGATATCTAACCAACCACGGATATCATGACCAGAAGGACATGAACCTTGACAAGGAGGCGTTTGAGTTACGTAAGTAGGACACTTGTGAGTAGTATCTTCTTTAAAGATCATCTGATTCCAAGGTACTGCACCCTGTTCATCATCTTTATATAATCTAAACGTATGGTTTTCACCTTTAGTGGATTGTCCGTAAGCATTCTTTTGCATAATAAATCTCCTTGTTTTTATTCAGTTTCTGCTTCCTGAGCCTCTTCAGCGTCAGTTGCATCAGTTTGTGGTTTGTCCAGAACAATTGCATTACTCACCAGCTGGTGAACACTGACAATCATGTATGGATCAAAATCAAATTTAGGTAATACTTTAGTAAATTGTGACTTACAAATTGCACAGATTGCGGCTAAAGTATCAACACCATTGTTCTTTTCTACTTCTTTCAGTGCTTGCATTCTTGGCATAGCACCCTTAACACGAATCTCCATTAAGTCATCGGTTAACAGGCCACCGCCACCGCCACAACAGAATGTAGATTCTTTAATTGTTGATCTTTCCATGTCAACGTAATTATTACAAACCGCTTTAATTACCTCACGTGGAAGAATGAATTGACCGCCTTCAATACCACCCATGTTCGTTGCACGCGCAACATTACACGAATCATGGAAAGTAACGGTACGGTCGTCATTTTCTGACTTATCGAATTCCAACTTATCTCTTTGGATTAGATCGTAAGTGTATTCAATAATATGTTGTGGTTGTGGGTATCTGTGATCCAATTGATTTTGCAGTTTCGCCGCATATTCATCACTTGAGTCTGCACCTGCACCAACACCACTTAACGTGTTCCAGAAGCTGTAAGCCACACGCCAAGCATGGCCACATTCGCCAACCATCACACGCGACACTTCCAGATCTAGTGCTGCTTTACGAATTCTTAATGCTGCTTTACGCATCACGTCATAAGAACCGATAAACATACCAAAGTTTGCACCTTCAGAAGCGTATGAACTCAATGTCCAGCTAACGCCATCTTGATAGAAAACCTTACCATAACCAATCAAACCATCAATGTGTGGCTCAGCAAAAAAGTCCGCTGAAGGGGTAATAAGTAAAATTTCAGAGCCTTTAACATCTAGTGGGTATTTAACCGGCGCCTCAAAATCCTCTTCAACTTCCTCTTCTAAATCTAGCAAGGTATCTTTCAGTGCTGGCTCAGGAAGACCAAGGTTATTACCAACAGTAAGTGCCTTACCTAAAATTTGATTACAGTATTTTTGACCAAGGCCAACGGTATCTAATACTTCACGAGCTGCCATTGAAATTTCAGCCGTATCAATACCGTACGGACAAAATACCGAACAACGACGACACTGTGAACACTGATGGAAGTAGTTATACCAATCATCCAGCATGTCATCATCAAGCTCCTTAGCGCCAACCAACTTAGGAAAATATTTACCCGCAAAAGTAAAGTGACGGCGATAAACGCTACGGAATAAATCTTGACGCGCAACTGGCATATTTTTAGGATCAGACGAGCCTAAGAAATAATGACACTTATCAGTACACGCACCACATTTAACACATGAATCTAGAAATACCTGAACTGAACGGTATTTAGATTTAAGCTCACCCATTTTGGCAATGGCAACTTCTTGCCAATTGTCAACCTTTTCACCTGGGAAACCTAATGGATTCTGAAATTCTTCAGAAGATTTAAACGGACCCTCACCCTCCATAACACCTGGATTTAACTCAGGAATCTCAATGTAAGTGGGTAATTTAGGGATATCAAATTCTTTAGCAGCCATCTTATTCGTCCTTACCTAATGTTTGTTCAAGCTTTACCGCATGCTCTTTTTCTTGTTGCAATGCCCAAGGAGAAATATGACGCTTCTTACGCGCATCATCAACTTGGTTACGCGTCGGACTAAAGAAAACACCTGGTACGTGCAATAATTTAGAAATTGGAAATACTGCCAATAATACAAAAACCAAGAATAAATGCACTAAGAAATGTATTTCAGTTGGTAGATTAGCCCAATCAAAAGTTACCAGACCACTGGCAAATGCTTTAACTGCCATCACGTCTGTATGGTTATCAGTAAACGTCATAACCACGCCACTCACGCCAATCACAATTAGCATCAACAACATCAAGTAATCACTTGGTGCAGAAATGTAGCGAATACGCGGTACAAAAATACGACGCGCTAACAAACCAGCTAAACCAATAACCATGGCAAAGGCGGCATATTTAAAGGGTTGCATTAATAAGAAAATCTCAGGTAAATCACCTGGGATAAAGTAACGCAAATGGCGTACTAATACTAGTAGCAAGCCAAAATGAAATAGGAATCCGAATAACCAGATCCACTTATTTGAACGGAAAAGACTTTCAAATAAAGTCACTTCACGAATCATTCTAAAAACCACACCTGTTTGTGTTAATTGGGTTGGTGCAGTTGGAATTTTTAACGGTGCCGGGGTGATCCAAAATTGATAGATCTTCTTACCCATGCCCACGATAAAAACGAATAGGGAAATGTAAAATAAAGCGGTAAAAATAATGCTTAATGTTGACATATTGCTCTCAAACTTTATGTTTAAAAAATAAAAAAACACCTGCAAAAGCTGCAGATGTTTTTCAATTAGTTATATCTATTTAGATACAACCAGTCGGCTTAGGAAGGCCAGCGAAACGACAACCTTGCTTACCAGGACCGTAAGGGAATAAAGAGTAAAGGTACTTAGAGTTACCCTTGTCTTTACCCATTCTCTTAGCGACTGCTTTTGTTAATACACGTACTGCTGGTGCAATTTGGTACTCTTCAAAATACTCACGTAAGAAATTAATAACGTCCCAATGCTCGTCTGTTAACTCAACATCATCGTCTTGAGCCATTTGCTTACAAATGTCCTCGTTCCAATCTTTAAGGTCTACTAAGAAACCTTCTTCATCTACTTCAGCGCCACAAATTTGTGCCATAATCGTACTCCTATATAAAAATTTTAGTTAAACCCAAGAAACCGCAGTTCCGTGTTCAACAACTAGATCAACAAAACCAGCATAATCAACTAATTTGATATTATCTGCTAATTTTGAAGAAATTCCTCTTGCCTCAACATCGCCTTGCAATGCAAATACACGGCCATTAGCGGCAAGATCTGCAATCATTGATGAATTAGCGTTATTCGCTGCATTAATCACACCATCTTCAATAAATAAAATAACGCTAGTGTCGTCAATTGTATTTAAACAAGATTGTAGTGAATTACGCTCGAAAGATGATTTGTTTACTGTATGTAACATATTAAACCCCTCTTAGAAACTTAAGCAAACGTCTTGTTCAGACATGATTGCTTTAAGTTCATCATTAGTAACAACTCTGATAGAAGGCTTTTCTTCCCAGTCGTCATCTTCATCTTCATACACCAAAGGCATTAGATCAGATTCAGACAAGCCTCTTTCTTCTAAAGACTCTTTAGAAACATAAAGTTTGTTGATATCGTAATCACCTAGTGCGTGAAACGTTTTAGAAAAGTTTTTCATGCCAATGCCATCAGTTTCTTGACCTTCAACGATTTGGTAAACACCATCGTCCATAAAGGCTAAAGATACATCTTGCTCAAAAGCAGCAGCGATCAACACCACTTCTAATGATTCAATAGCATACACCGTACCAAATGAAGATCGGCGATTTAAATACATAAATTTCTTTGTAGCCATATTAATCTCCAAATACTACTAAACGATCACACTGAATACCCGCTTCGATTAGCTGACCTAAGCCAGAAATACGGAATGCAGGGTGAATGTTGTTACCATCAATAGAGTTCTTTGATGCTTCAGACTCGTCAAGCATACCTCGACGTAGTGCAGCAGCAACACAAACTACTAATTCAGGATTTCCCTCAGCATCTTTAATATCTAAAGATGCCCAGTTATTCACAACATGACGATCATCTTGAGGTGGTAAAGTGAAACGAGATGCATTATTCACACCGTCATGGTAGAAAAATACACGCATAATTTCATGTCCATTTTCAATCGCCGCTTTAGCGAATTGAAAAGCCGTATCAGCAGCTTGGTGCTGGTACGGACCTTCGTTAACTTGAATAGCAAACTTCATCGTAAACTAACCTTAGAAACGGATGTGTGCTGAAGAGTTTAACTGGTGACGTGAACCTTTCCAATCATTGATGTGGAATTTAGTAAACGGTAAGCCAGTCTTCTCAAAGAATGATGGCCAGCCAATACGATCAACCCATTCACCAACTCTTTCCCAGTCTTTTGCATCTTCTTTGTAAACACTTAAGATATTCTTAACAACCGCACCAACTTCCGGCCATCTTGGCGGGTTGTTAGGTAGGTTAGAAGCAACCAGCTTATGGAAAGAAGGCTTAGATCTCGCATTAGAGTTCTTACCACCGATCCACAAAGCAATCTTAGAGTTTTCAGGATCGTTAATTTGCATTGGCGGACATGGTGGGAAACATGCACCACAACAGATACATTTCTTCTCATCAACTTCCAATGTAGGCTTGCCGTTAACCATTGCAGGACGAATCGCAGCAACTGGACAACGAGCAACAACCGTAGGACGCTCACAAACCATTGATACTAGATCATGGTTAATCTTAGGTGGCTTAGTGTGTTGAATGTTTAACGCGATATCGCCTTGACCACCACAGTTAATCTGACAACATGAAGTTGTCATGTGAACACGGTTAGGCATTTCTTCACGAGTGAATTCTTCATGCATCTCGTCCATCAATGATTTAACCACACCCGATGCGTCAGTACCTGGAATATCACAGTGTAACCAACCTTGAGTGTGTGAAATCATAGTAACTGATGGGCCAGTACCACCTACAGGGAAGCCAGCTTCAGTTAACGCATTAACTAATGGCTCAACTTTAGCTTCATCAGCAATCATGAATTCAACGTTTGAACGCATGGTGAAACGAACGAATCCATCAGCGTAGTCATCAGCAATATCTGCTAATTTTTTAATGGTGTAAACATCCATTTGACGAGCAGTACCACAACGAACAGTGTAGATATCTTCATTGTTCTTTGAAGTGTGCTTTAAAACGCCTGGACGTGGACGGTTATGGTATGCCCATTGACCGTAGTTACGAATCATTGTTGGGTGCATGTATTGGAAAGGATCCGGAATTCCAGACTCAATTGGCATTACAGGTGCTTGTGCCATAATTTTCTCCTAATTTATAATTTATTAATTTATTGTTGAATTAAGCGTTAGCTTCGGCTTTATTTTCAAACCACTTAACCGCTTCTTCATCCCAGTCATCCATACGAACGTATGACGAAGTACGAGTAGAGTTGATCATATTTGGATCAACATTGATACCGATACCTTCAAGGAAGTTTACTAAGCCAATACGCTCAATCATTTCACCAGTTCTTTCGTGCTCTAATGCATTCTCAGCAAAGAAGTCGATTACTTCACCAGCTAAATCTTCGATTGCTTCTCTATCATCTTCAGTTTCCATTTTCATGAATGGAACTACTACTGAACCGAATAAGTCACCAATCTTCAACGTACGCTTACCACCCATAATAACCATCACACCTTTATCGTCGCCAGTAGCTAAGATAGGCTCAACATCACCTTCAGCAATGTAGTTGTGAGTTAATGGAGAAGTAACATTTAAACAATGCATACATTTAACACAGTTCTTGTTGTCAATTGACAATGAGTTGTCGTCGTTTAATGTCATACAGCTAGTAGGGCAACGAGAAGTAATGTTGTCAACTACATACTGAGTACCTTTATCTGCAACCATTGCTTTCCAAAGATCTTGGTTGATTTTAATATCATCTCTCCAAGTACCAATAGTAGCAAAATCAGCACGCTGTACTGAGTTCATACAGTCGTTAGCACAACCTGAAACCTTAAATTTCATTTTGTATGGTAATGCTGGACGGTGCATGTCGTCAAGGAATGCATTAACAAGAGTTCTTAATACTGCTTGTTCGTTAGTGTTTGACATTTCACAACGTGAAGCACCAACACATGACATACCAGTACGTACCGCAGGACCCGCGCCACCCATGTCAAAACCGTAAGCGTTAAATTCGTTAAAGATCTTTTGCGTCGTTTCTTCAGTTGCACCTTGTAACATAATGTCACCAGATTGACCGTGTAAACCGATCAACCCCGATCCACCATTCTCAGTAAACATGTCACACATATCTCTTAATAGAGTAGATGTGTAGTGCATACCTGCTGGCGGTTGAATACGTAACGTGTGGAACTCACCTGCTGCAGGGAATTTGTAGTCACCGTTATCATCTTTTAATTCGTTAAAACGTGGAATTACGCCACCACCGTAACCAATTACACCAACTGTACCACCTTTCCAGTAACCTTTCTTAGTTACGTAAGATGTTTCAAGCGTACCTAGTACATCGCGTGCCATGTCAGCACCTTCGTGGGTATCGTTTGCTAATCTTTTAAGACCTGTTACAAACGAAGGCCATGGACCATTTTCCAACTCATCAAGGTTGGGTGTGTTATATAGCTCTTTTGCCATTTTATCTCTCCGATATATTTATATAAATCTTTAAAACCATCTGCTTTAAAGATGTGAACGGGACAAATTATACTTAAATGCAAGCGAAAACCACCGTTTTATAGTGGTATCACCATCTATCCCTTAGGGGATATAAATGAGATTTTTAAGAAAAAACCGGCTGCTAATGACCGATTTAGATTGATATTATGACGCTAAATATTCGTCAACACGTTGAGCAACACCGCGACCTTCGTTAATCGCCCATACCACTAATGATTGTCCGCGACGACAGTCACCCGCAGTAAAAATGCCCGCTTGTGACGTTTGGTATTGATCATACTCAGCTTTGTAGTTACCACGATCATCCAGCTCAATTTGCGCATCGTCACTTAAATAATGCTCTGGCGAGACAAAACCCATAGACAGCAACACCAATTGCGCATCCCAAGTCTTTTCACTGCCAGCAATTTCAGTTAACTGGCCGTCATTAAATTCTACATTAATGGTATTTAAGCCGACTAGTTTGCCTTGGTCATCTTTGATGAATGACTTGGTCATTAATTGATATTGTCTTGGATCTTTACCAAAAACACTTTGTGCCTCAGCATGACCATAATCAACCCGGTAGATTAATGGCCAGAGAGGCCACGGGTTATCTTCTGAGCGCTCAACAGGTGGTTGTGACATTAACTCAAAATTAACCACTGATTTAGCACCTTGGCGCACAGCCGTACCGATACAATCCGTGCCTGTATCGCCGCCACCAATCACAATCACATCCTTACCTTTTGCCGATAGATCCGACTGATCTTCATGACCAGTATCTAACAAGCTCTTAGTATTTACCGTTAGATATTCCATGGCCATGTGCACACCCTTGGCGTCACGATTATCAACTGGTAAATCTCTGGCTTCACTGGCACCCGTGGTAAAAACAAGCGCATCAAAATCTTTTTGTAAAGCTTGCGTAGTAATATCTTTACCAACATTAACATTAGTAATAAATTCAATACCGCAATCTTTCATCAAATTAATACGGCGATCAATCACATCCTTGCCTAATTTCATATTTGGAATACCGTACATTAGCAAGCCACCAATACGATCATCACGCTCAAACACGGTGACACCATGACCTAATTTATTCAACTCTTCAGCAGCAGCCAAACCAGCTGGGCCAGAGCCAATAATAGCGATCTTCTTGCCTGTTCTGTATTCCACGCTACAAGGCTTAATCCAACCTTGCTCATAACCCTTGTCAATAATTGCTTGCTCGATATTTTTAATGGTAACTGCTGGGTTATTCATACCCAATACACATGAGCCTTCACAAGGCGCTGGACAAACACGACCGGTAAATTCAGGGAAGTTGTTGGTCTTTAATAAACGTGTTAATGCTTCTTTCCATTTGTCGTTATAAACCAAATCATTCCATTCAGGAATTAGGTTATTAATAGGACAGCCATCGTCTGATTGACAAAAAGGCACGCCACAATCCATGCATCGTGCACCTTGCTGCTTTAAATTCGCCTCATCATGAGTGCCGGTAAAAATCTCACCATAGTCTTTAATACGCAACTCAACAGAGCGATAATCCTCTGTTTTTCTATCAAATTCTTTAAAGCCAGTTACTTTTCCCATCTCTCAAAACGTGTCAATCTAAAGCGCTTAATTATGCCATATTTGCCTTGAAAATGCATCTATAAAAAAAGATGAAATAGTTTGCTTGAACGCTTCAAGGTTTGACTGTATAATTGCCCTTTTTTATAGAAACAAATATTTAAGGATACGTTCAAATGAATTTAATTGATCAAATCGAAAGCGAACAGTTGAGAAGTGATATTCCTGAGTTCGGCGCAGGCGACACAGTAATCGTACAAGTTAAAGTGCGTGAAGGCGACCGTGAAAGATTACAAGCATTTGAAGGTGTTGTGATTGCTAAGAAAAACCGTGGCATCGGCTCAGCATTTACTGTTAGAAAAATCTCTCACGGCGAAGGCGTTGAAAGAGTTTTTCAAACACACTCTACAATGATTGATTCAGTTGAAGTTAAGCGTCGCGGTAAGGTTCGTCAAGCGAAACTTTATTACCTTCGTGAGTTGACTGGTAAGAAAGCAAGAATTAAAGAAAAGTTGGCTAAGAAGTAATCTCAGCTTAATTCTTTTAAAAATACCGGCTACTAGCCGGTATTTTTTTGGCTAAAATTTAAGCAATGAATAACGACACGTTAATTAATCAATTTTTAGATCATTACTGGCTTTCATCGGGTGCAACTGACAACACACTTAAAGCTTATCGATCTGATCTTGTTATGTTTGCAAAATGGCTTGGTCACTCATTAACAAAAGTCAGTGATCAAACTATTGCACAATATTTTGATTATCGTCAACAAAGCCAATTTAGTAGTGCTACTCAGGCGCGAGTATTGACTTGTCTTAGGGTTTTTTATCAATATTTATTAACTCAAGATAGTATTCAAACAAACCCTACCAACAAACTCAACCATCCTAAGCAAACACAAAAATTACCTGTTTTTCTAGCCATTGATGAGGTGAGTAATTTGTTAGATGCACCCGATACAAACACTTTGTTTGGCTTGCGCGATCGCGCCATGCTTGAACTTTTGTATTCCTGCGGATTGCGTGTTAGCGAATTAATTAAACTTGATCTCCAACATTTAAATTTGACCGAAGAATACATTCGTATTATCGGCAAAGGTGAGAAAGAAAGAATCCTGCCCTTGGGTGAGCTTGCTATTGAGCATTTACAGAATTATGAGCAAAAATCTCGCCCTCACTTGCTTAAAAAAGGCCAGACAAATGGTTATTTTTTAACTAACCGCGGCAGTAGCATGAGTCGACAAAATTTTTTTTATATCATTAAAGCTTATGCGCTTAAAGCTGGTATTGACAAGCCGCTTTCTCCTCATACGTTGCGTCATGCATTTGCCACCCATTTAGTACAACAAGGTGCTGATTTACGCTCTGTTCAATTGATGCTGGGGCATAGTGATATTGCCACTACGCAAATTTACACACACATTCAAAATGTGCAGCTTAAAGCGCAGCATAGCAAACACCATCCTCGCGGCTAGCCCTTTACTGCGTCTTTTTGCCTACTGCTGTGTTGCACTTGTCTTTCACTCAGTCATATAGCTACATCTATACTCCTTCGCTCAATCTGTCGTGCGCCTTGCATTAGGCAAAAATACTTGTAAATGTAAAAATAGTGTGTAAAAAATTAGGAAATTTTAAGAATCTGTTGATTTTTAACTAAATTTATCGTTTTTTAATGACTTTTAACCACTAAATATTACTTTTTATATGCTTTTAGCGCATTTTGTCGACAAGTTTTAGAAAATTTCGTAAATTTTCACTTTCGTCAATACTTTGTTATTTTTGTGTGATTTTTTGATGTTTTGCAAGGCAAATCTATTTTTATCTTTTAGGAGTGCACAATCTAGTGCATGACTGAAAATAAAAATAGATTTAACAAAGCAAAATGCGAAAACTCGCGCAAAGACTACAAATACTGAACTTCGAGTATCTCGTAGACGATATCACCCGCCGGCGCTTTGACTGTCACCTCATCACCTTCTTCATTGCCCATCAGTGCAGCGGCAATCGGCGAATGACAAGAGATTTTATTGAGATCGATGTCTGCTTCATCTTCGCCCACAATTTGATAGGTGATTTCACTATCATCTTCAATGTTCATCAAGCTGATGGTGGTACCAAAGACGCAGCGGCCATTTTGTGCAAGCTTAGTAACATCAATCACTTGCATGCGTGACAACTTAGACTCTACCTCTTTAATACGACCTTCAATAAAACCCTGCTCTTCTTTAGCGGCGTGATACTCTGCATTTTCTTTCAGATCGCCGTGCGCTCTTGCGGTGGCAATTTCTTCAACGATGCGCGGTCGATCTTCGTCTTTAAGTTTTAGTAATTCAACTTCAAGTGCCTTGGCACCTGCGACTGTCATTGGAATGTTGTCCATACTAAACCTTAAGCATTTAAAGATTGTACAGTTCTAACCGTAATCTCTTCGTGAGTTTTAAGCCCGTCAAGCATGGCAAAGGCTGCAGCAACCGTTGTAGTGAATGGCACTTTGTGCACCAGCGCTTGACAACGAATCGCAGCAGCATCTTCCACACCTTGTGTGTCTTCGGTTGAATTAATGATTAAATCAATGTCGTCATTTTTAATCATATCCACAATGTGCGGTGAACCTTCTGAGACCTTGTTAACCATCTCACACTCAAGGCCAGCATCCATTAACGTTTCTCTGTTACTGCGAGTAGCAACCAAGCTAAAGCCTTGTTGTGTTAATTGCTTACCTAAATCAACTAAATCGTTACGATCAAGCTTTCTAAGACTGACAAATACTTTACCGTTTTCTGGTGCACGCGAGCCTGCTGCTAATTGCGCTTTATCAAACGCTGAAGCAAAATCATCACCCACACCCATCACTTCACCGGTTGAGCGCATCTCAGGGCCTAAAATTGGATCTACGCCTAAGAATTTATTAAACGGGAACACCGCTTCTTTAACGCTGTAATGTGTTGGAATAACCTCTGTTGTAAAACCGAGCTCTTTTAGAGTTTTACCCGACATAACGCGCGCTGCAATCGCAGCTAATGGCTCACTAATTGCTTTTGATACAAATGGCACAGTACGTGAGGCGCGTGGGTTAACCTCAATGACATAAATTTCGCCATCTTGATAAGCCAGCTGTGTATTCATCAAACCAACCACACCAAGTTTTTTCGCCATGGCGATAACCTGTGCTCGCATTTGATCAAGTACCTCGTTATCTAACGAATATGGTGGCAATGAACAAGCTGAGTCACCTGAGTGAATACCTGCCTGTTCAATATGTTGCATAATACCGCCAATAACCACATCTTCACCATCACAAATAACGTCAATATCAACTTCAATGGCATGATCTAAAAATGAATCAAGTAGCACTGGGGAGTCATTTGACACTTGTACAGCGGTATGCATGTAGTGGTCTAGAGAATCTTTATCGTATACAATTTCCATTGCTCGACCACCCAATACATAAGATGGGCGAACTACCAATGGGAAACCAATTGCATCAGCAATATCTTGCGCTTGTTCTAATGAGCGCGCCGTACCATTAAGCGGCTGTTTTAACCCTAACTCTTGCAACATGGCTGAGAAACGCTCACGGTCTTCAGCCAAATCAATGGCATCTGGCGTTGTGCCAATAATTTTCGCACCACTCTTTTCTAGAGCGTCAGCCAACTTAAGTGGCGTTTGACCGCCATAATGCACAATAATGCCATCTGGATTTTCAATATCAACCACGGCCAATACATCTTCAAGTGTTAGCGGTTCAAAATACAAACGATCCGAAATATCATAATCGGTTGAAACCGTTTCAGGGTTGCAATTCACCATGATGGTTTCAAAGCCATCTTCGCGTAACGCTAAAGAAGCGTGTACACAGCAGTAGTCAAATTCAATACCTTGACCAATACGATTTGGGCCGCCACCTAGAATCATGATTTTTTTCTTATTAGTTGGATTGGCTTCACACTGCTGCTGATAGGTGGAATATAAGTAGGCTGTTTCTGTGTCGAACTCAGCTGCACAACTATCCACTCGCTTAAATACTGGCTTAATGTTTAATACCTTGCGACGCTCTCTAACCGATGACTCATTACAATGCAGTAATTGACTCAAACGTGCATCTGAAAAGCCTTTGCGCTTAAGATTAAACATTTGAGCTGCATCTACATCAGAAATACTACCGCCATTAATTTGCATCTCAGTTGACACAATATCTTCTATTTGAGCCAAGAACCAAGGGTCAACTTTTGATAAATCAAACACTTCTTCAAGACTCATACCTAATCTAAAGGCATCAGCTAGGTAAAAAATTCGCTCACTACGTGCAGTAATACATTCAGATTTAATCTTATTGCGTGCATCATCAGCACTCAAATCAACCACAGGGTCAAGGCCAACTTTATCTGTTTCTAGCCCGCGCAAGGCTTTTTGTAAAGACTCTTGGAAGGTTGAGCCCATAGCCATTACCTCGCCCACAGATTTCATCTGTGTGGTTAAGCGGTCATCCGCTTTAGGGAACTTTTCAAACGCAAAGCGTGGAATTTTAGTAACGACATAATCAATACTAGGCTCAAATGAAGCGGGCGTTTTGCCGCCAGTAATATCATTATCAAGCTCATCAAGCGTATAGCCTACCGCTAATTTCGCTGCCACTTTAGCGATCGGGAATCCGGTCGCTTTTGAGGCCAATGCTGACGAGCGTGATACACGTGGATTCATCTCAATAATAGTCAAGCGACCGTTTTCAGGATTAAGTGCAAACTGCACGTTTGAACCACCCGTGTCCACACCAATTTCACGCAATACTGCTAATGATGCATTGCGCATCACTTGATACTCTTTATCCGTCAAGGTTTGTGCCGGTGCTACGGTAATTGAATCACCGGTATGTACACCCATTGGATCAAAATTTTCAATCGAACAAATAATAATACAATTATCTTTTGTGTCTCGAACCACTTCCATCTCGAACTCTTTCCAGCCTAAAATCGACTCTTCAACTAATAATTCGTTGGTTGGCGAAAGATCCAGACCGCGTTCACAAATTTCAATAAATTCATCTTTGTTAAAAGCAATACCACCGCCTGAGCCACCCATGGTGAAAGATGGGCGAATCACCGTTGGATAGCCGACTGTTTCTTGTATGGCGAATGCCTCTTCCAAGGTATGTGCGACGGCTGCTTTAGGCATATCCAGGCCAATTTTAAGCATGGCTTCACGGAATAAATCACGGTCTTCTGCTTTGTCAATGGCTTCTTTTCTGGCACCAATCATCTCCACGCCGTGTTTCTTAAGCACACCATGGCGCTCTAAATCTAGTGCGCAGTTAAGCGCTGTTTGACCACCCATGGTTGGCAATAGCGCATCAGGCTGTTCAACTTCAATAATCTTTTCAACCGTACGCCACTCAATTGGCTCAATGTAAGTTGCATCCGCCATTTGCGGATCCGTCATAATAGTGGCTGGATTAGAGTTAACCAAAATAACGCGGTAGCCTTCTTCACGCAACGCTTTACAAGCTTGCGCACCTGAATAATCAAATTCACAAGCCTGGCCAATTACAATGGGGCCAGCGCCGATAATTAAAATACTTTTAAGGTCTTGTCTTTTTGGCATTATTTTTTAACTGTTAATGGGTGTTAGAAGTCATCATCTGATACTGGCACATTGCCATCATAGATATCATTTTCTCGTTTCTGCAAATAAGAAGATCGCATAGTAATGTACGGATCATCAGAATTATCTAATAGATCAGTAATTGGTAGTAGTTCAACACGCTTATCAATGACATTCATAGCACTAGCACTAAGAGCACCAACATCATCCAATTCATTAACCAAGTTTGCATCTGAGGTCATATCAACATACATACCTGCGCCATCTCTAAGAGTCGATGGGCCCATCAAAGGCAGCATAATAAAAGGTCCGCTATCTACGCCCCAAACTGCAAGTGTTTGACCAAAATCTTCATTTTCGGTTGTTAGACTCATATCGGTAGCAACGTCAAATAATCCATACAAACCAATAGTAGAGTTCACAAGGACACGGCTTAATGTGATCGCACCTTGCTCAATTTTAAATTGTAATATTTGATTAGCTAGTGTTGACACATCACGTAAATTACCAAAAAAATGACGGACTCGATTTTGTAAAAAATCAGGCATATGGTCTTTATAGGCACGTGAAACTGGCTCTAGTAAATTATCATCGATGGTCTCATTAAACTCATAAACTACTCTATTCGTTTCTTCAAATGGATCCACTTCTTCTGCTATCGTAACTGTGCTGAATGCCAACAGTAACAAACTTATTAATAATTTTTTCATAAATTCATCTCCTCAATAAAGGTGTCAAACAAACCACTTACATCATGTGGGCCAGGGGATGCTTCTGGGTGACCTTGAAAACTAAATGCTTTTTTACCTTTAACGCGCACACCTTGAATGGTGTTGTCAAATAATGAGCGATGAGTCACCTCAAGGTTAGCCGGCATACTTTCTTCAGCCACAGCAAAACCATGGTTTTGTGAAGTAATCATCACTTGTTTAGACGCTAAATCTTGCACTGGGTGATTAGCACCATGATGACCAAACTTCATTTTTTCTGTTTTGGCGCCACTGGCCAAAGACAACAATTGATGGCCTAAACAAATACCGAACATCGGCATATTCTTTTCTAACAAAGCTTCAATATTAGCAATGGCGTAATCACACGGCTCAGGATCACCCGGACCATTGGATAAAAATACACCATCTGGATTCATGGCTAACACGTCCGCTACTGGCGTTTGTGCATTAACCACAGTTAAATCACAACCGCGATCAACCAACATTCTTAAAATATTAGTTTTAACGCCGTAATCATAAACCACGACATTAAATTTTTCATCAAGCTGAGTAAATTCGCCTGTTTCTAAAAAATAAGAACCGGTGTTAAACTGGTATTGCTCAGGGGTTGAAACCACCTTAGCCAAATCCATATTCTTTAAACCAGCAAATGATTGCGCCTTTTCAATAGCAGCCGTTTCATCAATGTTGTCACCTGCTACAATACAGCCTTTTAGAGAGCCATGCTCACGCAAATGACGCGTTAATGCACGCGTGTCAATATCGCTAATAGCAACAATATTGTTGGTTTGTAAGTATTCATCTAATGGCATTTCATTACGCCAGTTGCTATGCAAAAGTGGCAAGTCACGAATGATTAAACCTGCAGCATAAACCTTGGCAGATTCTTCGTCAACATTGTTAGTACCTGTGCTACCGATATGAGGGTAAGTTAGCGCAACAATTTGCTGTGTGTATGAGGGGTCAGTCAGGATTTCTTGATAGCCAGTCATCGAAGTGTTAAATACCACCTCACCCAGTGTATCTCCACTAGCGCCAATAGATTTTCCATGAAAAATCTGACCATCTTCTAATGCTAATAAGGCAACTTGTGACACCGGACACTCCTGAATGAAAAACTTCGGGAATTTTACCATATTGTCTTAACACCCTGAAGAGCAAATACTCAAATCTAAGGGTATAATTAATCACAAATAATGATGGGAAAATATCATGCAAATTACTGTAGACAACATTAAATGTGGCGGTTGCGCCGGCTCGATTACTAAAAAACTATCCGCTGCTTTTAATACAGATACAATCGATGTTAATATTGAACAAGGCGTTGTTACTATCGATCTTGATGACTCAAAAAAAGAAGAATTGGTCCAGGTATTGCTTGATCTAGGTTATCCAGAAACTGATTCGGTTCATGGCTTTGACTCTGCCAAAGCAAAAGCTAAGTCATTTGTTTCTTGTGCGATTGGCAAAATGGACAAATGATTGTAATTGTTAACGGCAAAGAATTAGATATTGATAATTCATCAACTGCTGAGAGCTTGATCATTCAACTTAATTACCAAGACCAGCGCATTGCACTCGAAGTCAATGAAGCGATTATTCCAAAATCCAAGCACGCTGATTTTGGCTTGAACGCTGGTGATAAAATAGAAATTATTAAAGCGGTTGGTGGCGGTTAGACAAACCAGTTTTTTGGAATTTCATCCACCCCAAATGGTTTAATACTCAACTGCTGAACAACACCTGCTGATAGTTTAACTTCAATATCCACACTACTTTCTTCTCGACCCTGAGAATAACGCGCCAACACTTGGGCGGCAATTTTAAGATCCTCTTGATTCGGCTCCCCGTCAATTAACGCAATGGGGCCGTTGCAGCTAACCGGATATAAATTAGCGTATTGATTACGATAGCCTTCTAAGAATTTAACCTCGCCCTCTTCCCTGGCAACAATCATCTTAAAACGTTGATTAGGTCTAATGTGGCGCCCTACTTTAAGCATCATTAAATCATCCAGTTGATAATCACGATTACCGCGAGCCTGCCACATATCAACCAATTTATCTGAATATTGTTTATCGGTTAAGAAGCAACAACCGCCAGCAGGCGTGGCGTAATCTTCAAATCCGTATTCTTTGGCCAGGGCCATTTGCGGCTTGCGCGTACGCCCTGAAAAATCCAGCAATTGTTCACGATCAACCCAACCTTCTTTTTCCGCTTTACTTGGTGGCAGGTGCTTAGCGCACAATGGGCGCAATAATAAATCATCGGCGCCTGATTCTTCTTGCACAACTGGCATGGTGTCTTTACGTTGTGACATTGGACGCTGACCCATTACTTCGCCAGTAATAATGAAATCAAACTCATTTTCTTCCATCCACTGCTTGGCTTTTTTCACCATAAAGCCTTTACAGTCCAAACAAGGGTTCATGTTTTTGCCGTAACCATGTTTTGGATTTAATAAAACATCGCGATATTCCTCAATCACATCAATAATGTGTAATTTAATACCTAATTGCTCCGCTACCCATAGTGCGTTATTACGTTTTTGTTTGTCGCTCTTTTGCTTGCGAATGGCGTGTGTATGCCCTTCTACGCAAAATCCAGTAAAAAAGTTAATACCTTCAACATGAATGCCTTGATCCAACATTAACTTAGTGCTTAATAGTGAATCTAATCCGCCTGATATTAACGATACTGCTTTAACTTGTTTACTCATAATTCTCTCATATAACTGTTATAGGTCTTGCCTATAACATTATTTCTTAATGCCATCAATACGACACCACTCATCTTTTTGAACAACGTGTAAATTTTTAAAAAATTCACCATACGTATCAAGAATCATAGGCAATTGATCCGTCATAATGCCTGATAACGCAAGATGTCCGTTCGGCTTGACCAAACCAGCAAAATGTTCACATAAGCTAACTAAAGGATTGGCCAAAATATTAGCAATGAGTAAATCTACTGGATCCAGCTTACTTTCATCATCCGTATGCAATACCTTGATTTTATCTTGGCAATTGTTAGTCTTAATATTATTACTCGTAGCAATAACCGCCTGTGGGTCATTATCAACAGCAATAGCATGCTTGGCGCCAAGCTTAATTCCAGCAATAGCCAAAATACCCGTACCCGAGCCATAATCAATGACTGTTTGATTTAGGGGCGGGTTTTCATCTAAATATTGCAAACATAAATCTGTAGTTTGGTGAGTGCCCGTGCCAAATGCCAAACCAGGATCCATGTCAATGATGATTGCGTCTTTTGGCAATTGAGACGAGTCCTCCCAAGAAGGGCAAATCCAAATCCGCTTGCCAAACTGCATAGGATGAAAATCCTTTTTACATTCATCCTCCCACACCCTGTCTTTTAATAATTCGAAAGTTGATTGCTCTATTTTGCAAATTTGTTTAAGCATTTGCTTGACGTGCATTTGGTCAACTGCCAAATCAAATAAGGCAGTAATAGTAATATCTGGCCATAGTGGGGTTTCACCCACTGGCAGCTCATAAATAGCATCATCTTTAGAGTCACTAAACGTGACTGACACACTACCCAGCCCCATTAGTATTTCACTAACAAAATCAGCCTGATCTTCGGTGGTTTTTAAGGTTAATTGCATCCAATCCATAGCGTGCAGATTATACCTAGGTTCATTATCCAACATTAAGCCCCGTATACCCCCTTAGGGATAGTTCAAAATATCACTATAAAATGGTGATAAAAACTTAAATTTCAGTATAATTCCCCTGGTTCGTACCTTTAACTTCAAACTTAAAGGTTTATTAATTATTAGGAGATATCATGGCTAACGGCATTACAAAAGGCAACAGACCACCATTACAAGGCAATTTAGACTCATTAAGCAAAGCTAACCCTTTAAATTCTAGAAGCGGCAACGAAACTGTTACTGCAACTCAAGATTACAAAAAAGGTATGAAGTCTGCTGAAGAGCTAGAAGAGTACAGATAGTCAACTAACGACTTACGTAACTCATAAAAAACCCTCGTCAGAGGGTTTTTTATTGCCCAGCGCTTTACTATATTGTTTTGCGCAATAAGCATACACCTACAAATAAAATGTGTATTTATAAAACTTGACTTCTATCAATCTTATATAATATACCCAATTAAATTACTATGGTATTAAAAAATGGCATTAGATAGAACAGGAAACGGCTACTTAGTAGACCCATCAATTTGGACAGAAGAAATCATGCATGAAATGGCTTCAGAAGATGAAATTACACTATCAGATTCTCAAGTTGAGCAAATTCGCTCAGCCAGAGAATACTTTGCAGATAACTCATCGGTTCCGCCAATCAGAACATTTTCTAAATACGTTGGTATTGATAAAAAAATATTATTTAAGGAATGGCTAACCGGCCCGATGAAGCCGATCACGAAGTATGGCGGGATGCCACAGCCAACCGGTTGCGTCTAAAATTACTGCGTCTTTTTCACGAGTATTTTGTTAAATTCATAACTCTCTCAGTTGCATAGATTTAACTATGCGCCTTTGTTCGTTATTTCATTTGCCTCATTCTCGTAAAAAAATACTTGCAATTAGTAAGATAAAAAAACCCTCGAAAGAGGGTTTTTTAATGCCTAAGATTTACAACAATCTTTCTATAGCTACCTATTGAGATGTGATTTTTTCACAGATTAAGGCGTAAGGAATTTGAAAATCAGGAGTTTATAATTTAATAAATGACTGATTTGATAATTCTGACAACGAAAATATATGGAAAAAGCACACTCAACTTATAATAGACCATTGACTGAAGTGAGAGCTTCAGTTAGCTTAGACGGATCTGTGCCACCGCCCTGAGCCATATCTGGCCTACCACCACCTTTGCCACCCACTTGCTGAGCAACATGGTTAAGAATCTTCCCTGCTTGATATTGCTTAGTTAAATCTTTAGTTACACCAGCCACTAACGACACCTTGTCACCACTCACTGCGGCCAGCACCACAACGGCAGATCCTAGCTTGTCTTTTAGCTTGTCAGCAATATCGCGCAGATCTTTGCCGCTCACGCCATCAACCACAGTAGCAAGCAATTTAACCCCATTAACATCTTGCGCTTGATTAACTAAATCATCACCTTGGTTACTGGCCAACTGCTTTTGAAATGTAGCAATCTGCTTTTCTAATTCTTTTTGCTGTTTAATCAGTTGCGCTACTTTCTCTACGGCTTGCGCATTGCTCGATTTAGTCATTTGCGCAATTTCACTCAAACTGTCTTCAGTTTGCTTATCAAACTGATAAGCGTCATAGCCGGTCATTGCTTCAATACGACGCACGCCAGCAGCAATACCACCTTCTGAGGTAATTCTAAACAAACCAATATCGCCCAATTGATTAACGTGTGTACCGCCACAAAGCTCCACTGAAAAATCACCCTTGCCCATGCTTAATACGCGTACCGTATCGCCATATTTTTCACCAAACAGTGCCATGGCACCTTTCTTTTTGGCAGTTTCAATATCGGTTACATCCGTATGAACAATTGAATTCCCTAAGATGCGACGGTTAACCATCGCTTCAATCTTATCTAGATCCGCTTTAGCAATCACCTCATCATGAGAGAAATCAAAACGTAATTTATCACCATCTACCAACGAGCCCTTCTGGGTAACCGTTTCACCCAAAACACCACGAAGCGCAGCATGCAATAAGTGTGTTGCTGAGTGATTTCGAGCGATACGCTTACGCCTACGCGCATCAACTTTAGCTTCAAGCACAACACCGACTTTAATCACGCCACTTAGTGCAATACCATGATGCTCAAATGCACCTGTTTTTTGTTTTTGCGTATTGGTAACTTCAAATTCAACACCTTTCGCGCTCAATGTGCCACTGTCGCCCACCTGGCCACCTGACTCGCCATAAAAACTAGATTGCGCCAATACAATAATGCCGTGATCGCCCGCTTCAATCGAATCAACCAATTCGCCATTTTTAATCAACGCTTGCACTGATGAGTTATTTTCTAATTGCTCATAGCCTAAAAATTCTGTCACCTCACCAACATCAACACCTTTTTGTGTGGTTTTAAAATCACCGGCTGAACGCGCTCTGTCACGTTGTTTGGTCATTTCTGCTTCAAAGCCTGGCATGTCAATGGTGAGGCTACGCTCACGAGCAACATCAGCCGTTAAATCAACTGGGAAACCGTAAGTATCATAAAGCTTAAACACGGTTTCGCCGTCAATTTCACTGCCTGTTAGATCGGCAATTGCAGCTTCTAAAATACCCATACCCTGGTCTAGTGTTTGCGCAAAGCGCTCTTCTTCACGTTTCAAGACTTTTTCAACATTCGCTAAAGATTTCTTAAGCTCTGGATAAGCCTCTTTAAACTCTAATGCCAATACCGGCGCCAAACGATAGAAGAACGTTTTCTCAATACCAATTTTATGACCGTGGCGAATCGCACGACGAATAATACGGCGCAGTACATACCCACGTCCTTCGTTTGATGGAATCACGCCATCAACAATCATAAAGGCCGTTGAGCGAATATGATCAGCAATCACACGAACTGAAGCGTTATCAGTTTTAATACCCGCCTCTTTAGGGGTTAGCTCAACCACTGCTTTAGTTAGACTGTTAAAGCCATCGGTATCGTAGTTATTGTTTTCATGTTGTAATACAGCGGCTAAACGCTCAAGTCCCATACCGGTATCCACACAAGGTGCATCAAGTGGTTTTAAATAGCCATCTTCTTGTTTATCATACTGAGTAAACACCAAGTTCCAAATTTCAATATAGCGATCACCATCTTCATCCGCGTGTCCTGGCGGACCACCAGCAATCTCTTCACCATGATCATAAAAAATTTCACTCGATGGCCCACACGGGCCGGTATCACCCATTTGCCAAAAGTTATCTTTAGCGCCACAACGAGAGATACGATTTTTAGGAAAACCAATTTCATTTACCCAAATAGCTTCAGCTTCATCATCTTCTTCAAAGACACTGACCCAAAGTTTTTCCTTAGGCAGGCCAAGCTCTACTGTTAAAAATTCCCAGGCATATTGAATAGCTTCACGTTTGAAATAATCACCAAACGAGAAATTGCCCAGCATCTCAAAAAAAGTATGGTGGCGCGCGGTATAGCCGACATTTTCAAGATCGTTATGCTTGCCACCAGCACGCACACAACGCTGACAACTGACTGCACGTGTGTATGGGCGCTTTTCTACACCACTAAACACATCCTTAAACGGCACCATTCCAGCATTTACAAATAACAAGGTTTTGTCATTATGCGGAATAAGTGACGAGCTCTTTTCAACGGTATGGCCTTTTGAGGCGTAAAAATCTAAGAATTTTTGTCTAATTTGTGCAGTTTTCATGCGCGTAAAACATTGTATAAAAAGGCTTTATTATACTGATTAACTCACTACTTAGACGATAAGCGAGGTATCGCCAGCTCCTTGTCGGATAATTTCAACCTGTCCAGAAGTTAGGTTAATTACCGTGGTTGGCTGTGGCGGACAATAGCCATCATCAACAATCACATCGACTAATTTTTCAACCGCATCACGCACGTCATCAATATCGTAAAATTCACATCCGGGCAATATCAGTGACACACTCATCAATGGCTCATCAAGTGAGGCTAGCAAGGCTTGCACCACACCGTGTTCAGAAATACGCAGCCCAATGGTTTTTTTCTTATCATGCAACAGACGCTTAGGCACATCTCGTGTACCTTCCAGGATAAATGTATAAGGACCAGGTAAAATTTTCTTTAGTAGGCGAAAGGCATTATTATCTAATTTGGCGTACTCACCAATATGCGCCAAATCACGCATCATCAAGGTGAAATCATGGCGCTTCGAGAGTTGTCTAATTTGACGAATGCGCTCCAATCCAGCTTTATTACCCAAAGCTGTGCCAAGTGCATAGCCTGAATCTGTTGGATAAACAATAACACCACCAGATTTAAGCTCGCTCACCACTTGATCAATTAAGCGTTGCTGAGGGTTTTGTGGGTGAATTTTCAATAGTTTCATTACTACCAATTTCTCCATATTGTAGTTTCTGGATTGGGCATTTCTAGTAGTTTTCCAATCACCACACGTTGGTTTGGCCAGCCATGATAATCAGAACCCTGAGAAGATAATAAATTAAACTCCTTTGCCCATTGGCCCACTAACGTTATTTCATCAGCACTACTAGATCCTGTAACTACTTCAACACCATCTAATCCCGCGCCAGCCAAATGGCTCAATAGTCGTTTAACTTTTGTATTGGTCATATGATAACGCAACGGGTGCGCTAAAACAGCTTGACCGCCTGCCGCATGTATCCAAGAAATTACCTCATCATACTCAGCCCACTTGCCACCCACGCCGCCGGGTTTTTTACCGGTTAAAAAACGCTTAAACACGCTACGCATATCTTTGCACACACCTTCTTGAACCAACATTTGAGCAAAATGTGTTCGAGTAATCATGTCGGTTTTAGCGATAGCCTGAGTTTTTTCCATGGCATTAAACACACCGGCACCACCCAAACCTCGCGCTATCTTCTCGGCGCGAACTCGTCGAAATTCTTGATGCCGCTTAAGCCCATCTTGGAGTGTTGCATTATTAATATCAACCCCCAAACCCACGATATGAACCGTCATATTACTCCACATGGCTGACACCTCAACACCATGGATTAGTCTTAAACCGACCTTATCTGCCTGTTGTTGCGCCTCGATCAATCCATCAGTCGTATCGTGGTCAGTTAGTGCAAATATATCACACTCCTGCGCTTTGGCTAAATTGACCACTTCAGTGGGTGATAGAACACCGTCAGAATAATAAGAATGGTTATGCAAATCAATAATCATTATTTATATACATTTTTACGATGTTTGACTTTAACGATAATAATCATTAATTTATTTTCAATAATCTCATACAACACTCGATAATCTCCCGCCCTTAATCGATAATAAGGTGACAAATCCCCTACTAATTTCTTTCCCAAATATGGATTTTCAACGAGTTTGGTTTTTATTGCAATTAATATTTTTGCACGCCAATTGTGATCAATTTTCTTTAGATCCTTAACAACCTTATCATCGATCAATAACTTATACATTTAATGCTTTTTCTAATTCCTCGACGCTAATTAAGTTTCTAGAACTATCTTGAGAGCGGCTCTGCACTTCATAATAATCAACCATATCATCTAAATAATTTTCCAAAGCTTCTTTTACAAAAAAGCTTTTAGGGCGCTTAGTAGCGTCTGCTAATCCATCTAATTTAGATTGCATTTCCTCATTAAGTCTGACAGACAACATATTTAACTCCTAATTTATTTTGTATTATATGTATGACAAGTATAACACTCTTAATAGAGCCAGATAACAAGATTTCGGAAAAGTCTTCAAAAAGCAAAAAAAAAAAACGATTTTAAGTTTATAATGAGCCACTATGAAAAAATGGTACTTACTCAAAACCAAACCTCAACAAGAGGCGATTGCTACACTTAATCTAACTAATCAAGGCTTTGAAGTGTTTCTCCCAAAAGCCGTAATTAAAAACAAAACCCAAGCGCTATTTCCAGGGTATTTATTCATTGAACTTGATGATAAAGCCCAGAATTGGGCGTCGATTCGCTCTACCAAAGGGGTAGCCAACTTTGTTAGATTCGGCTTAAGTTTTGCCAAAGTGCCTAATCAAATCATTAATCTGATTAGAATCCAACAACAGCAAACCATTGAAAAATTGATTAACATTTGCTCACATCAAAAAGGTGATGCGATTGAAATTCAAAGTGGCGCTTTTAAAGGTCAACAGGCTATTTTTCAAAACTATAGTGCCCAAGATCGAATTATTGTACTGCTTAAACTTATTGGTCAACAACAAGCGATAAGTCTAAAAGAAAAAGAAGTTGTTGCAGTCTAGACCACTAGCAACCATACAAAGTTTATAATTCCACCAAATCTTAACAATAAATAAATCTTATGTGTGGAATCGTTGGCGGTATTTGCAATAATAACATCACACCCATCCTTGTCGATGGATTAAAAAAACTTGAATATCGCGGTTATGATTCTGCTGGCGTAGCGGTTTTGTCAAAAGACAATCAGCTCAATCGCGCCAGAGCGGTCGGTAAAGTGGTTAATCTTGAAAATAACATCAAAGAAAAATCCACGCCACTAGACGGCACGATTGGTATCGCTCATACTCGTTGGGCGACGCATGGTGAACCCTCTTCTTGCAACGCACACCCACATATTTGCAATCACAGCGTTAGCGTGGTGCATAACGGTATTATTGAGAACTTTCTTGAATTAAAAACCGAACAGCAAACACAAGGTTACAGATTCACTTCAGATACTGATACTGAAGTAATCGCCCACGCCATTCACCAAGCTTTAGAAACTAGCAACACCTTGCTTGAAGCCACACAAAAAGCAATTACTACTTTTGAAGGGGCTTATGGTGTTGGTGTTATCTCACCCAAAGACCCAGGTCGTATCATTGCTGCGCGCAGTGGCTCACCTTTAGTGATTGGTGTAAGCGATAAAGGTAATTTTATTGCTTCTGATCAAATGGCATTGCTAGATATCACCAAAGATTTTATCTTTTTAGAAGAAGGTGATATTGCCGATATTACTCTCAATAAGGTCACTATTTATGACAAAGATGGCAAACAAGTAGAACGAGCAATTAAAACCTCAAATCTTAAATCTGGTCAAACCTCTAAGCGTGGCTACGACCACTACATGCTTAAAGAAATCTTTGAGCAACCACAAGCCATTCGTGATACGTTAGAATCTCGTGTCACCAAAGATACAGTGTTATCATCCGCTTTTGGTCACAAGGCGGCAGAGATCTTTAAAAACACCAAACACATTCAAATTATTGCCTGCGGCACTAGTTATAATGCTGGCTTAGTGGCTAAATATTGGCTAGAAGACATTGCCAAAATCCCCACTCACATTGAAGTGGCGAGTGAGTATCGCTATCGCAATCCAATTATTCTAGACAATACACTGTTTATTACCATCTCTCAAAGTGGTGAAACAGCGGACACATTAGAAGCGCTAAAAGCCGTTAAAAAACGCAGTAAAGATAAAAATATTCATACACTGACAATCTGTAACTCAGCTGAGTCAAGTTTGACTCGAGAGTCAGAACTAACCTTTTTAACTCACGCCGGCCCTGAAATTGGCGTAGCCTCTACCAAAGCTTTCACCACTCAGCTAGTATCTCTCGCACTACTCTCAGTAGCAGTTGGCAGATGCCACAAGCAAGTCTCTAAACAGCAAGAGGCTAAAATTGTTGACGGGCTAAATCGCCTACCTGGATTGATTGCAAAAACACTTGAACAAGAAGATCAAATTAAACAACTTGCCAAAACCTTTAAAAATAAATTTAATGCGCTGTTTTTAGGGCGTGGTACTATGCATGCGATTGCTATGGAAGGCGCACTTAAACTTAAAGAAATCTCATACATCCATGCTGAGGCCTACCCCGCAGGTGAACTTAAACACGGGCCAATTGCTCTAATTGATAAAGACACACCTGTTATTGCTATTGCACCAAACGATCAATTGCTTGACAAGCTTAAATCCAACCTTCAAGAGGTTAAGTCACGCGGCTCTGAGATGATTGTCTTTGAAGACGAAGCTGCACAAGTAGCGCCAATGAAAGGCATGACTATCGTGCCCACGACAACAGATTTGGGCCGTATCACCGCACCCATTATTTTCACCATCCCGCTACAATTACTCAGCTACCACGTGGCCCTTATCAAAGGCACCGATGTAGATCAGCCGCGTAATTTGGCAAAATCAGTGACGGTTGAATAGATTATAAAACTAACTGATAAATTGCTTTATTTGGTGCATGCGTTCATGCAACACTGTCACAATACCAATATCACCACTATTTAGATATTTCCAATAGACATAATGTTTTTCGTATTGAAAATAAAAACCATCAATGCCAAAATCCGCAGGTATTGGATGAGATATAACTAAATTATTGCCAATATTGTTAAAAGATTCAAACAAACCGTTGATGTAGGCCTTGGCTTGTTTTTCTCCCCAATTTCTTACTGTGTATCGATATATTTCATCTATTTTTAACGAAGCAGAATTTTGTACGTTAATCATACAATTTGCTTAACTGTTTCTGCTAAATATATCTTCAACACTTAATACTGAATAAGAAGAATCTGGGGTAGAGAAGGCTAACGTCAATTCTGCCTTCAACCTTTCAAAAGCTTCTTTTTCAAATCGATTTTTATCATTACGAATCAGGCTACGTACATATTCGCTTATATTTTCATAAGAACCGTTTTTGTCAACATTATTTGCAACAAAATCACTTAACTCACCACTTAGTCTGACTGTCATTGTAGTTTGAGACACATTAACCTCTAATCATTACTTTGTATTCATTATAATTAATATTAAATACAAAGTCAATATTCTAAGCCTTTAAAAGGAGTTAAATCAAGCCCTCTGATTTAGCGAAAGCGTTAGTGGCTTCAACAAAACCTTTAACATTGCCACAGTCGTATCTAATACCTTCAAATTTATAAGCAATGACTTTACCTTGCTTGGCCAATGTCATCAGCGCATCAGTAATTTGAATTTCACCATTTTTATCTTGTTTAGTGTTTTCAAGCACATTAAATATTTGTGGCGTTAAGATGTATCTACCGATAATGGCAAGATTGGTTGGCGCTTCTTCTGGACTTGGCTTCTCAACCATAGAGCTAACCTGATAAGCATTAGTAGAACCTTTCAACAATTTGCCGTCAATCACGCCATATTTATCAACTTCAGTCATAGGTACTTCTTCAATAGCCACAATACAACAATCGGGATGCTGCACATAAAGAGCGGCCATTTGCTTAAGTATCGAATCGCCATTACTTGTACATAGGTCATCCGGTAAGATAACCGCAAATGGCTCATCACCAATCAGTGGCTTGCCCGTATAGATCGCATGACCAAGACCAAGCATTTCTTGCTGCTCAATATAGCTGAAATCGCATTGTTCAGAAGCGTAGTTCACCTCATCAAGCAACGCCTCTTTAGCTGTACCTTTGATGCTAGTTTCAATATCAGTATGTGGTTCGAAGTGATTTTTAATGGCTTGCTTATATTTGCTAGTCACCATAGCCATGGTTGTCATGCCAGCACTCATGGCTTCTTCTACACCATATTGAATGAGTGGCTTGGTAAGAATTGGCAGCATTTCTTTTGGGATGGCTTTAGTGACAGGTAAAAAACGCGTACCGTAGCCTGCCACAGGAAACAAGCACTTATTAATTTTGATGAATGATTCAAGGTTAAACATTGATTTCATTAGACTTTCCTTTGATAGTTATATCGCAATGGTTTAGTTTTTCAAACTTTCTTTAAGAATAAGCTTGCCATCTTCAACCCCAGGCTGATCATAAGTGTTAATTTGCAAAAATTGGCCAATGGTGGACACCATAAGCTGATAACTGAACATCAACTTAGCGATATTATATTCATCCACAGTGCGAATGGTTACCACATCACATGGAATGTCTTTTTGCGCTTCTACCGATTTAATCGTGGCATCCGCTTGTTTATTAAGCAACTCATTAAAACTCAAACCATTGACATAATCCAAGCCCAAATTTGTAAATTTATCATCGTCATCCGTAGGAATTGTGGCGTTATCTTTGAGGTCGCCCACCTTGATAAAGGTGACTGTTTTGTCACGCACACCATCCATAATTAGCTGCAAAAAACTGTGCTGATCAACCGGACCAACTAACGCTACTGGTGTCAGCGCTTGACGCGTATCATTAATATTTTTCTTGCCCAAGGATTCTGCCCAAAGCTGCACATACCACTTGTTAAAACTCTCAAGTGTTGATGAATAAGAAAACACCGCATTAATATTAAAACGCGACTTATTTTCAACCAAAAATCGCGCTTTTCTAATAATAGGCTTGTAATAAGCGCCTTGCTCAAAAAAGCTATCTGATACACGCTTACAGCCATTAAGAAGATTGTCAATATCCACACCCACCATCGCCAAAGGCACCAAGCCCACCGCACTAAACACCGAAAAACGCCCACCAACATTTTCAGGCAAATCAAAGGCTTTAATATTGTTATCGTTAGCAAACTGAGTTAATTTACTTTTAGTTTCTGAAACAATAGTACAGTTGCTACTATTAATTTCAACCAATGAATTAAGGTATTTAAATAAACTAATGGTTTCGATAGTATCGCCAGATTTGGAAATAACCACAAATTGGGCATCCTTTAGATCAACTTTTTTTAAGCATTGTTTGATTTTAAGTGGATCAATAGTTTCTAGAAATAACAGGTCTTTCGTGTAATTACTAGAAGGCAATAAAAACTCATAAATAGCTCTTGCGCCCAAGCTAGAGCCGCCAATGCCCAAAACAACAATATGTTTTTTATTAATGCTTTTGGCGTAATCTTTAATTTCAGCTGTATCTTGATAGGGCAAATTGTAATAGCCAATGCCTTTACGCTCAGCTATTAGCCGCTCAAAAATCTCTGTATTGGATTTTATTTGATAGAAATTTTTGTTGTATTCCATGCTAATATTAAATGTACCAGATTGAGTTGATTATACTGAATGTTTAATTTTAAATAGGTTTTCGTTTAACATGGTGCCTATAGTAGTTTAAGAAAAAATTTACCATGGTTTATAACAATATTGACTTTAATAATAAAACAATCTTAATCACCGGTGGCGCCGGATTTATTGGCAGCAATCTAGCCTTTTATTTTCAAGACAACTATCCCAATTCACAGGTAGTGGTATTTGATTGTTTTAGAAGTGAGGCCACTTTTGCTAATGGCAACCTGCAAAGCTTTGGTCATTACAAAAATCTTATTGGATTCACTGGCGATGTGGTGTGTGGCAATATTAACAGTAAAGCCGATTTGGCATTATTAAATGATTATAAGTTTGATTATATGTTCCATCAGGCAGCAATTTCAGACACGCGTGTATACGATCAAGAAATTGTAATGCAAACCAATGTTAATTCGTTTTATGATTTTCTTAACAAAGCTAGAGATGATGATGCAGTAATGGTATATGCAAGCTCTGCAGCTACTTATGGCAGCCTACCTTCACCACAAACTGTCGGCAAAGAAAATCCTGAAAACCCTTATGGCTTTAGTAAATATATGATGGATCAAATTGCGTATCGCTATAGTCGTGAAAACCCAAATATGACAATTGTGGGTTTAAAATTCTTTAACGTATACGGCCCGCGCGAATACTACAAGGCAAAAACTTCCTCAATGGTGATTCAGCTTGGGCACCAAATTTTAGATGGCAAAGCACCAACTTTATTTGAAGGCTCTGATCAGATTTTGCGTGATTTTATCAACATCGAAGATGTCGTTCAAGCAAACATTAAAGCCTGTAACCCTAAAGAAAACGGCACTTATAACGTTGGCACTAGCAATCCAAGAAGCTTTCAAGACATTGCTGATATTTTACAAACTGAACTTAACACAGATTTAGGTACTGAATACATTCCCAACCCATATGATGGCTATCAAATGCATACCCAAGCTGATATTAGTACTTCACAAACTAACTTAGGCTTTGAGCCTGTTGTGAGCTTAGAAGAAGGCATTAAAGCCTATATTGCTGATATTAAACGCCTGCACGGTACTGATATTTCATAAAATACTTACTTTGATCGCCTTATAAAAGCAGAGTTAGTTACCGCGCCTAAATACCAAACAACTAAGATACTCGCTGATCTACATACCTCTAAAGATCCTGCACTGATCACTAAGCATTGCACTGCTTCAGATTATTTAATTAATGCTAATGATTACGAGCTAACAAAAAGGTGTATAGAAATTCTTGAAGGTGTTGCTCATGGTGAAACCTCAATTCTTGAAAAGCAACTGTACTCACAAGAAGAAGCTGAGAAAAAAATGGAAAAATGACTCAAGTAATTTGGACTGAACCTGCCCTATCAGAACTTACAGGGAGTATTGGTTGATTAGCCTGCATTGTTATATTTTTACCAATGTGTTACAATTCAACAAAAGACAACATAGGGTAATAAAATGACAACAACCATTGGAATACGAGATTTAGCCAGAAGTGCTGACATATTAAAGAATTTTGATTATCTGCGCATCGAGGATAAGAAGACTCATGAACGTAAAGGGCTTGTCGTATCAAGCGAATACGCTGATCAAATAGAAAAAATTTTAACAAAAATCATCGCTAAAAAGAAAAAAGAAAAGGTTAATAAAATAATGCAGCTTGCTGGCACGGTAAAAATTCATTCGAGATTTAACGATTTAACTTCAAGAGAAATACGCGAAAAAATTGCACACGAAAAATATGGCGAATAAATGAAAATATTTTTAGACACTAATATTGTTCTTGATTTTTTGAACGCCGATAGAGTTAAGCATAAAATTAGCGTACGACTCATTGAAACACTTGTAAGTAACAACTATCAAATTATTATTAGTGAAGATATGCTGAGCACCATTTTTTATCTTTCAAAAAATAAACAACAAACACTGAGTAATTTAAACGTTATTCAACAGGAGTGGTATATTTCAGTTTTTGGTGAAGAGGTTATTAAAAATGCAATCGATTTATCGATCACGAACAACCTTGATCTAGAAGATACCTTGCAATGTCTATGCGCCAAACAAAATAACTGTGATGCATTAATCACCAGTGATAAATATTTTTACGATTGCGGAATTAAAATACAAACTGCGGATGAGTTCTTAAATGCTTAATTTACAAAACAAAACACCCAAACTATTAGTCATTGGCGATTTGATGATTGATCATTATTTATGGGGATCGTGCGAACGAATTTCTCCTGAAGCACCTGTGCAGGTTGTTAATGTTAAAAGCGAAAGTGCAGTGCTTGGTGG